>CAYXKH010000018.1:21372-26343 GCA_964465255.1 uncultured Isosphaeraceae bacterium
GCCCGACCTTCAGCCCGACCTTCAGCCCGACCTTCAGCCCGGCCTTCATCCAGACCTTCAGCCCGGCCGGCAGCCCAGCCTCCCTCTCGCTCTGATCCAGTGTCGCTCGTCACCAGAGCATCATCCCTTGGTCCGGGGCCGCACGCTCGAGAGTCCACCATCGACGGCGATCACCTGCCCCGTGGTCCAGTCGTTGGCAGGATCGAGCAGCCATTCGATCATCGATGCGACGTGGGCGGGCTCACCGATTCGGCCCAGCGCATGCATCGATTCCGAGGCCTTCAGCGAGGCGTCGCTCTGCGTGAGTCGCGCGGTCATCGGCGTGCGCACCAGCCCCGGGGCCACCGCGTTGAAGCGGATGTTCCGCGTGGCATAGGAAGCGGCCGCCGATTGCATCAGTCCGATCACTCCCGCCTTCGCCGCCGCGATTGCCTCGTGATTGGCGAAGCCCGCCAGCGCCGCCGCCGAAGCGACGAGCACGACCGAGCTGCCACTCTCGAGTACGCGAGCCGCCGCCGAGACCGTCGCGAACGCCGAGCCGAGGTTGGTCCGGATCACCTCGTTGAACTCGGCATCAGTCGTCAGATGCGCCGGCTTCAGCAGCAGGCTGCCCACGCAGTTGGCAACGCCGTTCAGGGAGCCGTGCGCCTCGCGGGCCGCGCCCAGGCATGCTTCGACCGCGGTCGAGTCAGTGGCGTCGACGACGGCCCCGCGGATCCCAAGTCGGGCCGCAGTCTCATTGACCGTCGCGGCGGTGCGACCGGCGATGGTCACGTTCCACCCGCGAGCGACAAGACGCTCCGCAACGGCCGAGCCGATTCCACCGGCGCCACCGAGAATGACAAACGAGTACGCGTCGGGGGAGTGAGCGGCGGGCATTGCGGCCTCCTTCGTCGTGGGCGTCTTGGCGGATTCCGCCCACCCGCCCAGGCGAGATTCCTTCATCGGGCTTTCTTCATCGGGCTTTCTTCATCAGCTTTCTTCATCAGGCTTCCTTCGCGGGTCCGGCGGCCAGTCGCGGGGCGACTCAGCCCTTCCGACGAAGCTCGGCCCCGAGCGCCGACGCCAGCGTCGGATGGGACCACTCGAATCCACGTCCCTTCAGTCGTGCCGGCAGGACCTTGGCCCCCTCGAGAAGAAGTCGCTCGCCCATCTCGCCGAAGAGGAGCTTCACGGCCAGCGCCGGCATCGGCAACAGCGCCGGGCGCCCGAGCGCGAGCCCCAAGATCGTCGCGAATTCGCGCTGCCTGACGGCCGTCGGTGACACGGCGTTGATGGGGCCGGAGATGTCGTCGTCGTCGAGAAGGCGATGCATGATCGCGACATGATCATCGATGTGGATCCAACTGATCCACTGCCGTCCGGAGCCGATTGGTCCGCCGAGCCCGAGTCGGAACGGACCGAGCATTTTGGCCAGGGCCCCACCGGCCGCCGAGACGACCATGCCCGTGCGGAGATGCACGGTGCGAATCTCCGCCCGCTCCGCCGGGAGCGTGGCCGCTTCCCACGCGGCGCAGACCTCGGCGAGAAAGCCGGTCCCCGCAGAGCTCTCCTCGGTGACGATTGCCTCCTCGCAATTGCCGTACCAGCCGACCGCACTGCCCGAGACCAGGACCCGCGGCCGCACCGGGGCCGCGGCCATCGCTTCTGCAATCAGAGCCGTGCCCTTCACGCGACTTTCGCGGATGGCCTCTTTGCGCTGCGGAGTCCAGCGTCCTTCGGCAATCGACTCGCCGGCCAGATGCACGACGGCGTCGACCCCCTCGAACGCCGCCGGATCGATCGTGCCTTTGGCGACATCCCACTCGAACTGGCGGACTCCACCCGATTCCCCGGACGCCCCGGGGGGAACGTGCCGCGAGAGGGTGTGAACCGGTGCGCCGCGGGCTCGCAGCGATCGGACCAGAGCCCCGCCGATCAGTCCGCTTGCTCCGGTGACCAGCACTGCGCGTGAACGTGCCATGCGGGCAGCGTACGGAGGATTCGATCGCTCGCGCTTCGACCATCCGCACGCGGCGGGTGCCGCCGACGGCGTCAGAGGCTGGTTGACGCAACCGCGCCATCCGCCGATCGTGGTCGCGCCGCGTCGCCTTCACTGCTCTTCGTCGATGACTCCCAGTCGCTTCGCTCTCGTCGGTCTCCTGGTCAACGTGCTCCTCGCGGGCGTGAAGCTCTTTGCAGGCATCGTCGGCCACAGCTACGCGCTGGTCGCCGACGCGGTCGAGTCGATGACCGACATCGTCGGCTCGATGGTCATCTGGGGAGGGTTGCGCTACGGCGCCCGCCCTCCCGACGAGAGCCATCCCTTCGGCCACGGCAAGGCCGAGTCGCTGGCGGCCCTCGCCGTCGGTGGCATGGTGGTCATCGCCGGCGTTGCCATTGCCATCAACGCCGTTCGTGAGATCCTGACGCCGCATCACGCTCCGGCCCCCTTCACGCTGGTGGTGCTGGTCGCGGTGATCGTGGTGAAGGAGGTGCTCTATCGCATCGCCAATCGCGTCGCCCAGGACGCAGACAGCACCGCCATCCGCGCCGATGCATTCCATCACCGCGCCGATGCCATCACCTCGTTCGCGGCCCTGGTTGGAATCTCGATTGCGCTCTGGGGCGGGCCGGGATGGGAACCCGCCGACGACTGGGCGGCGCTGGTCGCTTCGGGTGTGATCGTCTTCAACGGCTGGCGGCTTGCACGCGAGCCACTCGGCGAACTGCTCGATCGCCAGCCCGAGGCCCTGCCACCGCGGATCGAGGCCATTGCACGAGCGGTTCCCGGCGTGCGCTTCGTGGAGAAGATCCGGGTCCTCAAGCACGGCCCCACACACGGCGTGGACCTGCATGTGCAGGTCGATCCACATCTTTCGGTCCGCGATGGTCACGCCGTCGGCGGGGCGGTGAAGGCGGCGATTCGAAGCACCCTGCGCGGAATCGGCGAGGTCCTCATCCATCTCGAGCCCTTCGAGGACAAGCCGCTGCGGCCCGAGGCAGCGCCGCGGCTCACGGAGCCCCCCGTCACGGAGAATTGAGAGCGTCTCGCTGCCGCACGCGCACGCACAGGATCTCGCGTTTTGGAAGTTCCTCGTCGGGCTTGGTTGCAATCGAGACCGACCAGAGGGTCTCCAGCCGGCGTTCTCGCCTGGCTTGCTCGAGGGCGTCGCGCAGTGGTGGATCGAGCAGCCGTTGGTCGTAGAAGAGAAGGAGCCCCGCACCCGCTTCCAACTCGGCCGTCACTCGGTCCTGGCGGGAATCGCTCGGTCGTCCGCTCCCGACCAGTGCGGGAAGCTGCTCGGCGATCATGCGGATGGCCCGCACTGGCGTGTCGCTCGCCCGCGCTTCCGCGCGAGCCCGGGCGACAAGTTCATCCATCGCCTCGGCCCCGCTGCCGCGCAGTGGCGAATGGGTCGAGTTCAGCACTCCAAGCGCACCGACGATCAAGGCCGCGCTGGCGACGACCAGCCACACCTGACGGTGTCGGCCCCGCTCGGGCCCCTGCGTCAGCAACCACCATGAGGCGAGGAGCGCGGCCAGGGGGAATGCCGGAGCCACATAGTCGGCGCGCTTGCCGCTGCTGGCCGAGAAGACGAGCAGAACAAGCACCACCCACACCGCACCGGAAGCGAGCAGTCGAAGGCCGTCACTCGATCCGGGGCCGCTCGAACTCACACGCGTCGCTGCCCGCGGCCACGCGAACCAGATGGCAATCAGCGCGACGATCGACCACGGCGCGAAGCGCACGGTGAAGTAGCCGGGCATCTTCGGAAGCCCCAGCACGATCCCGAGGAGGCCGCCTCCGCCACCTTCCGGACCGGTGCCGGCAACCCGTCCCAGGAGTTCCTTGTCAAGAAGCTGCTCGGAGAGGTGCGCCGGATCGAGAATCCACACTCCGAGTGGCCACGCCAGCATGATCGCGAGCGCGGGAAGGCCGAAGCAGGCCAGGCGAAGCGCTCGAAGCGTCGCCGGGCGACCCAGCACCAGCCACGCCACCAGGCCGACGTGGATCAGTGGCAGGAACGCGACGGGCCCCTTGGTCCACGCCGCGGCGACGGTTGCGCTCCAGAAGAGAAACGCCCACAGCACGCTGCGACTCCGGGCACTCGATGAATTTGCGTGCGGCGGCTGGTCCGCGCCACGCTCGGTCGCAGCGTCCAGCAGCGCCCGAGTCCCGGCCCACCACGCAAGTGTCAGCCACAGGACCAGCAGCATGTCGGGGCGGGCCAGCGTGCCCAATTTGAAGAAGGGGTAGCTGGCGATACACATGATCGCCGCGAGCCATCCCGCTCCGAGCCGAATCGGTTCACCGATGCGAACCAGAAGCGCTGCCAAGGCGATCAGCCCCAGCATGCTCGGCAGTTTGTGGGCGAACTCGCTGTCGCGGCCGAGCAGATGGACGAAGGGCGCGGCCAGCCAGTTGTAGAGCGGCGGCTTGGTGGCGCCGAGCCCTTCGGCATCGCGCGGCAGGATCCAGGCTTCGCCGCCGATTGCGAGGATGTCGGCGGTGTACGCGACGGTGCGAGGCTGGGTCTGGTCCCAGAGATCGGTGGGCCCGAGAGCCCGGGTGACGAGGGTGATTGCCACCAGAAGCAGGGTCACCACCGCGAGGATCCCTCGGACATGCGTCCGCGGCGCCGCAGCGGCCGGACCCGCAACAGCCGCAGGCGATGCCGCCAGTGTCGACCTGGGCGGCGGCGAGCCCTCGGAGCGGATGCCTTCGGCAGGGAGGGGCGACACGACCACGATCGTACGAATTCGCCAGATACCCAGCGCCGCGGGCCGAGCGTCACGCCGGCCGACGGGGGACGAGTTGAAGCCGTCCCCCCCGCCCTCTACACTCCCGCCTCTCTCGAAGGACCGTTGGCGCAGTTGGCTAGCGCGCCTGCATGACACGCAGGAGGTCACTGGTTCAAGTCCAGTACGGTCCATTTGAGCGCTCCGTTCGGCCCTCCGGGCCGGAGTATTCAGAGCGCTCCGTTCGGC
>CAYXKH010000019.1:0-2121 GCA_964465255.1 uncultured Isosphaeraceae bacterium
CTCCGTTCGGCCCTCCGGGCCGACACTCGCTCTTGTGGGGGCGCAGCGGGTTTGATCGCTACGTTCGGCCCTTTGGGCCGGAGTATTCAGAGCGGTACGTTCGGCCCTTTGGGCCGACACTCGCTTTTGTGGGTTGATGGGATTCGGGGAGACCTGAGCGCTGAACTGCTAGCCTCGCGGGTGAACCGACGGCCGCTGATTGGCATCACTTCCGATGGCGACGAGGAACGAGTCTTCCTGCGGCGTCCCTATCTCGATGCGGTTCGCCGCGCGGGCGGAATCCCAATCGTCCTGCCGCAGGACCCGAGCGTGATCGATGCCCTGCTCGATCGGATCGATGGAATCGTGCTCAGCGGCGGGGACGACCCGATCATGGAGCAGTTCGGACGGGTCACGCACGCCAAAGCCACACGCGTGCACCCCGACCGGCAGCAGTTCGAACTGACCCTCCTCGACGCGCTCCGCCGTCGACCGCAGCACCCGGTGCTCGGAATCTGCCTCGGCATGCAGCTCATGGCCCTGCACGCCCGGGGCGACCTCGATCAGCATCTGCCCGAGTCCACACCCACCCATGCCTCTCACTGGGGCCGCGTGACCCACGCGGTGCGCGGCGACAACGGCGGCCCGGATCCGATGCTCCCGGATGGCGAAGTGCTCAGCCATCACCGCCAGGCGGTCGTCGATCCGGGATCGCTCACGGTGATTGCCCGAGCCGCCGACGGAGTGATCGAAGCGATCCGCGATCCGGCGCGACCGCTCTATCTCGGCGTGCAGTGGCACCCGGAGCGGACCGAAGATCGCGCCCTCGGGCTGGCGCTCTTCGAGCGACTCGTCGCTGCTTCGTCGGTCACGTGACCGTCGGAATCCAGGCCGCGAGGAGCGCAATTGCCGCCTCGAGATCATCGCGACGCACCGATTCAGTGACGGTGTGGACGTACCGGGTTCCCACGACCACCGCGGCGCATCGGGCCCCGGCGCCGGCGCGCTGGATGGCGGCGCCGTCCTGCCCGCCGCGGGCGAGAATGGACCGCTGGGACGCGATCTTGTGCTTGCGAGCCACGGCCTCGAACTCGGCCACCAGCAGGTGATCCGAGATCATCGACGAGTCCTGCACCATCAGAGCGACGCCGTCACCCTGCCGGGTGACCCGCTGGTTCTCCTCAACTCCCGGGGTGTCGCAGGCCAGGGTGATGTCGAGGCCCACACCGATGTCCGCACCCACGGCCTGCGCCGCAGTCGTGGCGCCGCGCAATCCGACCTCCTCCTGGGTGGTGAAGACCACCACCAGCTCGCAGTCGTGCCCGCCACCCTTGCCCTTGGCGAGTCGTCGAACAGTCTCGATGGCGACGCAGCAGGCGACGCGATTGTCGAGGGCCTTGGACATCACCGACACGGGCTGTTCGACGAAGGGTTCGTGCAGCACCACGAAGTCGCCGATGCGAACGCGGCGCTTGACCTCCGCGGCCTCCATGCCGAGGTCGATGAAGAACTCCTCGATCGGTGGAATCTTCTTTCGATCCTCGTCCGAGAGGATGTGGATCGGCTTGCCGCCGGGATTCAGCCCTCCGACGAAGTCCCCCGAGTCGGTGCAGACAAGCACGCGCCGGGCGAAGAGCGTGCGGGGATCGAAGCCGCCCGCAGGGTTGATCCAGACGAAGCCGCGATCGTCGACGTGTCGGACGTAGAACCCGATTTCGTCCATGTGGGCCGCGAGCATGACCCGGGTGGGGCGTCGCTCGCCGGAGCGCCCGCGCCGCGCTGGGCGACCGGCGGGCTTGCGGGTGCAGATGAGCGATCCCAGCGCGTCCTGGCGGACGTCGTCGAACAGTCCCTTGATCTCTCGCTGGATGAGTTGGCGCACACGCTCCTCACGGCCGGCGATTCCGGGTGTTTCGCAGAGACGGCGGAGAAGATCGATGGTGGTTTTCGTGGTCATGTCGGCGATGGGTGGTGGCGCGGGAACGATCCGGTGTCGCAGGGTCGGCGGCCCTCGCGCGACTCGAATCGGCTCGCAGCCGCGCTGACGCAATCCGCGACTCCTCAGGAGATTCGAGTCGGCTCTATCATCGGCGTCGAGCGCGCCGTGCAGAAGAGCACGACCGACGAGCACGACCGACGAGC
>CAYXKH010000019.1:2221-25593 GCA_964465255.1 uncultured Isosphaeraceae bacterium
GAGCACGACCGACGAGCACGACCGACGAGCTTGACCGACGAGCACGAACAACTGAGTGGCCCATGATGCGGCACGACACACCCCTTCGCAAACAGCACTTGCTCGTAGTCTCGCCCGCCCAAGGGTCGGGATCGCCCCGTTTCGATGGGGTGGGCGATGCGGTGGGCGATGCGGTGGCGGGCGCGCTGTCGGGCGCAGAACCCCGCGTGGTGCCCGGAGTCGACCGACCGGGGGCCGCAGTCGGAACGAGAGTGGCCGCGCAGGTCGAATGGCTGCCCTACGGACCCGAAGAGGCCGATGGGCAGCCGTCGTGCGCGATCGTCGGAACCTACGGCGCCGTCGAGCTCGAGTATGCCGCGATCCGCCGCGGAGCGGCCCTGCTCGATGCGACTCATCGAGGAACGATCCGCATCACCGGGCGGGATCGCATCGAGTTCCTCAATCGGATGGTGACGCAGGAACTCAAGGGAATCGGCCCAGGCGAGTGCCGCCAGAGCTTCTGGCTGAATCGCAAGGGACGCATCGCCGCGGACCTCCTGATCGCCGAGCTGGAGTCGGGGATGTGGATCGATCTCGACATCCACCAGGCCCGCTCGACGACCGACTCGCTCGGCGAGTTCCTCTTCTCCGAGGATGCCCTGATCCGCGACGAGAGCGCGGCGATCCATCGTCTTTCCCTGCATGGTCCACGAGCGTTCGTGGTGCTCGCCCGCGCTGCGAACCGGACGGAGATGACGCCGCTCGCGCCGATGCAGTGCGGCACCATCATCGTGGCCGGAGTCGAGGTGGTGATCGCCCGTCAGGACTCCACCGGCGAGATCGGGCTCGAACTCTTCATGCCGCGGAGCGGCGTCGAGGCGGTGTGGGAGGCATTGTGCGGCCTCGCGGATGGTGTGGGGCGGGCGCTCGTTCGTCCCATCGGTTGGCATGCGTTCAACATCGCTCGCATCGAAGCGGGCACACCGCTCTTCAACGTGGACTTCGACACCTCCTGTCTGCCGCACGAGACCGGTGTGCTGCGCGAGCGGGTCAGCTTCAAGAAGGGCTGCTATCTGGGCCAGGAGGTCGTCGCCCGAATGGAGAGCCTCGGCCGTCCCAAGCAGATTCTCGTCGGACTTCGCATCACCGGCACGGGCATTCCGGTCGCCGGGCAGAACGTGCATGAACGGGAAGGCGAGGCCATCGGTGCACCGGTCGGAACCGTGACCAGCAGCACCGCAAGCCCGATGCTCGGGGCCGCGTCGATTGCGCTGGCCATGATCAGGTCGGCGCACGCGGCGATTGGGAACGAACTGCTGGTCACCATCGAGGGTGAGCGTGTCCCGGTCGTGGTGGCGTCGCTTCGCTTCTGGCCCGCAGGGACTCCGTGAGCAGTGCGCTCCCCGTCGAGTGGGCCTTGATCCCTCTCCGTTGGTGGCCGATTGCGTTGTCCAATGGGGAGATCCTTCTTCTGGGAGCCGCGGTTCTTCTGACCATTGCCACGGTGGTCATCTTCGCCGTCGTCCTCTTCCGCCAAGGCGAGAAGGACAGCGACGGCAACACGCCCTCGGCCGACGACGATCGGGAGGCATGGTGATGTCGCAGGCGACGCCGATTCGAATGGGGCCGATTCGAATCTCGGAACTGGGGCCTCGCGATGGGCTTCAGAACGAAGCGGGCTTCATCGAGACCGCGGACAAGATCCGCTTCATCGATCTGCTCTCGGGGGCCGGGTTCGCCGAGATCGAGGTCACCAGCTTTGTGAGTCCGCGCTGGATTCCCCAGCTTCGTGACGCCGACGCGGTGCTTGCGGGGATTGCGCGTCGACCGGGCGTCGTCTACTCCGCTCTGGTGCCCAACGAGGCAGGACTCGAACGCGCCCTCGCGGCTCGGGTGCAGAAGATCTCGGTCTTCACGGCCGCGAGCGAGTCATTCAGTCGTCGCAACACCAACGCCTCAATCGCTGAATCGATCGATCGACTGGCGCCGGTGGTGCGGCGGGCGCTGGCTCTTGGCCTGCCGGTTCGAGGCTACGTGAGCTGTGCCATCGCGTGTCCCTTCGAGGGGGCGATCGCCCCCGCGGCGGTCGCGGAAGTCGTCGGGCGCCTCCGTGCACTCGGCGTCGAAGAGATCGACCTCGGGGACACCATCGGGGTCGCCGTTCCCGCGGACATCGAGCGCCTCTACAAGGGCATCGAATCGCACTGCCGACCGGACCAGACGACGCTTCACCTGCATGACACCCGCGGCGCGGCACTGGCGTGTGTGGCCAGGGCAATCGACCTGGGCGTCACCAGCTTCGACGCGTCCTGCGTGGGGCTTGGCGGATGTCCGTACGCACCGGGCGCCGCGGGGAATCTGGCGACCGAGGATCTGGTTTATTTCTGCGAGCGCTCCGGGCTCGCCTGCGGCGTCGATCTGTCTCGCCTTCTCGAAGCGGGTCGATTCATCGCGGAGCGTCTCGGACGCGCGGCGGTCGGCCGGGTCTTCCGCGCCCTGACCTCGAATGCGCAGGGCGGAGCGGTTTCGGCGACCGAAGGAACTTCATGGGATCCGCCCATGTCCTCGTCACGCGACCCGACCGAACCGACGGCCGGCGATGCGCTGGCGGCGGCAATCGGCGAGGGGGCCGCGAGCGTGGTGGATGCGTTCGTGCGATCCCACCACCGCGCCGGCCGCCGGGGACTTTCGTTCATCGACGAGGCGTCCGAGGCGAGCCAGCCGCCGATGAGTGTGCAAGCGGAAGTGCGGGTGAAGGGGGTTGGACTGGGACGGCTCGTCAGCACTTCCGACGATCGCGAGGCGCTGACGTCGACGGCCGCGATCCTCGGCCGATTCCTCGAACTCGACGCGGAGCTGCGCGAGCTGCGGGTGCTGTCCCTCACCGACGAGCTCACCGGCGCGGGCAACCGGCGGGCGTTCGAGCGCTTCGTGCCGGAGGTCATTGCCGAAGCTCGCGAGGCCGGTCGTTCGCTGCCGCTGATGGTGTTCGACGTCGACAACTTCAAGTACTACAACGACCGCTTTGGACACGCCGCCGGCGACGAGGTGCTTCGCGAAACGGTCACCTTGCTCTCGGCGGCGATCCGTCGCGGTGACCGCGTCTTCCGAATCGGTGGCGACGAGTTCGTCGTGGTCTTCTCGGATCCCAGCCCGCCTCGGGAGCCGGGGTCGCCACCGATCGAGTCGGTTGCACAGATCGCCTCGCGCTTCCAGCAGCGGATCCGCGAACTGCACCTCCCGGCACTCGGCGGCCTCGCCCCCGGCGCCATCACGATCTCGGCGGGTCTGGCGAACTTCCCTGACGACGGCACCGAGGCGTCGGTGCTGCTCGACGCCGCCGATCAGCGGGCGCTGGCGAGCAAGCGCGGCGGCAAGGACCTGATCACATTCGGCTCGTCCGACGAGGGATGACGATTGAGCCGGCGTGACATCGGACGATTCGAGCCCCCGCCCCACTCGGTCGAGTGAGCCAGAGGACTCCGACTGCCACTACCGCTCGAGCAGCGACCGGGCGATGTCCGCAGCGGCATCGATTGGCGGGTGTGCACGCAGTGCGGCCTTGAGCGACGCGCGGAGCGGGTCGTCGGTCAGCAGCTCGATGAGCTGGGGGCCGATTGCCCGAACGTTGAGCTGCGGATCGATCTGGTCGAGAGCGAGTCGGGCGCCGCCGAGTGCAACGATGGGCTCGGCGTTCAGGCGCTGATGAAGGTCGCGGTGGTAGGGGTAGGGGAGGAACAGGGACGGGACCGCGTTGGCCGCTGCTTCGGCGACCGAGCTGGCGCCGGCGCGGGAGACGGCGAGGTCGGCGGCGCCCCACGCCAGACCCATGCGATGAAGGAACGGCAGCACCAGCGCTCGGACTCCCGCGGCGCGATAGCCCGCGGAGACCGGTTCGACCTCGTCGGGACCGGAGAGGTGCAGGACCTGCCAGCCTCGGAGCGATCCGGGATCACGCGCGGCGAGCGCGACCACGAAGCGATTGAGGCTCATGGCTCCCTGCGAGGCGCCGGTCACGAGCAGCGTCTTGAGATTGGGATCCAGCCCAAGTCGCTGGCGACAGTGCTCGGGGGACGCCGGCGACATGGCGATTCGACGAAGGGGCATCCCGACGATGCGCTCGATTCGCGCCGAGAACGATCGGTCTTCCGGCGTCGGCACAGCCGAGAGCACAGTGCTGCTTTTCTTCGCCAGCCAGCGATTGGCCCGCCCCGGGTGCGCATCCAGATTGACGAGGGTGATTGGAATGTTCCGTCGCCCCGCGGCGGAGGCCACAGGTGCCGAGACGAATCCTCCCAGCGAGATCACTCCTTCGACCCGCTCGCGCTCGAGGAGCGCTCCGGCCATCTGCTCGCAGCGGCGAAAGGCCCGCACGAATCGCACCAGCCCGATGGGTCGCAGCGTGAACGGGGCGGCGGGGAGCGCCTCGAAGCGCGCGGAGGCGTCGACCAGCATCGTCTGATCGATCGACCGGGTCGAGCAGACGAAGATGGCCCGAGCTTCGCGGCACGATTCCAGCAGTCGCTCGGCGATTGCCAGACCGGGGCTGATATGGCCGCCCGACCCGCCACCTGCGAAGACGAACGTCCGAGTGGCCCGGGAGCTTTCCGACGAACGCTCGCTGGAAGGGCTCGCGTGGGAGGGAGCGGACATCGGTTCAACCTCCGTGGCAGCGCTCATGCCGTCGCGGGCTCCATCTCCCCGTCGATGGCGTCCTGCCGGGCGACCGCGGGCTGGGCTTCGGTGAGATCGAACTCGGCATCCTCGTCATCGTCCGCCTCCGCCGCGAGCGCCCGCTCCTTGGCGGAGGCGACGCGATCGATCGAGACCAGAAGTCCGATTGAGAACGCGGTCATCAGCCATCCGGTACCGCCACGACTGAGTAGTGGAAGGGCGATGCCCTTGGTCGGGGCGAGCCCGGTGACGACAGCGAGATTCAGGGCCGCCTGAAGGCCGATCGTGAGCACGATTCCGAGGCCGAGCAGACGCGCGAATGCCGAGTCTGCGCGGCGGATCACGCCAAGGCCGCAGACCACCAGCACGGCGTAGAGGGAGATCACGATGAGGGCGCCGGCGATCCCCAGTTCCTCGCAGATGATTGCGAAGATGAAGTCGGTGGTGTCCTCGGGGAGATATCCGAACTTCCGGATGCTGTTGCCAAGGCCTCGGCCAAGCAGGCCACCGCCGCCGACTGCCGCAATCGACTGGATGATGTGGTAGCCGATGCCGCGAGGCTGGTCGTAGGGATTGAGATAGGCGAGGATCCGATTGACGCGGTAGGGACTGGTGATGATCAGTCCCACGATGGCGAAGGCGGCGGGAGCCGCCAGCAGGGCCGCGTGCCAGACCCGCGCTCCTGCGGCAAGCACCATCAGCGTGCAGACCGAGAAGATGAGAATCGCGGTTCCCAGGTCCTCGCCGGCGATCAGTGCGCAGCAGGCCGCGACGATGAGAACTGGTGGGAGAAAGCCCTTCCGAAACGAGGTGATCGAGCCGACCCGGCGGCAGCAGTGCCAGGCGACGATGATTGGCAGAACCCACTTGGCGACTTCACTGGGCTGGAAGGTGAGGAAGCCGACGTTGATCCACCGGACCGCGCCGTTCTTCTCGTGGCCGAGACCGGGCACGTGGACCGACAGGAGCAGAACGAACGTGCCGAGCAGGAGCCACGGAATCGGCGAGGAGCCTCCTCGCCTGGTGTAGATCTGTTGGACCGGGACGAGCGAGCCGAGGCCGAGGGCGGCGAGGGCGAGCAGGGCGTAGAGCGAGTGCTTGCCGAAGAGGATGCTCTGGAGGGTCAACTGCGTCGGGGCGTCGATCTCCAACTCGGCCGAGGTGACCATGACCACGCCGATCACCAGCAGGGCAAGCACCGAGAGGATGAGTCCGTGACCGAGACGCATGAGCCCTTCATCGGCCCGTCGCCCGTCCCGGGGACAGAATTCGCGGCGGCGTGCCCCACTCGGCGGCACTCGGCGGCACTCGGCCCCACTCGGAGACGGTGCGCGGCGCGAAACCAGCGCCGCAGCGGACTTCGCTTGGCCGGAACCGCGATGCGACTCTCTACAATCGCCCCGTGCGCGACCCCAGCCAGAGTTCCCCCGAACAGCGAGGCGCCGTCTACCTCGAAACCTTCGGCTGCCAGATGAATGAGCTCGACAGCGAGCTCGTCCGTGGCCAATTGGTGGCCCTGGGGTACCGCTTCGTCGAGAGCGTCGACGAGGCCCAGGTGATCCTCTTCAACACCTGTTCCGTCCGCGAGCAGGCCGAGAACAAGGCGTACAGCCGGATCGGACTGGTCGGGAAGCGGAAGCGGGCGGGCGAGCAGATCGTCCTTGGCGTCATCGGGTGCATGGCCGAGCGCGACGGGGTCGACATGATCCGTCGGCACCCCCAGATCGACCTGCTCTGCGGTCCAGGGGAACTCGATCGGCTCCCACAGCTCCTCGACAACGCCGTGAGGACCGGGGCGGTGGACGTCGCCGATCGAGTGGCCCTTCAGGGGAACAGCACGCGGAGGTCGAGCACCCTCTCGGCAGCGGAAGACAATCTCGAGCTTCTTGACCTGTCGCGGGCCTTCGACCCCGATCGGGCGGCGGCCGGCGGGCGTTCGGCGTACGTTCGCATCACCCGCGGCTGCAACAAGTTCTGCACCTACTGCGTGGTCCCCAACACCCGCGGGGCCGAAGTCCATCGGCCACCAGATCACATCGTCGAGGAGTGCCGCCGGCTCGCGGACCACGGGGTCATCGAGGTCACCCTCCTCGGGCAGACCGTGAACCACTATCTATATGTGCATGGCAGCGCCGTGACTGTCGACGGGCGAGACGCCCCCCAGGTGGGGCCAGGTCTGGCGTCTGTTCGGAAGGGAGCCTCGGCCTTCGCTGGCCAGCGGGTCACCACCTTTGCAGATCTGCTGCGGCGGATCCACGAGGAAGTCCCTCAGATTCTCAGGCTCCGCTTCGTCACCAGCTACCCCCGCGACTTCGGCGACGACATTCTTCAGGTGCTCGCAGATTCGCCGCGAATCTGTCGATACCTGCACGTTCCACCCCAGTCCGGGTCGGACCGCATCCTCCGGATGATGAACCGCGGGTATTCGGTGGGCGAGTACTTCGAGTTCATCGAGAGGGCTCGAACCTTCCTGCCCGATGTGATGATCAGCGGCGACCTCATCGTCGGTTTCCCAACCGAAACCGAGGAGGACTTCCAAGCCACAGTGCTGCTCCTCGAGCGGGTCCGGTTCAAGAACTGCTTCATCTTCAAGTACTCGCCCCGACCCGGGACGACCGCGATCGAGCGCTTCGTCGACGATGTCGCCGAAGTCGAGAAACGCCGGCGGAACAATGAGCTTCTGGCCACCCAATCGCGCATCAGCAGCGAGATTCACGCCGGTTTCGTGGGTCGGACGGTCGACGCGTTCATCGAGCGCCAAAGCGTTCGCGAGCAGAAGCAGCGCCGCCGGGCCGGGATGGTGCAGCTCGGCTGGGAGGGCCGCTCAGAAGGCCCCGCGGAGGTCGCGCCAACGACAATGCAGCTCACCGGGCGGACTGCCGGGGACCTCATCGTCGCGGTCGACGTTCCGGCCAACGACGCGGGTTCACTCCTCGGCCGAGTGGTCCGAGTGGAGGTCGTCGGGTCGAGCCCGCTTCTGCTCACCGGCAGGTTGGTGGACGACGTGGCCCCCACTCCGTTCCCCTTCGTTGAGGGTGTGTTGAGCCGGTAACACCTTTTTGGTTCAGGTTCGCGAAAGGTGCCCAGACGGCGGAACTTTTTTCCTCCCCTCACGGACTACCCACTTGACTGGTAGGAAGGGTCAGGTATCTTCCACCCTGAAGTGAGGGGCGGCTCCAGCTAGCGTGGGCTGCTGAGGCGTCTGTTCCAGGTCGCAGTCAAGAGACTCTAGAAGAAAGGTCCATCGTAATGAAGAACTTCGTTCTCGCGGGCGTCAGCTCGCTCGCCATCGCGGCTGCCGCGTCGGCCGCATTTACCGGTTTCCAGTCCACCACGTCGATCGTCAACTTCGGTAGCGTTGACTACGCTGTCATCAACGTCTACGCGGGCTTCGACGTCAACACGGCCAAGGTCGTCAACGTCTTCAACGCCACCATTTCGTCGACCTGCACGTTCGTCCACCAGGGTGGCGACACCAACTGGTCGCCCAAGCCCGGCGACATGGGTGGCGCTGCGAACGCTGTCGCTGACAGCTTCGTGACCATCGGTGGCAACCAGGCTCAGGGTGGCAATCCGAACCTCGCTTCGAACAGCACCAGCGCTGATCCGAACTGGGGCGACGACGGCTTCTTCCAGGCTGGCATCCCGGCTCTCGCCGGCTGGTTCAACGGCAACCCGCCGAACAACCAGGGCCAGGCCCTCGCTGTCGGCGGCCTCGCTGGCTTCAACACCTTCGTCGGTCGCTTCGTCTGCGTGGCGAAGAAGATCCTCAAGACGACCACCGTTGACGGTCAGGGCAATATCCTCAGCGTCGAGTTCAGCGACACTGCCGATACGCTCTCCTTCAAGGCCAACGTCACCGCCACTCCGACCGGCAACAACGGTCAGAGCATCAAGATCTTCGACTACGCCTTCATCCTCAATGAGCAGACCGTCGTCATCCCGGCTCCGGGTGCGCTCGCTCTGCTCGGCCTCGCCGGCCTCGCCGGTGGCCGTCGTCGTCGGGCCTGATTTCTGGCCTGCGACCTGACGCACCGACGCGTCTGACAGTCCACACGCCGCGGTCTTCTGACCGCGGCGTGTTTTTTCATTCCATGCAGTTGTGGCCGGAACTCGTTCCTGGCTCACCTCTTTTGTTCCATCCAAGACGGACTGCTTGCATCTGCGCCTGAGACGTTCGAGAATCTTGTTGCAGCCGCCATGATTCTGCGGCAGCATCCTGCTCTCGACGCCCCGAGCGCCGAGCAGCCGCGAAGGTCAGATTGAGTGGGCCCTATCGGATGATGTCCGCTCGGGCTCCCGATTTGGCCGAGACGGCCGAGATCATCTGTTTCCCCCGCCCTCGCCCCGTGCGAGGAGAAGGAGTTCGTCCAGTGAAGATTTCCGTGACTTTGGGTGGTCTGACGTTGGCTTCGGTTGCCGTGCTGCTCGGCCAGATGAGCGCCTCGGCCACACCCGGCCGTGAAGAAGGGGGAATCGCATCCGTCGGCCCCGACGTGATCGTCGGCGCCCTCCCGAACATTCAGAAGTTCGGCACCGTGGGAAGCATCACCGCGTACTCGATTGCGACGACCTCGTGCAACATCGGCAACGAGCAGCTCGACTGGTTCCAGAACACCAACCAGCATCCGGTCATCGCCCAGAACCTGTACCGGCTGAAGAACAATCGCTTCGAGCAGATCGGGATGAGCTGGCTCAAGCACGGCTTCTGCGCCCTCCAGCAGTCGCTTTGTGGTCCCTGCACGCCGGCCGGCGTCGGTTGCTTCACCAAACTCGGCGTCGGCTGCTCGGATCCCTACGACTCGAACCTGAACGGCACCCAGAGCAATCTCGGCCCGCGCTCTCAGGTGAACGCTGCGACCGGCTTCTTTCCCTACCCCTGGAGTCCGACGCCTCCGGCTGCGCCGGCCACGATCGGGCGGCGCATTCAGACGCTGAACGACGACCTCAATCCCGCCCTGAACTCGGGCGCCGTCTACTTCTCCGAGGGCATCTACATCCACCCGGATGATGCCGCTGCGGGCAACAGCGCCAACAACGCGTCGTATCGGCAGTTCAACGTGGGCAGCTTCTCCGGCGGTGGCTACAACCTGAGCACGACTGGCCCGACGAATCAGCAGAAGGCTGCGCTTGCCGCGTGGAAGACCTTCAACACCCAAGTCACGCTCGTGAACGTCGACGTGCCTGGCGACGGGCGCTTCACCGTCGGCTTCCTGGCGTCCGATCTTGGCGGTGGCCAGTGGCACTACGAGTTTGCGGTGTTCAATCTGAACTCCCACCGCTCGGGCGGAACCTTCTCGGTTCCCATCGGCGAGGGCGCCACGATTTCGAACATCGGGTTCCGCGACATCAACCACCACTCGGGCGAGCCGTACGACACGACCGACTGGAACGCGACGGTCGCCGACGGCATGATCACCTGGGACACGACGCCGTTCGCGACCAATCAGAACGCGAACGCCCTCAGGTGGGCCACGCTCTACAACTTCCGATTCGATGCCGACACGGCACCAGAAGCGGTCATGGCGACGCTTGGGCTCTTCCGTCCGGGCACTCCCACCGACGTGACCTTCGCCGCCGTCGGCCCGGCTGCATTGCCCTGCCTGCCGGCTGACTTCAACTGCGATGGCGTGATCGATGGCGCCGATCTCGGCGAGCTGCTCGCCGCATGGGGTACGCCAGACGGCGACCTCAACGACGACGGCATCACCGATGGTGCCGATCTTGGCATCCTGCTGACGCTCTGGAGCTGATCCAAGGTCGACCGATAGAGGGCCCACCCCCGGCGGTCGACGGGAACACATCTGGCAGGGTGGCATGGACTGACGAGTGGCGGGGCACCGGGTTCTCCGGTGCCCCGTCTTCATTTGTGGGAGTGGGGCCGAGCAGCCAATGGCGAAAGTGTTTCGCGATCGTGCTCGTTCGGAGCCCGAATGACTTTCGCCATTGGCTGCTCGGTGGTGATTGACTTCAGAATCGACTCCCTCGCCGCGTTCGCACGTCGACCGATAATTCCTGGGCCGGAGACGAGCTTCGCGACCGCCAGAAAGCCACCGTCTCTTCTGCTCGGGCCGAACCGGATGAGACGGGGCGTGTAAAGAGTCCGCGGTTTGGGTCCGCGGGAGGAACCTGGCGCAAGGCTTGGAACGAAAGATCGGGAGACGCGTCGTTCTCCCTATTCGAATCGCTGGCATGCAGCCGCCAGCGGACCGCCGCCGAGTGGAACAGGTGGCGGCGCTCGAGCGCATCGAGCGCATCGGGCGAAGGGCTTGCAACAGAACAGAGGAACCGCTCGTGCCGTCCACCAGAATCCGTGCGCCGTTCGCGGCCACCCCGAATGTGATCCGCCACGCGTTCGTCGCGGGCGTGTTGACCGTCCTCGCGTGCTCCGCTCCGGCCATGGCCCAGCTCCAGGAGGCGACGACGCCCCGCGGTCTGGAGTCATTTGTCGCGTTCCAGACGGCCCCGATCCTGCTCCCGGGAGGAACGCCCGAGCAGTTCGTCGTCACGCTCCCGCTCGGCGACGAGGTCGTCTCGCTGACCCTCTTCCGCTACTCGATGCGGACTCTCGACTTCCAGGTGCTCGTCGACGACGGCGACCGACAGCTTCGTCCGGTCGAGGCTCCCGACTTCCAGACGTATCGCGGCGCGATCATCGGTGAACCCGGCAGTGCCGTGGCCGGCTCCCTGCTCCACAATGGTCTCGCCGTCCTCGTCGAGCGCGAGGATGGGACCCGCTGGATGGTCGAGCCTCTCGACAATCTCGTTCCCGGGGCCGAGCCCGGGCAGCACATCAGCTATCGCACCGAAGACGTGGTGGCCGAGCCAGGTACGTGCGGCGTGCACGCCGGCCATAACGCGATCCCCAACCGCGGCAAGGTCGGGGCCCGAGCCAAGCCCGGCGCGAACCTCTCGGTGAAGGGGATGGGGGGAGCCGGAGACGACGGTGGCATTGCGGGCGAGACCTTTTACCTTGCGGAAATCGCCTGCGACGCGGACTTCGAGTACTTCTCGGTCAAGAACGGCGCCTCGCTGATCCTGACCGTGAACGACATCGAGTCGATCCTGAACCAGGTTGAGTTCATCTACAACCGCGACGTCCAGATCAACTACGAGGTCTCGACCATCGTCGTGCGCACGAACTCCTCGGATCCGTACACCTCGAGCAATCCGGACACCCTCCTCTGCGAGTTCCGCAACACCTGGAACTCGGCTCCCGAAGTCTCGATCCAGCGCGAGATCGCCCACCTGTTCACCGGCAAGAACGTGGATGGAACGATCCTCGGCGTCGGCTTCATCGGGGTGGTCTGCAATCAGGCGGGAAACTCCTGCGGCGGCTTCGGAAACCTCGGCTACAGCTTCGTCGAGTCGAAGGCTGGTGGCCTCTCGTTCAACTCCCGAATCGCCCTCTCGGCGCACGAGCTGGGGCACAACTGGGGCGCCTTCCACTGCGATGGGCAGGGTGACTGCCACATCATGTGCGCCTCCCTCGGACAGTGCGATGGCATCGGCGGCGCGAATCTCAAGTTCGGCGCCCCCGAGCAGGCGGACATCCTCGACTACAGGAATTCGGTCACGTGCGACCTGGTGCTCGCGTCGCCGCAGACCATTCCCTTCACCGAGAACTGGGTCGGAGCCTCGGTCACCAGCACCCGTTGGGTCTTCAACAAGGGCGCGGTGGTCACCAGCGCCGCCACCTCCGAGCCGAGTTCGCCCAATTCGCTGAACCTCGACTCGGCCGGATCCGGCGAGTACCAGGATGACGAGATCCGCAGCAATTTCATCCTGCTCGGGGCATTTGGCGGTTCGACGATCAACTTCTCCTACCACACGGAGCACAAGGGAGTCGAGGCCGGAAAGTCGCTTTTCGTCGAGTACTTCAACTCATCGAAGAAGTGGTCGATCCTCAACACGATCGTCTCGAACGGCACGGATCAGGCCACGTTCGACTTCTGGTCCCACGTGCTTCCCGCGGACGCCAAGCACGACGAGTTCCGCATCCGATTCCGCACCGGTGGTGATGCCACCAACGACGAGTGGTACATCGACAACATCAGCGTCTCGCAGCAGGCTCCGCCGTCCAACGACAACTGCAGCGCGGCGACGGTGATCGTCAACGGCACCGTCGACTGGACCACGGTCGGCGCCACCACCAGCACGCCGGCATCGCCATTCGTCTGCAACGAGGGAACGTCGCTGTTCGTCAACGACATCTGGTTCCTCTACACAGCGACCTGCTCTGGCACGCTGACGGTCAGCACCTGCAACCTCACCACGCTCAACACTCGGATCATCGTGTACCCGGGTGAGGCAGGCTGTCCCACCGGCGCGACCGATCCGATCGAGTGCGACGACGACACCAACGGATGCGCCAACGGGTCGTCGCTGGTGAATGCCGAGGTCGTCGAGGGCGGGATCTACTACATTCGGCTGGGGGCCATCTCCGGAACCGGAGTCGGCCAGTTGCTGGTCTCCTGCGCGTGCATCGACGCCGACTCGGATGGCGTCTGCGACGAGATCGACAACTGCCTCTCGACTCCCAACACCGACCAGCTCGACGCTGACGGTGACGGCGTCGGCGACGCCTGCGACTCCTGCCCGGACGACGACAATCGCTTCCAGGAGGACGCCGACGGCGACGGGTTCGGCGACGCCTGCGACAACTGCCCGGCGATTGCCAACGTCGGTCAGGCCGACCAGGACGGGGACACGATCGGCGATGCCTGCGACAACTGCCCCGAGACCGCCAATGTCGCCCAGACCGACTCCAACGGCAACGGAATCGGCGACGCCTGCGAGGCGCCGAGTTGCCCGGCGGACCTGGATGGAAGCGGGACCGTCGATGGTGCCGACCTCGGTGAGCTTCTGGCGGTATGGGGAATCTGTGTCGACTGCCCGGCCGATCTCGACGGCAACGGGGTTGTCGATGGAGCCGATCTCGGCGAACTTCTCGCGGTCTGGGGAATCTGCGGCTGAGTCTCCCAAGGCCTGATTGAACGCACCTGCACGACGGCCTCCGATTTCGGAGGCCGTCGTTGTTTGATGCGAGCGAGCTTCGGCGGACGACCGCGACCGCCGGCCGGACTGCGAGGCCGGGGCGGCTCGAAGGCGGCGCCGACTATGGGCGCTATCGACTCGCCAGAGGAACCCGCGTTCCGGGCAATCCGAGCCCACAATTACGGGAAATACCATCTTGCGGACGGCCCGCGACCTGCTATTTATGGGGAGTGCGCAACATGGAGAGGTCCCCGCCCCACGGGCCGCCTCCAGTCCTCATCCGCAAAGTCGGGGCCATCTCAAGGAGGAACGAGTCATGAGACTCAATTGTCTGTCTGGCAGCACGTTCGCGGCCGCTCTCGCGGTCCCGTCGGTTTCGCTGCTTCTCGCCGCTGCGGCTTCGGCCCAGTGCGTGACCACCTGTCCCGGTGGATCGGTCGTCCAGAGTGACGGCTGCGCCGATGTCACCGACTCCACCAACGGTGGATGCAACAACAACGCCACGAATCCGCCCCTCGACAACTACGGCACGCTGCTCGACGGCGTTGCCAGGAACTACTGCGGTTCGGTCGGCACCGTCGGCACCGCCGGCCGTGATCTCGACTGGGTGAAGTTCACCCTGTCCGCTCCGGCCACCGTCACCCTCTCGGCGACCCACAACGTGGTGGCGACCAATCAGCCGGCGCCGAACTTCACGATGTTCGTCTTCCCAATCGACTGCGCCGCCGATGCGATCTTCGCCGCGGCCAGCGCGACCTGCCCCTTCTCGACGGGCAACCTCTTCCTCGCGCCGGGCGAGTACATCGCGGTCTTCACGGTCAACGCCTTCGCCCCCGACGCCCCCGCCTGCCCGGTGAACTACGTCGGCACGGTCACGGCGCTCTACAACGTCCCCGCGACCTGCGGCACTGGTGGCGACTGCGTCACCGAGACGCTCGCCGCCGGCTGCGCCGATCTCGAGTGCTGCGCCACCGTCTGCGCCAGCTTCACCACCTGCTGCGACACGGCATGGGACGCGCTCTGCGTCGAACTCGCGGTCGAGCAGTGCGGCTTCTTCATCTACGATTGCTCCGCTCCGCTTCAGGCCAACGACTGCGCTGAATCACCGGCGGTCCTCGCCCTCGACACGACCGTGGCCTTCAACAACACCGGGGCCAACACCGACGGTCCGGCGCTCGACTGCCAGTCGACGAACGACATCTGGTACATCGTCCAGGCTCCTGACGATGGCGAGCTCGAGATCGTCATCAACACGCCCGGCGTCGATTCCGTGATCGGCCTCTACGGCAACGGGATCACCTCCACCGTGGTCGGCTCCAGCCTTCTGGACAACGCCATCGGCTGCATCGATGCCTTCGCCGCGGGTGGCGAGGGAGTCGTTCTGATCGACGCCGTCGGCGGAGAGTACTACCTCATCCAGGTCGCTGGCTTCGCCGGCGCCCAGGGTGCCGGTGACATCACCGCCACCTTCCGTCGTCTGGTCTTCTCGACCGGCAACTCCCGAGCCCTCCAGTTCTCGGCTCCCAACAACGGTGTGTTCACGCCGACCAACCTTGGTTGGTCGTCGGGCAAGCTGAGCGCCGCGAATCCGCAGCGTTGGTTCGCCACGCCGTTCACCGTGTCGAATCCAGGTGCCGGCCAGATCTGGGCCCTCACCGCCATCAACGCCTACGGCTTCGCTCCCGCCGGCGTGACAAACGAGTTCCTCAACTACAAGATCTGGGCCCGAACCTCTCTCGCCGTGCCCCCGAGCGGCCCGGTCTTCGCCGAGGGAAGCGTGCCCTTCCCGGTGCCTTACGACCTTCCGGACGGCGCCGCGAACGAGAACCACGAGATCGCCCTTGATCCGCTTCTCGAGATCCCCGCCGGCGACTACTGGCTGACGGTGTACGCCGACAATTCGACGCCAAACTTCCCGACTGCTGGCGCGGTTGCCGCGAACTTCGCCTGGTTCACGAACGCTCCGGATGGCATCGACAACCTCGACGAGAACGGCAACCCGTTCGGCTGGCGATCCTCGATGTTCCCGACTCCCGGATTCATCAAGTACCAGCTCGCGGCCACCAACATTCAGCAGGCGGTCGGGCTTGATCCGAACGAGATCTACAACCCCGGATTCCGCATCCTCGGTGTGAAGAACCCGGCTCCGGTCTCCCCGTGCCCGTTTGATCAGGCTGGTGGCGGCGAGAACGGCGATCAGCCCGACGGTAACGTCGACGGCGCCGATCTCGGTGCGCTGCTCTCCGCCTGGGGTGCCTGCGGCGCCACTTGCCCGTGGGATCTCGCCGGCGGCGGCGGGAACGGCGACGAGCCGGACGGCAGCGTCGATGGTGCCGATCTTGGTGCACTGCTCGCGGTCTGGGGAACGTGCCCGGAGTGAGTCGGTTCACGCGTGAACTTCCCGAGTGACGCCGAAGGGTGGCATCGCTCGTTGAGAGAACGAGACGCCCCCCGGTCGCAAGGCCGGGGGGCGTCGTTTTTGCGTCGGAAGACGACCGCTCCAGCGCGACTCCGCGCTTGAGGCAGGCGGTGACGGCGTGTTCGTTCCCGTCACTGACGTCCGGAGTGTCTATCTTGGGGACCTGCCGAACTGGAGACTGCCGAACTGGAGACAGCCGAACCGGAGACAGCCGAACCGGAGAGAGCCGATTGGGAGACCTGCCGACGCAGGAAGACCGCAACGGGCGCCTCCGCTTTCCGAATCATCGGGTCCGGGGAGTCCGTCCCGACTCTCTCGAGATTCCGAGTTCCGGGCGCGGCGACGGTCGACGGATTCACCAGCGACCACCGAGGAGCACACCGTGCGCGTCGTTCTCGCGATTCTTGGAACACTTCTCGTTGTCATCATCGGGTCGCTCGTGATCGCCGGTCCCAAACTCGGCGAGCTGATCGCGGTGCTCTCCGCCGGTCCGACCGCGACCGAGGTTCGTGTGCACGAGGTCGCGACGGCCGCGGTCACCGAAGTGGTCACTGCTCCTGGCATCGTCGAGCCGCATCTCAAGGTGGAGATCTCCGCGGAGGTTTCGGCCCGGATCGTCGAGCTTCCCATTCGCGAGGGCGACCAGGTCACCAAAGGCCAGTTGGTCGTCAAACTCGATGATCGAGACTTGAAGGCGGCCCTCCAGTCCGCCTCAGCCCGGCGCGATGCCGACCGCTATCGACTCCAGTCCGAGGCGGCACGGCTGGCAGGTCCCGTCGCGACTCTCGTGCTCCAGCGGAAGAACCTGGAGCGCCAACAGCGCCTTCTCGAATCGGGCGATGTCAGCCAGCAGGTCGTTGATGACGCCATCGATCGCGTTCAGGATCTTGAGGCGACCATCGATGCCTCGAAGCGGACGTTGGCGGTCCTCGAGAGCTCGCTCGCCGCCGCCGAGGCGGATATCGCCCGGGCCGAGGAGGCGGTGCGCAAGACCACGATCACGGCACCGATTGACGGGATCGTCACGCTGCTCAACGCGGAGATCGGCGAGCTGGTGCTGGTGGGCACCATGAACAATCCCGGGACGGTCATCCTGACCGTCGCCGATCTGTCGCGGATGACCTTGCGTGCCGAGATTGCAGAGGGCGATGTGGCCCGCGTTGTCGGCGCTCAGCGGGCCCGCATCCACATCAACGCCTATCCCGATCGGGTGTTCACGGGTCTCGTCGCCCGGGTCGATCTGCAGCGCACCGACGCGGTCGGATCGACGCCCTACTTCGAAACCGAGATCGGCATCGATCTCGACGGTCGCCAGATCCTCTCGGGACTCGCCGCAAACGTCGACGTCGAGATCGAGGTTCATGAAGGACTCGTGCTCCCCAGCCAGGCGATCCTGCAGCGGCCCGTGGAGGAGATTCCGGCCGAACTTCGCGACGATCCGGCGATCGATCCGAATCGTCGCGTGGTCCCGGTGGTGTTTCGGATGGTCGACGGCAAGGCCGTCTGCACCCCCGTGCGGACCGGCTCGAGCGACCTCAAGAACACCTTGATCCGCGAAGGACTCAAGGAAGGCGACCAGGTCGTCGTCGGTCCCTTCAAGACTCTGGAGAAGATCAAGCATCAGGATCCGATCAGGCGCGAGGGGACGGCAGTCGACGGCAGCCCGCAGCAGGGCGGGCAGGCCGCGCCGGAATCCGAGAACGAGAAGCAGGCCGTCGGGATCCGACTGTGAGCACGGCTCGGGACAAGTCGCAGTTCATCATCCGGGCGACCCAGCTCGCCAAGCTCTATCGCGTCGGCGTCGAGGAGATCCACGCACTGCGGGGCGTCGATCTTTCCATTGCGCCAAACGAGTGGGTGGCCATCATGGGCAGCTCCGGCTCGGGCAAGAGCACGTTGATGAACGTGCTCGGCTGCCTCGACCGGCCGAGCGGCGGCCAGTACTGGCTCGACGACAAGCTGGTGAGCGAGATGTCCTCGCGAGAGTTGGCGCGGGTCCGCAACGAGCGGATCGGCTTCGTCTTTCAGGCCTTCGAGCTGCTCCCGCGGATGACGGCGCTGGCCAATGTCGAGCTTCCGCTGATCTACTCGAAGGGCGGAACGTGGTGGGGGAGCCGCCGCCGCCGGGCGCGGGCGGTGCTCGATCGAGTGGGCCTTGGGAATCGAGTCACGCACCGACCCAACCAGCTCTCCGGTGGTCAGAAGCAGCGCGTGGCGATCGCTCGGGCGCTCCTGAATCAGCCGGCGATCCTGATGGCCGATGAACCCACCGGCAATCTCGATTCCGCGACGACCGCCGAGATCCTCGATCTCTTCGGGCAGCTCCATGCGGAGGGCCAGACCATCATCATCGTCACGCACGAGGACGATGTCGCCGCACGCTGCCAGCGGGTGATCCGCCTGCGCGACGGACTGGTGCTCTCGGATCTCCCGGCGGCGGAGGATCGCGCGGGACGGCGGACGAGTCGAGCGGTGCCGGCGGACCGGGGCGAGTCGAGCACGGGAACCGAGCGATGCTGAATCCGTTCTTCTACATCCAGGCGATTGCCCTGGCCTTCAGTCAGATCTGGGCGAACAAGGCCAGATCGTTCCTCACCGCTCTTGGCATCATCATCGGCGTGGCTTCGGTGACCGCGGTCATCGCGGCGCTCTCAGGTCTGCGGACGCGGGTGCTCACGGAGTTCGAGTCGGTCGGCGCGAGCCGCATCTTCGTCTTTCCCAATCGGCCGCCGAATGCGCCGCGAAACGTCTACCCCTTCTCGGCGATCCGTCTGAAGACGCCGGAGCTCCTCGCCATTCGCGACCAGGCGCCGTCGGTGCGGGCCATCACGCCGGTGACGTCGCTCGGCCTCGAGGTCCGCAGCGATCGCGTCCGGCTCGACGGCGTGACGGTCAACGGCATCTGGCCGGATTGGCACGTGGTCGAGAATCGATCCGTACTGCTGGGGCGACCCTTCATCGCCGTCGACGAGGAGAACGCCCGTCAGGTCTGCCTGGTCAATGACAAGGCCGTTCGAGAGCTGGAACTCCCCGCGGATCCGACCGGCGAGTACCTCCTCCTCGGCGATCGGCGATTCCTGATCGTGGGTGTGGTCGAGACGCTCACCCTCACGATCCTGCCCAGCGCCAACACCGCGGAGATCTTCATTCCCTTCGCCGTTGCGGAGAAGCTGCAACCGCGCGACTTCTTCTTCTCGATCTCCGCGAAGATCTACTCGCCGGAACTCGCCGACGAGGCCAAGGCGGAGATTCGCACCATCCTGCGGCGGATGCGGGGGCTCGAGGGCGACGACTTCGACACCTTCCAGATCGCCGCGATCGATCAGTTCATCACCCAGTTCAAGGCCCTCGCCGCCGGCATCACCGCAATCGCCGGCGGAATCGTCGGCATCAGCCTGCTGGTGGGTGGCGTGGGCATCATGAACATCATGCTGGTCTCGGTGTCGGAACGGACGCGCGAAATCGGTCTGCGAAAGGCTGTCGGCGCAACTCCCGCGGCGATTCTCGTGCAGTTTCTGCTCGAAGCCGTGACCCTCTGCGCCGTCGGCGGCTTTGTCGGCGTGGCGATCGGGCAGGCCTTCGCGTACGGATTGACGAAGATCCCGGGCGCCCAGCTCGACCAGGCGGAAGTGCCGCTCTGGGCCATCGCTCTGGCCTTGGTGTTCAGCGCCGTGACCGGCGTCGTGTTCGGCATGTTCCCTGCAATCAAGGCCGCGCAGCTTGATCCAATCGAGGCGTTGCGTCATGAGTGATCGTGTGAGTCGCACCATTCGCCGTCGATTCCTGGGACTGACCGTGCTGTCGCTGGCGAGCACGGTCCCCCTTGGCTGCAAAGGCCCGCTCGACAACGGTCCGATCCGGATCGATCCGGAACGACTCCGCCGCGCCGAGGAGATGAGTCTCGAAGGGCTTTCTCGAAGGCCTCCCGAGCCGCTCGCCGAGGCTGCGCAGCGCGTGCTGCGCGAGGTCGTCAAGCCGGCGGCGCCCTCGTCGCAGGTCGAGATCGAGCTTGCAGAGGTGCGGGCGGCCGCGCTGCGTGGCAATCTCGAGCTGCGGGTCGAGCTCTTCAATCCCTCGCTGGCGCAGACCACAGTCGATCAGGAGGAGGCCAAGTTCGAATGGACCTTCTTCGCCAACGCGGCGAGAACTCGCTCCGACGCGCCGACGCCCACCGCGACCCAGCCCAGCCAGGCCGACTTCACCAACTACGACCTCGGCCTGCGGATCCCCACGCGCGCCGGCGGGGAGATCGTCTTCGATGTGCCCTTCAGCGATCTCGACAACAACGATCCGTTCTCGCTGCTGAATCCCTCCTACAACGCGGCCGCCCGATTCTCGATCAGCCAGCCGCTCCTGCGGAATGGCGGCTTTCGGGCCAACACCAACAGCATCCGGGTCGCCCACTACCAGAGTCAGATCGTCGACGCCCAGACCAAGCTCTCGGCAATCCGCATTCTCGCCGCCGCAGACAAGGCCTACTGGTCGCTCTTCGCAGCCCGTCGTGAACTCGAAGTGCGGCAGCAGCGATACGAACTGACCGTCGAACAGTTGGAGCGGGCTCGCCGCCAGGTGAATGCCGGCGTCGCTGCCGAGGTCGAAGTGATCCGCGCCGAAGCCGGTGTCGCCGACAGCCTCAACGGGATCATCGTCGCCGAGACGAACCTGAAGATCCGCACTCGCGACCTGAAGCGGATCATGAACCGCGAGGATCTCCCCATCAACGGGTCCTCCGCGATTCTGACCAGCACGGCGCCGAACCCGGTGGGACTCGATCTCGACGCCGATCTCCTGGCCGAACAGGCCATCGCCAACCGGATGGAGATGCTCGAACTCGAGCTTCAGCTCGCCATCGACGCCGGCAACCTCGACTTCGAGCGCAACCAGGCGCTGCCGATCTTCGCCGTCGAGTATTCCTACGACCGCAGTGGACTCGGAGACGGCTACAGCAAGGCGTTCAGTCAGGTCAGCGACCAGACCTTCGAGGGCTGGCGGCTCGGACTCAACGCCGAGATCCCACTGGGCAACGAGGCCGCGAAGGCCCGTGTCAGCCGGGCGATTCTGACTCGAGTGCAGCGGCTGGCCACACGCGATCTGCGGCGCGAGGCGATCCGTCAGGAGGTCTACGACACCCTCGACCGGCTTCAGCAGGATTGGCAGCGGATCCTGGCCGCGCGGGCCCAGACCATTCTGGCGGGGCGGACCTACGACGCGGAGAAGCGGCAGTTCGACCTTGGGCTGCGCACCAGCACCGACGTGCTCGATGCCGCCGCCCGGCTGGCCGATGCCCAGTCGCTGGAGGTCGCGGCCCTGGCCGACT
Organism: uncultured Isosphaeraceae bacterium; assembly: GCA_964465255.1. Taxonomy (GTDB): domain Bacteria; phylum Planctomycetota; class Phycisphaerae; order Phycisphaerales; family SM1A02; genus CAYXKH01. The sequence goes on from CAYXKH010000019.1 coordinate 23,608, forward strand.
ACCAGATCACCCAGGTCGACATCGCCTTCGCGACCGGGACCTTGCTTGGAAACGGCAGGGTGCAGTGGGATCCGCAGACGGCGACGAGCGCAGCGCCCACGATCACCGAGATCGCCGAACCGGTCGCAGGCTCCGCCGAGTAGTCGTCGAGGCGAAGTTCCCAGAGCGGAACCACTCGGTCGTCACGCTCTGGAGTTGTAGCTGCCGTCGACCGTGCTGATCCGCACCACTTCGCCGATCTCGATGAATGGCGGGACGCGGATCCTGAGGCCGGTCTCGCACACCGCATCCTTCATCTGGTTGGTGACGGTGGAGCCCTTGATCGCCGGAGCGCACTCGGTGACCTTGAGTTCGACGACGTTCGGCAGTTCGATCGAGACCGGACGACCATCGCTGAGCTGCACGGCGATCTGGGTGTTCGGCTTGACGAAGGGAATGAGTTCGCCGATCAGATCCTCACCGATGGTGAGCTGTTCGAAGTTCTCGCTGTCCATGAAGACATAGCCGTTGGGTTCCTTGTAGAGGTACTCCATCGGTCGCTTGTCGAGGTCGACCTGCTCGATCTCCTCGCCCGCCCGCAGCCGCTTGTCAACAATGGAGCCGCTGGCCACGTTCTTGATCTTGAGCGCGACGAAGGCCCGGAGATTGCCCGGGGTCATGTGCTGGAACTGGGTGATGACGTAGAGCGTGCCATCGAGTTTGATGGCCATGCCGGGACGGAGATCGGTGGACTTCACGGTTCGGGTATCCAGAGCCAGAGCAGAGTGAGTGAGCGGGGCCGGAATGCGCGGCGGACCCGACGAAATGCAGAAGGAGTGACGCGCATCGCTGACGCTCGTCGTCCGCCTTGCCGCGGTGGGCGGAAGATCGAAACTCGCGAGGGCGTGAGCCACCGCCGAAAGCGGGCAGTGTAGGGCCGAATGCAGTCGACCTGCCGCCGCGGCGGCCCTCGAACTCCGGGGGCAAACCCACGGGGTCACTCCGCCAAGCTCGCTCCAGGCATCACCGCGCTGCAGGCGGTGTTGCCGGGGGAACGGGTCGTGGTCGTTCCCGCGAAGGCGGCGGCACTCTCCGGCCCCGGTCCGCGGCACCTCCTGAGGCGTCTCCAGTTGGGTCTGGGAGAGCCGCAGGCGCTCGCGGAGGCTGACGGTCGAGGACCGCGTTCCAGCGGGAAAGATCACTGGCGAAGGCCGCCTTCAGCCGGGCGATGTCACCCTCGATGCGGATCGTGGTCACGGTGTCACCCTTGCGGAGTTCCTTGGCGACATCGAGTCCTTCGACCACGTGGCCGATCCCGGGGATCAGCAGGTTGTACTTGGCGGGATTCGGGGCGAGGGTGATGAAGAACTGTGAGCTCACTTCGGCGCCCGTGGTCCAGAGCCCCAGCACGCCAGCCTTCGCATAGAGCATGTCGCGGTCGAACAGCTTGGGCAACGTGTATCCGCAGCCGCCATCGCCAGTGCCCGAGGGATCGCCGGAGTGGACCTGCATGCCGGCGGAGAGTGCGTGAACGACGAGCCCGTCGTAGAACTTTCGATCGGCCAGATTGACGAAATGCGCGACCAGCCGGGGGACGTCGTTGGTGCCGAGATCGATCTTGATCACCCCGCGACTGGTCTCGATGATCGCGGTCAGCGGTGGGTACTTCTCGCCGGCGGGTGCGGGTGCCGCGGGTGTTGAGGGTTCGGGAGCCGACGGGGGCGCATCATCCGTGGATCCGCCGAGGCTCACCCGGCTCCCGCCGAGACAGACGAGTGCGGCGGCGCACGTCATCCACAGCATGTTGATTGAATTTCGCATCACGGGGCGATCGTAGCTGCGGGCGGATGTCGCCGGCGATGGACTTGGCCACCAGCGCTGAATCAGACCGTCGGCGACGCGACTCGCCAGGAGTCGCGAGAACACTCCGGAGGCCCTCGGGGGGTGGCACCCAACGCCGTGAACGAATCACGGCCCCAGCGGCCCCGAGCCTGGAACTCGCCGAGC
>CAYXKH010000020.1:0-24703 GCA_964465255.1 uncultured Isosphaeraceae bacterium
TTGGGTTCTGGGAAGTCGGCGTCAGCGTCATGGGCGGTGAGTGTAGGAAGAGCCACCACTCCAAATCGCCGCCTTCACTCGGAAGAAACGTGAATTGAGCCGGAGCGCTCAGCGCCGCGGCGGGAGCAGCCAGCGGGGCAGAGTCGCCGACCGCAGAGCGTCCGCCAGCATGCCTCGCGCGTCCCGCGTCCCGGAAGCAATCGCAATCGCCAGCAACCCCGCGAGTGGTGTCACCCCGTCGGCATGTCCGACGCTGAAGGCCGCGGCCGGAAGGCCCAGGGCCAGCGCGCCGTTGACCGTGGCCATGCCAAGGAGGACGGTCGGGTCGGTGCCGTCTCGTTCGAGGAGGAAGCGAACCTCGTCGAGCGGGGAGAGGCGATCGGGCGTGTCCAGACAGAGGATGCTGTCGGTCCCGATGGCCACCTTGATCCCCCGCTCGAGCATGGCCCGGTATGCGTGCGGAGCATGGGACCCCTGTGGATGACCGAAATACGCGCTGGCCCGGGGGCAATAGGCCACGGTCATGGGCAGCGCCGCCAGTCGCTCCAGGCCCCCGGTCGGCAGGTAGTTGAGATGCGCGGCGATCCAAGGAACCCCCTCGAACGCCGCGGCCAGCGCTTCCAGCGGATGACTGCCAAGGCAGGCCATCGATCGATCCCACAGCCCGAGCCCCTGCAGGAGTTCCGCAAACGGTCCGTCGCCGTCGGTGGCGAAGCGCAGTTCTTCAAGGGTCTCGCCCAGATGGGTCGAGAGCGGAATGCCATGCGACTGGGCCAGTCGCCGGGCTTCGAGAAAGACTTCGGGGCCGCAGGAGTACGGGGCGTGCGGCTGAAGCCCCAGCCGCACGCCGCAATTGGACGGAGTGTCGCCGACTCGTGCGGCGATTGAGCGCATGAAGTCGATTGCAAGTTGCTGGCGCGGACCGACTCCGAACACCTCGATGAAGGAGACGCCCCCCAGTGGCGACCTGCTCAGCTCCTGGTGTGAGACCAGACTGCGCACACCGGCGATGTCCCCCACCGCCGCCACGCCCCCTGCGAGCGAGAGATCGATGCCGCGACGGATGGCTCGGGCTTCCTCCCCCGACGACGTCGCTCGCAGGGCTCGAACCGCGTTGATCCAGGAGATGAAGTCGCCGTCGTAGGGACGCGGCCCGATGTGGCTGAGGTCGAGGTGGGTGTGGGCGTTCACGAGCGCGGGAAGAACCGCCTCGCGGTCGAGCACCAGCCGGGTGGCTTCGCCAACCCTCCCAATTGACTCGGGCGAGCCCACGGCGACGACCCGCCGTCCTTCGATCAGCATCGCGCCCGGTGCGGCGGAGAAGCCCGTCCCGTCAGCGATCAGGGCGGCGCTGACCAGTGTTCGAGCCGAAGGGTCGATGGCCGGGTTGAGGAGGGTCGAGCTCACCGCCGGGCACCGTAGCGACTTCATCGCAGCGGGCCATGCCGATGCCGACGGTCGGCGCGGCGACCTCGCGGGACGCGGCCCGTTTTCTGCGGAATTCATGGTCGAGGCGGGAACGTGCCGATCACGTCGCCGCAGCCGGAGAGCCTTCCGCACGGCGACGCTGACTCTCGCGCGGCGCTCCCTCCGAGGTGCTCACCCGAGCCTGCAAGAGTTCCAATCGGCGCCCCGTCGGCCACCGCGACCTGCCCCCCGATTCGTTAGACTGCTGCCGTCGCGTTCTGAACCTCCGACTTGTCCTGATTCTGAAGAGATTGCCTTTCAGCCCGGAACCCCTCGCCATGCTCCATCGACTCTCGCTTCCTCGCCATCCGCTTCTCGTCCTCGGACTCATCGCCTCGTCGGCGACGCTCATCGGGTGTGTGCCGCAGAAGCAGTACGACGATGTCGTGACCGCGTACCGCTCAGCCGAGCAGCAGCTCCTCGCGTGCCAGGCCGAGCTCGAGAGTTCGAGGGCCAACGAGAACGCTCTCCGCAATCAGCTCGCCCGTGCCGCCGAGGACCTTCGATCACTCGAAGGGTTCCGCGATGGTCAGCGAGGCGACATCGACAAGCTGCTCGCCGACTATCAGGCCCTGCTGGCCCAGCTCGACCAGCTCAAGATCGGACCGCTTCCCGACAACCTCACGGCGATGCTGATCGACCTCGCGAATCGGCATCCCGAGCTCCTCACCTTCGATCCCAAGCGCGGCATGCTGCGATTCAACTCGGACTTCACCTTCGACCTCGGCGAGGCGACGCTGAAGTCGAACGCCCAGCAGTTGATCCGCCAGCTCGCCCAGATCCTGAACTCCGTCGAAGCCGCTCCCTTCGAGGTCAAGGTCGTCGGCCACACCGACACGGTTCCCATCCGCAAGGCATCGACTGCGGCGAAGCACCCCACCAACCTCCACCTCTCCGCCCACCGGGCAATTTCGGTGCGTGACGCCATGGTCGGCAGCGGTGTCGTGCCCGGTCGAGTGCAGATCGCCGGCTGGGGCGAGTTCCGTCCCATCGGTTCGAGCAGCAATCGCGGAGCCGCGGAGAATCGCCGAGTGGAGATCTTCCTCACTCCCGCGACCGGCAACTTCGACGCTCCCGCGTCGTCGGCAAGCAGCAGCGGCGGAAACACCGTCAACACGCCCAGGCGAGCACCAGTCACGCCGGTGGATGACGAACCGGTGAAGTGAAGGCCTGGTCGTTTGAGCGCTCCGTTCGGCCCTGGGTGTTTGAGCGCTCCGTTCGGCCCTCCGGGCCGACACTCGCTTTCGCGGGTGCGGCACGCGTCGTGCGCGGCACGCCCGCGGGGTGCCACGAAATCCCGTGAACGAATCACGGCCGCAGCGCTGCTGAGCGGGACCGCCGCACCAGCGTCTCGCCGAGCCCCAACTCGGCGTACGGCGGCGCCGGTCGCCGTGAAGAACGGCGATTCGCCCACGTGAGCGAAGACCGAAGTGACACGGAGAAGGGAATCAGGGATCAGGGGCCAGGTGGCAGTAATCGGAGGTCACCTGGTCGATCAGGAATCAGCAGTGGGTTCAACGACTGGGCACGCGCCCGCAGTGGCCGCGTCGGGCGCGACGACGGTGACGCGTACTCGCTCGCCAAGCAAGCAGGAGCGAACGGCACATCCACTCGCGGTTCTCCGCGCACGCTTCGAATCGTGCAACCCCCTGCTGCCCCCCGCCCCCTGCAAGGCCGCTCTCTGCCCCTCAACTCGACCGCGTCTCCCACGTCTTGCGTGGTCGCTTCGCCGCGAGCACCCAGCAGCGCTCGAGGAGCGCCGGGATGTTCTCGCGGGCACCGGCGCTGATTGCGCAGTGCGGCTCGGTCATGGCAATTGCGCCGGCGAGCTCCTCGATGAGGGCGTCACGCTCGTCGAGGGGCAGCAGGTCGAGCTTGTTGAAGACGATCAGCTCGGGCTTCTCGGCCAGCTCGACCGAGTACTCGGCGAGCTCGGCTCGGATGGTTCGATAGTTGTCGGCCGGTGAGGAGCCGTCGAGTGGCGCGAGATCGATCAGGTGCAGGATCGCCCGGGTCCGCTCGATGTGCTTGAGGAAGTCGTGGCCCAGACCGGCGCCCTCCGCCGCTCCCTCGATCAATCCCGGGATGTCGGCCATGATCAGTCGACGGTCGTCGGTCAGATCGGCCACGCCCACCTGCGGCGTGAGCGTCGTGAAGGGGTAGTCGGCGACTTTCGGCGTGGCCCGGGTGATGGCTCGCAGCAGCGTCGACTTGCCGGCATTGGGAAGGCCGACGATTCCAATGTCGGCGATCAGCTTGAGTTCGAGGCGCAGCGTCCGCTCGATGGCCTCGCCGCCGGGAGTCCACTCCCGCGGTGTCTGGTTGGTCGAACTCTTGAAGTGCAGATTGCCGAGCCCGCCCTTGCCACCCTTGGCGACCACGACGCTGCGACCATCCTCGTCCATGTCGGCAATCAACTCGCCGCTCTCGGCGTCATAGACCAGCGTGCCGGTAGGCACCTGCACCATCTCGTCGCTTCCGGCGCGGCCGTAGCAGTCGCTTCCCGTGCCGTTCTCGCCGTCGCGAGCCCGACGATGGGGCTGATGGGCCAGCCCGATCAAGGTGTCGGTATGTGGATCGGCCACGAAGACGACGTCGCCGCCGTCGCCGCCATCGCCTCCGTCAGGGCCGCCCTTGGGGATGTACTTGGCCCGCCGCAGATGCGGCGACCCATTTCCCCCGCGACCGGAGCGGACATAGACGACGGTTTCATCGACGAGCATGTTTGAAATCGAGCAGGAATGAAAAGCGGAGCGATCAAGCGCTCCGCATTCGTAGGCGCATGTTGTGTTCACCGAAGGACCGAAAAGTCCTGACAACCAACTCCATCTTCACCAGAGCGAGTCGCGGCCGGAGGCCGCTACGGAGCGCTCTGACGAGTCGCGGCCGGAGGCCGCTACGAAGCGCTCTGACCAATCGCCACATAGGCCGGCACCGACGGGTCGCTCGGCATGATGTCGACGAAGCGACCACGGAAGCGGACCGTGCCCTCAGCCACCGCAAAGAGGGTGTCATCCCCACCTCGCTTGACGAGATAGCCGGCCTTGAACTTGGTGCCGCACTGCCGCACGATGATCGAGCCCGACTGGGCGACTTCGCCACCGAAGAGCTTGATGCCACGGAACTGAGGATTGGAGTCACGCCCGTTGCGAGTCGAGCCTGCTCCCTTTTTATGAGCCACGACAGTTCTCCGCTGCTGCGAATGATGTCACCCGTTCGACGAGTGCGACGTGTCCTGCGACCCGCCCGCGGCCGAGGTTCGAAACCCTTGCCGCAATCATGCTTGATGAGTGACCAACACAACGATGCGGACGGATCCTCCGTCCACAAGGGCGGGGAGTATACCCCGAATCGGTCTGCGATCAACGGCCGGAACCGGCCCCGATCGGGCCCCGCTGGGCCCCGCTCGGACCGAGCGCTTCCGAAGGCAGCGACTATCGCCAGATCCAGAGCTGCTCGCGCAGCCGCAGTGGCTCGGACGGCCGCAGTACCGGCTCGCCGGCCGTGACGTAAGCCCGTGAAAGCGTTCGGGAGAGGGTGACGGCCTCGCCGGTCATCGGGTCGGGCACCACCTTCGTCTCGCCGCTGAGTCCGCTGCCGAAGACAGTCATCTCCTTGATGGCCAGGTTGTTGGCGGGCCAGACCACCAGTCCCTCCTTGGCGTTCTCGACGCCTTGGAGGAGTTCACCGATGACCTGATTCTGATCCTCGAGGAGCGGGTTTCCCATCACTCGGAGGATCTCGCTCACCACCGACGAGGGCACATCGCGGCCCGAGCGGCGGATCTGACCGTCATCGGAAAGGAGATCGAATCGCGGCGCCCACATCCGGTCCTGTCCGGTGCGATTGACGACCGTATAGGTCATGTACCAGTAGTCGCAACCGTCGGCTGCGGTGAAGAGTCGGAACTCGCCCGACCTGAAGTCGAGAGTCCAGCGGCTCGAGGTCGAGGCCTGAAGGCCCGATTGGAACGACCCCGCGGCCATCGCTGCGGGCGACGAGGCCCATGACGGGGCCCACGGCGCAAGAAGAAGGATGGAGGTGGCCACGGCGGTAAGGATCGCTGCTCGCATGGAGTGCCGAGTATACCGATGGCCCCGCCGAAATACGTCATCGAAGGCCACAGCCCGTCGGTCTCCGTGCGCATTGGTCATACCCTCACCGCATGACAGCACCGACCCCCGAACTCGACCGCGCCCGACTCGATCCGGCGTTCCTCCGAAGCACCTTCGAGGCTGCCCTCCCCTACGAGAGGTACCTCCAGACCGACCCGGCCCGCGAGGGCAATTGGCGGGCGGTCGAGCGCCAGGTCGAACTCACCCCGGCCCAGCAGGAGCTGCTGGCCGCATTCACCCGGCGGATGCCGGTTGTGGTGATCTCCGGGATGTGGTGTGGCGACTGCGTGCAGCAGGGGCCGATTCTCAACGAGATCGCCCGGGCCAGCGCCCGCATCGATCTCCGCTGGGTGGATCGAGACCAGCACCGTGAACTCGCCGAGCAGGTCCGAATCTGCGGCGGCATGCGCGTGCCGACGGCCATCTTCATGGCCGAGGACTTCGAGCCGGTCCACGTGTTCGGCGATCGCACCCTCAGTCGCTATCGGGCCATCGCCGCTCGAACGCTGGGGCCATCCTGCCCCCTTCCCTCCGCCCTGCTCCCCGCCGACGAACTGGCCGCGACCACCCAGGACTGGATCGACGAGTTCGAGAGGGTGCAGTGGATTCTTCGATTGAGTGGGAGATTGCGGCAGCTTCACGGAGATTGAGACGTCGGCAACGCCGACCTCCCCCTACTTCGAACTCTCCCGCTCCAGGTACGTGTATCCCGCCAGTCCACTCTCGTATGCACGGACCAGCGCCTGGCTCTGCTGCACGGTCATGCGGCTGTGGCGCACGGCGAGTTCGCACTCGCGGCGGACCTCCTGGGAGAGCTTGTTGACGTCGTACTGCACGTACTGCAGCACTTCGCGCACGGTGTCGCCTTCCACCAGTTCATCGATCCACCACTGTCCGTTCTCGTCGAGCTTGACGTGAACGACGTGGGTGTCGCCGAAGAGGTTGTGGAGATCGCCGAGCGTCTCCTGATAGGCGCCGACGAGGAAGACGCCGAGGTAGTACTCCTCGCCATCCTCGATCTCGTGCAGGTCGAGGGCTCGCTTGATGTCGCGGTCGTCGACGAAGCGGTCGATCTTGCCGTCGCTGTCGCAGGTGAGGTCGGCGAGCGTCGCCTGACGGGTCGGGCGCTCGTCGAGCCGGTGGATCGGCATGATCGGAAAGAGCTGATTGATGGCCCAGATGTCCGGCAGCGACTGGAAGATCGAGAGGTTGCAGAAGTAGGTGTCGCTGAGGGCGCTCTCGATGTCGGCGAGTTCCTCGGGCTTGTTGGGAAGGTCGCGACACTTCTCCCGGATCTTCACGCACACCGCCCAGAAGAGACGGTCGGCGAGGGCCCGATGTTCGAGACTCAGATAGCCGACGCTGAACAGACTCATCGCCTCGTCGCGAGCCTGAAGGGCATCGTGATAGCACTCGAGCAGACGCCGCTCCGAGATTGCGGTGTGGGCCTCGAGCAGATCGGCGATTGGGCGAGGGAGCTCGTCGCTGACCTCCTTGGTGATGGTCTCCTTCTGGAGCTCGTTCGGCACCGTGAAGCGATCGACCCGGTTCGCCCCGAGCACGTCGAAGATCAAGACGCTGCTCTGGGCCACCATCGCCCGCCCGGACTCGGTGACGATCGTGGGATGGGCCACGTTCTCCTCGTCGCAGACGCTCATGATCCGGTAGACGATGTTGGAGGCGTACTCCTGGAGCGTGTAGTTGGTCGAGAACTCGAAGTTGGTCTGGCTGCCGTCGTAGTCGACGCCGAGCCCGCCGCCGACGTCGAGGTAGCGCATGCCGGCGCCCATCTTGGAGAGCTCGGCGTAGATGCGGGCGAGTTCGTTGACGCCCGCGTTCACCTGACGGATGTCGTGGATCTGGCTTCCCATGTGGCAGTGGAGAAGCTGCAGGCAGTCCAGCATGTCACGGCTGCGGAGGTACTCGACGACTTCGATGATCTCGTTCAGCGAGAGGCCGAACTTGGCCTTGAGACCGCTGGAATGACGCCAGCGACCGGCGCCGGGTGTGGCCAGATTCACACGCACGCCGATCCGCGGGCGGATGCCGAACTTGTCGGCCTGATCGGCGATGAGTCGCAGCTCGACCAGGTTCTCGATCACCGGCACGATGGTGCGACCGAGCTTCGCGGCCAGGGTGACGAACTCGATGTAGCGGGCTTCCTTGAAGCCGTTGCAGATGATCAGCCGGTCGGGCGAATCGGCGGTGAGTCCGAGTACCGCGAGAAGCTCGGGCTTCGACCCGACTTCGAGACCGAAGCCGAGCTGCTTGCCGTACTCGCGGATCTCTTCGACCACGCGGCGCTGCTGGTTGACCTTGATCGGGTAGACCGCCTGATAGTCGCCCTTGTAGCCGTTCTCGGCGATGGCCGCGGCGAAGGCTTCCTTGAGATCGGTGAGGCGGCGCTTGAGGAGATCGCTGAAGCCCACCAGCACCGGGGTGTTGATGCCGCGGTCGCGCAGTCCGCGCACGAGTTCGTAGAGATCGATCTCACCCGAGGGATCGCGCGTCGGGCGAGCGACGACATGTCCCTTCGGATTGATGGCGAAGAAGCCCTTGGCCCATCCATTGACATTGAACGTCTCGGCGGCGTCGTCGATCGACCACGCCCGTTCGAAGCCGTTTCTGTTGGTGCGAGGGCGAGAGAGGGGCGCGGCGGGAGTCGTCGGTGTCGTCATGTCGGGGCGGAAGCGACGGTGCTGAGTTGGCGGCGGTTGCGATCAGTCGTGCGGGCTTCCATAATCTCGTGGCCCTCACAATCGCCCCGGAGTGTACGCATGTCTTCGCTGATCCTTTCCATCGTTCTCGCCTGGTCCGCCGGTTCACCCGCAGGGTCGTCGTCGGTCGTGTTCGCGGCGTCTCTCAGTGAGGGGGTGGGCGAGGGCGCGAGCGAGGGCGCGAGCGAGGGCGCGAGCGAGGGCGCGAGCGAGTCGGGGGCGGCTCCTGCGACCGCTCCCGCGACGAACCCTTCGTCCGCATCCGCAGCCAGTCCCCCGGCGTCGACCGCCAGCGCCCCTCCGGCCCCCCCGCCGCTCGTCAAGGACCGACTCGAGCAGATGCTGATGGCCGGGGACGAGGCCATGATCGTGCAGTCGTTCCGTCGGCATCCCAACGCGGTGCTTCCGTTCATCGACGAGTACCTCGAGGGTGGGTTGGCCACCATCGAGAAAGGCACTGCGCCGCCAACCGGGCCGCCGTCTCTGGTGTCCTTCCGCACCGGTGTGAAGTTCGCCGAACTCGCCGATCGAGCCTTCAGCGAGGCCATCTTCACCGAGTACGCCGCCAACTTCGCCAGTTGGAATCCGGCCGAGCAGGCCTCCTTCCGCGAGGGCCAGAAGCTCTTCGGCGAAGGCCGCAAGCTTCGCAAGGAAAAGCCCGAGGACGCGCTCGCGAGCTTCCGTGGGTCATTCGCCAAGGCTGAACCGCTGGGTGACTTCTGGGGCATGGCCATGGCCCAGAGGGCCATGGCCGAGACCAGCCGCGCCCTTGGCCGCATGGAGCCGGCCCAGGAGGCTGCGTCGAAGGCGAGCGAGCTCTACGGTCGACTGCAGATGGTCAAGGACCAGGTGAGTTCGCTGATTCTCGTCGGCGACCTTCGGAACGAGTTGAACCTCCAGGATCGCGGCGTGGGCCACTACCGCATGGCCTTGCAGGCGATGGGGCGGTCGACCGATCAGTCGGGCCGCAAGGAGGTCGTCGACAAGATGGCCGCCGTGCTCGAGAAGATGGGTCGCGGCGACGACGTCAAGCGTCTGCTGGAGCAGGAAGCGGCGCAGGGTCGGTAGCGATCGCCCGACTCAGGATTGCGCTCTGGTAGTTGGTGTACGGCCACTGCCAATGTTCGATGAAGCGAAAGCCGCGCCGCAGGTAGTAGGCCATCAGTTCGCCATCCGGCTCGGCCATGCTGAGGGCGAGTTCGCGTCTGCCAAGCGCGGCCGCGCGGCGTTCGACGATGTCGATCAGGCCCGCCCCGATGCCGAGTCCTTGCACCGTGGGCTCGACGGCGAAGAGTGAGAAGTGGGAGACCTCAGGTCGCAGGAACCACTGCGGGAACGCGGCCTCCTCCAGCTCGTCGAGAAGGATCATGCCCACGAGTGCTCCAGACTCGAGATGGCGGGCGATGAAGGCCTCGCCGCTCTCGCAGCGCTTGCGGGTCACCTCCGCCGTCTGACGGCCTGCGAGCGGACGAAGGCCCAGTTCGACCTGCCGTCGATACGCTCGGTGGAGCATCGCCGTCAGGGCCTCGCAGACTGCATCGCTGGCCCCGCTGCGCAGCGGATCGATGGCGATCCGATCGCTCGGCTCGTTCCGACTCCGCGGCGACTTCGGATCGTGGAGAGGATCCATGGGGGCGGAAGCGTACTTCACTCCCCGGCTCGGTGAGCACTCGACGGCGGAAGGCCTGTGGCGATTGTGGACACTCGCGGTTTGATCGCCGCGGCGACGGCCCCGGCGGTCTCGGCCGGAGCGAGTGACGGTGCGAGCCCCGGAGCGAGTGACGGTGCGAGCATCGGGGCCAGTCGCGGGGCCAGTCGCGGGGCCAGTCGCGGGGCCAGTCGCGGGGCGCGCATCGAGGCTCGACCCAGGGCAGGTCAGCCGATATCCTCCGCCGTTCAGATCGTCGCCACCCTAGCTCAGTGGTAGAGCAGCGCTTTCGTAAAGCGCAGGCCGTGGGTTCGAATCCCATGGGTGGCTTTTTTTGGGGGTGGCTTTGTGGGGAGTGGCTTTGTGGGGAGTGGCTTTGTGGGGAGTGGCTTTGGGAGTGGCCTCTGGCCGGCTCCAGTCGCTTCGAAGCTGCGGTGAGTGAAGCACACCCCTCGCTCCGGCGTTCGACGCTCGTGCCGCGAACTTCACAACAGCCGTCGGCCCGCGACGTCGCGGGCCTCGACCGCGACCTTCGCCGCCGGCGACGTCGGGAACTCGCTCGCGAACATGGTCCAGATGCAGGCGTCGTCGATGCGCTCGCCGCGCAGCGGAATGCGCCGCCTCAGCGTGGCCTCATGGGTGAAGCCGAGCTTCGCCGGCACGGCATTGCTGGAGTGGTTCCCAACCGCGACACGGATCTCGACCCGGTCCATGGCGAAGAGCTCGAAGCCGATCCGAGTGAGCGCCGCAGAGGTCTCGGTGGCGATGCCCTCGTTGCGCCGATCGGCGCGCACCCAGTAGCCGATCTCGAGTCCCCCCGGCCCGATCCGAGGGTGGAGTCCGGCGGCGCCGAGCACCTCGACTCCGGCGCCATCGAGAATCAGAAACGGATACTGCTCGCCGCGATCGAACATGGCCCGGAAGTTGCGAAACAGGTCGATCACGCCATCAAGGGCCATGGGGTGGGCATCGGTCCAGCTCATCCACTCCCGCAGCGACTCCAGGCTGGAGTCGACGGCGAGCTTGATCTTCGGAGCAAAGCTCGGGTCGGCGCAGACCAGCCGCAGGCGCGGTGTGGCGAGCGTGTAGGCGATGCCCGCCCCCGAGGGCAGCAACGAACTCACCGCCGCCTCCGCCCGGATGAAGCGGGCACGCTGGGACCTTGCGAAGGCGCTGGCGAGGTCACTTGACGATGAGCTTCACGGCATTCGCGGCCGGAAGATTCAGGGCCCCGTGAGCCCGCGCCGCGGCGTCGGCCGTGGGCCCGGTGGCGCCCTCGACCAGGGCCAGCAGTCCCTCGATGTGCCGGGGCTCGGCGCGGTTGCCGAAGCGTCTGGCCGAGGCGGCCACGCGATCGAGCAGTTCGATCTGCTCGCTTTCCTTGGCGCTCAGGGCGGCATCGAAGAGTCGACGCTGGGCCGGCTCGGAGTTGATCAGCGAAAGCACGTCGGCCACCAGCAGCCGCACGCCGCCGGTGCGCGAGTCGAGTGCATCGAGGAGGGCCGACTGGGCGTCGTCGACCTTGAGGACGGTGTTCGACGACACCGCCAGCGTGGCCAGAGCGTCGAGGGCCTCGATGGCATACTGCTGGGCCTCGCTGTCGGTGATGCGACCGCCACTGGTCTGGAGCATCACTGCGTCGACGGCGGCGCTGAAGGTCTCGTCGCTCAATCCCGCCTGCCACGCGAGAGTGCGTCGATCGCCCTCGATGTCGTTGGCGAGAGTGATCTTGTCGATTGCGGTGGTGACCAGCAGGACCGGGGCGGCGATGGTTCGGTTGTTGCCGCGGATGGCCGCGAGCTGTTCGCGCACGAAGGCCCCGCTGCCCCGCACCACCAGCAGGTCGATACCGGGTGCCGCGGCGATGTCGGGATCGATCTCGCCCAGCGTGCTGCCGCTGTTGAGCACGGTGAAGCCGTTGGCCTGAAGTCGGCTGGCGAGCACCTGGCGATCTTCGTTGTCGCCGGCGATCACCGCCGCGAAGATCGCGTTGCCGGTCCGCACCGCCGAGGCGAGGGTCGGCACCACGCCGAAGTCGCCGGGGAAGGTCTCCTTGGGAAGGGCGTTGGCAATTGCCAGCGCCGCCTCGTACTGCACGCGACGATCGGGATAGCGCAGGGCTTCCGAGATCGGGGCGCCCTGGCTGGTGGTGAGCTGCAGATTGCCGGCGCCCGCGGTCTGTCGCAGGGCCAGAATCGCGTCGCGAACCAGCGGCGTGTTGTAGGACGAGAGTCCCAGGGTGAGCACGCGGAGGGCGGTGTCGGCGCCCGCGGCGGTGGCGAAGAACTGCGGCGAGAAGACGTTGGCGCCGAAGACTGGATCGGTCTCGCCGGCCGGGAGTTCGTTTTCGCGCTTGAGGTCGGAGGCGACGAAGAGGCTCAGGGCCACGGCGTTGTCGGGCGAGGTCCGGAGGGCTTCACGGGCCGTCTTCATCGCCATGATCTCGGAGAAGATCGCGGTGGGCACCGGCTGCGGCACGAGCCCGACGAAGTTGTCCCAGAGCCAGAGGTTGTTGGTCGGCTCCGCGGGGAAGGCGATCAGCGACTGGGCCTCGTCGAAATAGCGGCGCGAAAGCTGGGTCCACTGCTCGCTCAGATCATTGCCACTGGCGCCCACGGCGGCGAAGGCCTGGGCTGCGGCCTCGCGCACATCGGGCGAACGCGAGGTGTCGTTGGAGAGCGCCAGGAGATACGGCGCAGCGTGCGGCCAGGCGATTGCTCCGAGGATCTGGCAGACCTGGGTCTGGTCGTTGGGATCGAGATTGGTCAGGGCCTCGCTCAGTGGCGTGACCGCCTGGCGACGGATGCGGACGAGCATCTCGCGGGCCGCCTGTTCGAGCTCCGCGTTCCTGGTCTCGATCATCTGCTGAAGCAGTTCGGGAACCGCATACTCCCCCGCCTGCTCCAGCCGGGCCTGCGCCAGCATCTGCTGTCGGCGCGTTCCGATGAGCATCTGCACCGCTTCCTTCACTCGTGCGGAGTCGCGGCCGAGATCACGGCGACCCTTCTCGAGACGCGTCTCGAACTCGGCGACGAGGTCGGCGACGCCATCCATGCCGCGTCCCACGCGAAGGGTGCCTTCGACGCGCTCACCGAGATCGTTGTCATCGACGAGGATCGCCAGCTCCGCGTCGCTCACGCCGCTCTCGAAGAGCGAGCGGGCGTTGGATGCGGCGAGGTCCGGCCGGGCGATGCGCACATAATGAAGAAAATCTTCGAGCAGTCGCTTCGACGAAGCGCCCGCGTTCTCGCCGGTGGTGGCGGGCGCCGGAGCTGCGCCGGATCCACCGCTTCCGGAGATCGACGACTGGGCGAACACGCTGGTGGAGAGCACGAGCGTCGCGCCGACCGCGAGCAGGCCGCCGGAGAGGGACGCTGGCAGGCATTGGCCGGGTCGTCGAAGCGAGGGGGTCATCGAAAGAAGTCTCCGGTAGAGGCGGATGGTCGTCCGCGCAGACAGCGAGGCGTGCGAAACGACTCAGCGTGTCGGAATCTAGCGGTTCGCGCGGCACAGTGTCAATGAAGGGACCTCTGGCAGTGGTCGTCATTGACGCTTCCGAGGGGTCTCGGTACCGTCGTCCGCGACTCGTGTGTTCCGTCGGCGACTCGTCGTCGGCGTGACCAAGGCGAGCGTCGCTTGGGCGACTGGACACGCTGCCGCACTCCGACTGGAGTTGCGTCGGGCCTGCCCGGGACGCACCGAAACGCCGCTGGCCAAGAGGGAAGGTGGTGAGAATCCACCGCGGACGCGCCGCCGTAACGGGCGCCGGTCGGAAGTCCCTGAAGCCCCTCAGGTTTGTTTTTGGGGGGGGTGCGTTGGGGCTGCGACCGGCAAGGTTTGTCGAAGTTTCGCAGCGGACGCCGTCGAATCGTTGGCACTCGAGAGAGTTTCGTGCCAGCCAAACGATCGGTGGACGGGCGAAACAACCACTGTGGACGCCGCAAGGGCGCGCCGCGGGAAGGTTCGACCGACCGCACCCGAAGCCGGAAAACCTGCTCGAGCCAAGTGTCGTCGCCCTCGCGAGATTGGGGCATGCGACGCGGCGCCGGCTCGTTCCCCCGGTTTTCCGCGTTCCCGATCTCTCCCCCAGGCGACTTGGCCGCCTCGTCCTTCACGAGGCACACCTTGGTCGGGAACCGCTCCGCGCGACACGGAGCGAGCCTGGAAGTGGTCTTCCGTGATTCGATACCGCTCTGCTCTCCGTTCGTCCCTTCGTCCCGTCCTGGCCGCCGCCCTCCTGGGAATTCCGACTTCGTCCGCAGCCGCGGGCGATCCCTTCGCCGACGCGGTCACTGCCTTCGTGCCCGGCGTGGGCGGAACACCCGGCTTCAACGTCCCCCTGGCAACCCTCGGCTCGCCGACGCGCTGCACCGGCGAGGGGTTCTTTCCAGGCGTGGTCTCGCCGTTCAATCCACCCTATCTGATCGAGGAAATCATCTCTCTCGGTGCCGGCGGTTCGATCGTGGTCGAGTTCTTCGAGCCGCTGCTCGACGATCCGGCCAACCCCTTCGGCATCGACCTGCTCATCTTCGGCAACACCGGCTTCATCGACTTCGACTTTCCCGCCGGCCTGATCGGCGGGCTCTTCAGCGACGATGGCGGCGTCGTCGAAGTGAGCGAGGACGGAGTCGAGTTCGTGCTCGTCGAAGGCGCCGTGGCCGATGGCCTCTTCCCCACGCTCGGCTACCTCGACTCCGGTCCCTTTGACCTCGAGCCGGGCCTGGTGCAGAGCGACTTCACTCGTCCGGTGGCCCCGGCGCACGGCCGAATGCCACTCGAGGGAACCGATTTCGCCACCCTTGTTGCGATGTACGACGGCTCCGGAGGCGGCGCCGGCATCGACCTCGCTTCGACCGGGCTGAAGGCGATTCGCTTCGTGCGGGTCTCCGTTTCTGTCGGGTCGCGGCTCAGCGTCGAAATCGACGCATTCTCAGACGTCGCTGCCGTCGGACTCTTCGGCGACCTCGACGGCGATTCGCTGGTCAATGGGGCCGACCTCGGACTGCTCCTCGCGGCATGGGGCGAAGCGAGTCCGGGTGATCTCGATGGCAACGGTGTCGTCGACGGCGCCGATCTCGGGCTGCTGCTTGCGGAGTGGACGCCATGAGTGCGCCTCCGACCGGGGTGGATCCGCGCCGCACGGCCCGCGCTCGCGTCGCCGGCGGCGGCCGCGGCGCGGCGTTCACGCTGACCGAAGTTCTGGTGGTGATGGCCTGCATCGCCCTGCTGCTGGCTCTCGCACTTCCTGCGGTTTCCAAGGTGCTGCAGAAGTCGCGAGGAGCGCACTGCTCGGCGAATCTCCGACAGATGCACGTGGCAGCGACGGCCTACTCGACGACCTACGCCGAGCGGCTCCCACCCGCGATCCTCTACTTCAAGCGACCCGCGGGAATCGAGACCGCCGCGTGGGACTGGGTGCAGTCTCCCGGCGGCATCGTCACCCCCGGAGCCCTGTGGCTCTTCTCCGGCAATCCCGAGCGCGTGCAGCAATGTCCTGAATTCCTTGGCGCCAGCACCTTCGGGAGCGATCCCTTCACCGGCTACAACTACAACACGACCTTTCTCGGCGCGGAAGGGACGTTTCCGCAGTACGCCGCCGATGGAACGCTGCTCGATGGGTGGAAGACGGCGCGGCCCGGTCTTCCTGCAGCCTCGCTGCGACGAACCAGCGAGACCGCGATCTTTGCCGACGGCGGCTGGAAGGGTGGCGCCAACAAGTTCATGCGCGCTCCCCTCAACACCGTCGAAGGCAATCTCTCCATGATCTACGCCGGAGGGCAGGCGTTCCGTCACGCCGGGGCCTGCAACTGCGCCTACCTCGATGGTCACTGCGCCGCCCCGCGAGCGCCGCAGGAAGGCGCTCACGCCACGCCCGCACTCCTTGGCGCAATCATGGCCTTTCCACGCAACGGATTCCTCAGTCAGGACGATGCCGCGTATGACCCCCGCTGACGCCGCCTCGAACGTTCCGCCGTCGCAGTTCGTCGGGTTCGACCAGGGATCGATCGGCTGGGTCGATCGATGCGTCTGTCACGACATCACCTTCGCCCGAGTGCTGGGCGAGATCCCCTGCGCGGACGCGTCGCCCGAGTCGACTGCGGCGGCGCTCGAGGCGGCGGCGGAACGCTTCGGCTGCGGTCGCACCTGCGGAATGTGCCGGCCGTACCTCACCCAGGCGTTCGCGCAGCAGCGACCGCGCATTCCGCTGTGCGAATGATCGACGTCCCAGGCGCGGCCCCGCGCGGCGGTGGCGGCCCGGTACCATCCCTCGCCATGCCGGGCTCATCGCTCGTAGACGACATCGCGTTGCCGCCACGGCGGAAGGCGTCGGAGCGGATTCCGGCAGCGCTGCTGCTCGCCGATTGGGTCGCGGGCGAGGAGGAACGCGGCGATGGTCTCGCGCTCGTTGCGGAGCTTCGCGAGCTCCTGCGAGGTCATGGCGTCGCGTCGGCGGTTCCGCGCGTTCCCAGCGGCGCCGATCCGGCCTCACTGATTGCCGCCGTCGAGCGGGCGATCACGCGACTGGCCGAAGACGACGCGGTCATGCGCAATGGAATCGGGCTGATTGGGTTCGGCCATGGCGCCGCGCTTGCCTGTCTGCTGGGGGCGCGATCCGACGTGCGCTGCGTCGCCCTGGTGGGGCCGGTCTCGGTCGAGGTGGCGGCACGCCGACTCGATCGAAGCGGAGACATCGCCGCGGACCGCGAGAACATGATCCGCGGCCTCGCTGCGCTGCAGCCGCTCAAGGCCCTGGCCAGCGCCGCTCCTCGCCCGGTTCTGATCCTGCGAGGCGCCGCGGATGAAAGACACGCAGCGGACCATGCCATCGGCATGGCGATGGCCCTCTCACTCGACGGCCGCCCGCTGGAACGCTGCGAGGTGGCCTTCGGAGACCAGGCCCTCGGCGACGCCAGCGTGCGGGCTGCGGTTGCCGAACGACTCGCGACCTTCGTCCTGGGATCGGGGTCATGACGGCGTGCAGCGCCGGCACCGACCCGGTGGCACCGCTGTACGACGCGGCGCTGCGGACGGTGCTCGCCGAAGTGGCGGCGGGACCGACCGAGGAGGCGAGCCTTGCCGAAGCGAGTGGGCGCGTGCTGCGCCAGGCAATCATCGCCGACCGCGAACTTCCACCGTTCAATCGAGCCCAGATGGACGGCTATGCGCTGCGCGGCGCCGAACTGCGGATCGACTCGCCGATGCCCGTGGTCGCCCGCATTCACGCAGGGATGGAGTGGCATGACCCCGTCCCCGCGGGAGCGTGTGTCGCCATCGCCACCGGTGCGCCGGTTCCGGCCGGGCTCGACACGGTGATCGAGCACGAGCGCAGCGATCGCGGCAACCCCGTGCGATTCAGTTCGGCGGTCGCCGCTGGAGCGTCGATTCATCGCCGCGGATCGGATGCCCGGGCCGGAGCCACGCTGGTTCCTGCGGGCGCGGTGCTGGCTCCGGCGCACATCGCACTTGCCGCCACCGTCGGAAGCGAGACGCTCTGCGTCGGCGTCCGACCGCGGGTCTCGATTCTGACCAGCGGCGATGAGATTCGAACCGCCGGAACGAGCGAGTCGATCGCACTCGCCGCCCATCTGGTCCGCGACAGCAATGGTCCGATGCTCGACGCGATGATCCGCGCCTTCGGTGCCGAAGTGGTCGCGCGGCGACACCTTCCCGATGACCAGGCCGAGACCGCCGGTGCGCTCGCCCAGGCAATTGCCGGCAGCGATGTGGTCGTCACCACCGGAGGCATCAGCGCCGGTGAGCGCGACTACCTGCCGCGAGCGCTGGCTGCGGGCGGCGCGACATTTCTCGTGCGCCGAGTTCGGCTGCAACCGGGTGGCCCGCTCACGGTGGCGCGGATGCCTGGTGGGGCGCTGGTGCTCGGACTGCCGGGCAATCCAGTGTCGACTCTGGTCTGCGCCCACCTGTTTCTCTGGCCGCTGGTGCTTCGGCTCCTGGGCTCGGCGGCGGCGCTTCCCTGGCGAGACGGTCTCCTCGGGCAGCCCACTCGCGCGAATCCGAAGCGCCAGGCGTATCGCCCGGCCCGCGTCGCCTCCGACGGCACCATCGTCGTTCCGTCGTGGGAGGGTTCGGGAGACCTCGTGCATACCGCCGCGACCCAGGGCATCGTGGAACTTCCGCTGGTCGAGGGCGACGTGGCCGCGGGCACGCGGTTGCGACTGCTGCCGTGGGCCGGTGTGCAGAGTGGATTTGCGTGACCGCCGCCATGGCCATCCGCTGCACCATCCTTCTCTTCGGACCGCTCGCCGAAGCCGCCGGGCGGCGGGAGGCGCAGGTGGTGCTGCCCGAGGGATCGATCGTTGCCGATCTGTGGCCGGCGCTGAGCGCCGCGCTGCCCGAAGCAGCCGCGGAGTTCGAGCGCTGGCGCGGGCGTACTGCCCACGCCCGGGACCATCGCTACGTTGCCTCGCATCAGGCCCTCGTCGACGGCGACGTGATCGCCCTCGTGCCGCCGGTGAGTGGCGGATGACTTCCCCTGCGGAGGTGGCCGCATCGGCTGTCGGGCATTGGCGCTTCTTCGTCGACACCGGTGGCACCTTCACCGACTGCATCGCCATCGATCCGCAGGGAGTCACCCGACGGGTGAAGGTTCTCAGCAGCGGTGTGCTCCGGGCCCGGGTGGTGACCATGTGCGACTCGTCCAACCGCGAGCTGGTGATCCGCGCCTCGGAGGTCCTCGGACCACGGGTCCTCCGCGGCATGCGCGCAGAAGGCGCCACCGTCGAGAGCTTCGATCCAGTCGGCGGGAGAGTCCGTTTCGATCGAGCGTGCTCGCCACCGGGCCCCACCATCGACTTCACCGCCGATGAGGAACCGCCGATTCTCGCGGCCCGTCTGCTCTGCGACGTCGCTGCCGACCAGCCCCTTCCGCCAATTGCGCTTCGCCTGGCGACGACCCGCGGGACCAACGCACTGCTCGAGCGCCGTTTCGCCCGCACCGCACTCGTGGCCACCCGCGGGTTCGGCGACATGCTGGCAATCGGCGATCAGCGGCGGAGCGATCTCTTCGCCCTCACCGTGGTGAAGCCGGAGCCACTGACCAGAGTCATCATCGAAGTGGACGAGCGCTGCGATGCCTCCGGAGCCGTGATCCGTCCACTCCTCGAGGCCGAGATTGCCCGGGTGGTCGAGGCGGTGCGAACCAGCGGTGCGGAGTCGGTTGCGGTGGTCTGTCTGCACGCCTGGCGAAACCCCGCGCACGAGCATGCCCTGGCTCGAGCCCTGCTCGCCGCGGGGTTTCGGCACGTCCACCTCTCCTCAGCCGATCCGATCCTGGGGCTTCGAGCCCGGGCCGTCTCCGCGGTGGTCGACGCGGCCCTGGCGCCGATACTCGAGACCTACTTCACCCGCGTCGAGAGTCGAATCGGCACGCGTTCGACGAGTCCCCTCGGGTCGGTGGTGGGCGCGGCCAGCGCGCCGCACGCGTCGGTCAGCATCCTGACGAGCGCGGCGACACTCGTTCCCGTGGCCCGCTGTGCTCCACGGCAGGCGCTCCTGAGCGGTCCCGCAGGCGGAGCGCTGGGAGCGGCCGCCGCCGCCCAGGCCTCTGGATACCCGCGAGCCATCGCCTTCGACATGGGTGGCACCAGCACCGACGTCTCTCGCATCAGCGCCGACGGAGATGGTCGACCGCGGCCGATTGCGCAACTGGGCCATCGCGTGGGTGACGTCGAACTGACGACACCGGCCATTGCCATCGAGACCGTCGCTGCGGGCGGTGGCTCGATCATCCGTTTCGAGGACGGTCATCTGCGCGTCGGGCCGACCAGCGCCGGGGCCGACCCCGGACCGGCGTGCTACGGACGCGGTGGACCGCTCACCCTCACCGATGCCAACCTTCTGCTGGGTCGCTTCGATCCAGCCCGCATGGCGCTGCCGCTGGCGCTCGATGCCGCGCAAGTCGCGGCGACGGCGCTGCGGAACTGCTCGCCCGACGTTGCGGAGCGCTTTCCAACCATCGAATCGCTGCTCCTGGCCGCGGTGCGCATCGCCGACGAGCACATGGCCGATGCGATTGCCTCGGTCTCGGTGCGGCAGGGTGTCGATCCGCGAGATCACGCGCTCGTGGCCTTCGGAGGCGCCGGTGGGCTTCACGCGGTGGGTGTGGCCGAGCGACTTGGCATTCGCACCATCATCCTGCCTCCGGATGCCGGTCTGCTGAGCGCCGTCGGCCTCGCCGATGCGACCTTCGAACGCGCCGGGCTGCGCATGGCCCTGGTGGTGCTCGGCGCCACCGAGCCCGCCGCCCGCCAGCAGGGGGACGAACGTCTGGCAGCGCTGGTCGCAGAGGCTCGGGCGGAAGCGCAGTCCCTGCTTCGCGACGATGGGCACCAGGCCGAGGCGACCTCGCGGGGCTGGGCCCGAGTGCGGTTGCTGGGACAGGAGAGCGCCCTCGAGATTCCATTCGACCCCGACACGGTCGACGCGGCGCTCCTGATTGCCGAGTTCCGCACTCGATATCGCAGCCTTTACGGACATCTTCCTTCCGAACGGCCGGTGGAACTCGAGTCGGTGCGGGTCTCGTGCGCCGCGATCGACCGCGCGGCCCGCTTCGGGCGGCACTCGAGCGCTCCCGACAGAAGGCCGCACCCCGACGATCAGAGCCGCCGCAGCGGTGAGAAGAGACGCACCACCGTCACTGGGCTGGGGCGCGATCCGGAGTGGTCGGATTCGCCGCGCGTGCAGGACTCGGACGCCACTGTGGACGCCGACAACGACTGGATCGAGGCTGCGGTCGTCGATCTCGAGGAGCTCGCTGTGGGCGAGTCGATTGCCGGCCCGGTGCTCCTGGCGTCGCCGCACAGCAGCGCTCTGCTCCCGCCGGGATGGAGGGCCACGCTCGATTCGACCGGCGCCGCCATCGTCGAACGAGTGGAGACCACCGCGGCGGCCTCATCCATCCGCGCACGCCGCGCACGCGATCGGGCGGCGCCGCTCGAAGAGATCGTCTGCGCTCGCATTGAGTCCTTCGCCACCGAGATGGGCGAACTCCTTCGCCGCACCGCGGTGAGTGTGAACGTGAAGGAGCGGCTCGACTTCTCCTGCGGTGTGCTCGACGCGGCCGGGCGACTCGTCGCCAACGCCCCCCACGTTCCGGTTCACCTTGGGGCGCTCGGAGCCTGCGTCCGATCCGTCGCCGAGATTCTCCCGCCGCGTCCGGGCGACGTGTTCATCACCAATCACCCCGCCTTTGGTGGCTCGCACCTCCCCGACATCACTGTGATCACTCCGATCTTCGAGGGCGACTCGATGGACGGAGCGGACGCGCCGTGCCATGCCGACAGTGGCGCCGAGAGTCGAGAGGACGACGTCGGGGAGGGTGCCGGGGACGGGAATCCCCACATGCCGCGCTCGACCCCCCGCCTTCTGGCGTGGGTTGCCAGCCGGGCCCATCACGCCGAGCTCGGAGGCACTCGCCCCGGCTCGATGCCGCCGGGGGCTCGTTCACTCGCAGAGGAGGCGGTGGTGATCGCCCCCATGCGTCTCGTCGACCGCGGTCATTCCCGGCGCGAGGCGATTGCGGCGCTCTTGCGAGGCGCGCCATTTCCGACCCGGGCCCTCGAGGAGAATCTCGCCGACATCGACGCCGCCGTCGCCGCCAATCGCCACGGCGCTCGACGACTCCTGGCACTCGCCGACGAACTCGGGGTCGAGTCGCTCGGCACCTTCTTCGACCGAATCGAGCAGCGTGCGGAACGAGCGGCGCGGAAGGCCCTGGCCACGCTCCCGCGCGGGCGGCGCGATGCAGTCGAGCACCTCGACGACGGCTCGACGCTCGCGGTCGTCGTCGAGATCGCGGATATACCGGGCGGGGCCAGCGCACGGATCGACTTCACCGGAAGCTCGGGTGTGCACCCGGCCAACTTCAACGCCACGGAGGCCATCGTGCGCTCGGTGGTGATGTACGTGATCAGGCTTCTGGTGCGGGAGACGCTTCCTCTCAACGAAGGCCTCCTCCGTCCGGTCGCGGTGCATGTGCCCACGGGACTTCTCAGTCCGATCTTTCGCACCGACCCGACGCGGTCGCCGGCAGTCGGCGCGGGCAACACCGAAATCAGCCAGCGGCTGACCGACGTCCTGCTCAAGGCGCTGGGAGTCTCAGCGGCAAGCCAGGGGACGATGAACAACCTGCTCTTCGGCGTGGATTGCGGCCCCGGGAGATTCGGCTACTACGAAACCATCGGCGGCGGTGCCGGAGCCACCGCGGACGGGCCGGGCGCCAGCGGAGTACACACCCACATGACCAACACCCGGATCACCGACGCGGAAGTGCTCGAACAGCGTCTGCCGGTGCGCCTCGAGCAGTTCTCGATTCGCCGTGGATCGGGTGGTGTCGGCGCCCACCGCGGTGGAGATGGCCTGATTCGAGCGATCCGCTTCCTTCGACCAATGGCCGTCTCGCTGCTGTCGCAGCGGCGCGGCCAAGGACCCTTCGGATGCGGCGGTGGCGGCGCGGGAGCGCCGGGTGCCCAGAGGGTGCAGCGCAGTCACGGTCTCGAGGAGGTCCTGCCCGGATGCTGCGCATTCGAAGTCGGCGAGGGTGACATCGTCACCATCGAGACTCCGGGTGGGGGTGGATTCGGAACGCCCCGCGCGACCTGACCGGGCGAACCCGCGTCGATGGTCACACCGCTTCGTGACCGTCGAAGACACCGCGGCGGGCAAGGTGCGGGGCGATCCCCATGGCGCTGGCCCACGTTGCAAACTGCGATCCCGGAGCTTCGACGCGAAGCTGAATTCCGCGTCGACCCGCTTCACGGGCGAGGTAGATCACCGCCGAGAGCAGCAGGCAGTTCATCGCCGTGGTGTTCGAGAGATCGATCACGACCAGCCGAGGATTCTCGCGCAGGGCCTCGACGGTCGATGCGATGAACCGGGTGAGTTCAGCGGCACCGGTGCAGTCGACGGGTGCGAGGATCCGCAGCGACTCCGCTCGGGGAGGCTGACTGGCGGGGCCATTGTCCTGGTGGCGGACCATGGCAACTCATTCGCATTCCCTCGCCGTCGGTTCCCCTGGGTGCGTGCGGATCCACGAACTCGTCCTTCTCCAGAGACATGTGCCGATGCCCCACGCCTCTTCAGACGAAGGGCGGCAGGCGGGGATCGGCGCGATATTCGATGCGTTCGATGGATCGAGCCATGCCGCTCGATTCATCGACCCGAACAACCGCCCCGCACATCGCCTCGCCTCCCTCGGCGAGGTCGTAGGGAACATGCATGCCGGTGGTCATGTGTCGGAGAACGGCCCGCGCATTGCGCCCGATGACGCTGTCGTACGGACCGCACATGCCCACATCGGTGATGAAGGCCGTTCCGCCGCGCAGAATCCGGGCGTCCGCGGTGGGCACGTGGGTGTGGGTCCCCACCACTGCGCTCACTCGTCCGTCGAGGTGGTGGGCCAGCGCGATCTTTTCGCTGGTGGCCTCCATGTGGGCTTCGACGATCACGATGGGCCGCTGCTCGGGAAGCGACTCCAGCACTTCGTCGACGGTGGCGAAGGGGTCGTTGGCCGGAAGCGGAAAGAAGATCCGGCCGAGCACGGTGATCACGAACACGCTGCGGGTGCGGGTTCCAGAGGGCGGAATGCGAGTGAAGCGGCGACCGATGGCCAGGTTCGAGAGGTTCGCGGGACGAGCGATGGGCTCGTCGGCGAGTTCGAGGAGCGGGATCACCCGCTGATCGCGATAACAGTGGTCTCCCAAGGTGATCGCGTCGATGCCGAGCGCCCGAAACGCCCGGTAGAGCTCGGGGGTCAGGCCGCTTCCCGCGCGGGCGTTCTCGGCATTGGCGATGACCACGTCAGGCTGGTGGTCGCTGCGAAGCCGAGGCAACTGCTGCTGGACGACCCGTCGACCTGGGGCGCCGTTGATGTCTCCGAGAAACGCGATGGTGAGGTCTGACATGCGTTTCCGTCAAAGAACAAACGTCCTGGTGCGGTCCCCGAAGCAATCCCGACTGCTAAACTCTGCCCAGTCTACTTGCTCGGAAGCGTTTCGCCGCACGCCGCCTCAGGGGTGGCGGGTGGGTTGGCCGTGGCAGCATTGCCGCGGCCCCAGGCGACGTTCGTGGGCATCGGGTGTCAATTCGAATGAGTACCGGTCCGTTCTCCGCTGGCGACATCGTCCGCCATCCTCGCCGTCCCGAGTGGGGTCCCGGCACAATCCAGCGCATCGAAACGCTCACGAGCGGCGGTCGACACGACCAGCGGCTCTGGATCCGCTTTCCGAATGCCGGGTTGAAGACGCTTCTCGCGAGCGTCGCCGAACTGGAGGCGGTGCAGTCGACACCCCTGAACGACGAGACGCTGGTGGCTCGCGAGATGAGCGGCGAGACCGGCTGGCTTGCCGAGATCTCGAAGCGCAAGCCGGAGGACGCGATGACCGCGATTCCCTCTCAGGCGTCGGATCCCTTCAGCTCCGCGAGGCGCCGACTCGAGTTCACGCTCGGGCTCTACCGCTTCGACGCCGGCGCCAAGCTGGTCGACTGGGCCATCGCCCAGTCGGGCCTCGGTGATCCACTGAGCCGCTTCTGCCGACCCGAGCTCGAGGAGCTCTTCCGTCGCTGGGCGTTTGATCGCGACGCCCACCTCGGACGGCTGCTTCAGGATTCGGAGTTGCGTGCCGCGCCGCAGCTTGTGCAGGAGCTGCTGGCCAAGGCGCCGGTCTCGGCCCAGCAGGCCGCCAAGCGGGCGATGGCGATGCGGTGACTGGTTTGAGCGCTCCGTAGCGGCCTCCGGC
>CAYXKH010000021.1:0-1155 GCA_964465255.1 uncultured Isosphaeraceae bacterium
GGCCCATGAATACGCGCGGTTGGCGTCGGCGCTCTCGAGGGCGAGCTCGCCCTCGTAGCGGCGGAAGCGATCCATGTGCGGAAACTCCCGCCGCAGCCGGTCGAACATGTGCAGGACGGTCTCGCGACCCGTCGGAAGATCGAGCTTGAGCGCGATCTTCTGATTGATGTAGAAGTCGGTGCAGAGGGAGGCGTATGGGGACATGACGATCGAGGCGACAAGGCCTCAGCTCCCGCTGCGAAGACTGATCGGACGCAGGTAGGTCGCGCTCCGCCAGATCCACTCCAGCGGGCCGATTGCGAAGAACCGGAACCAGATGTTGGCGAAGAGAAGGATTGCGGTGTAGATGGCGATCACGATGCCGATCAGTTCGAGGCGGTCGAAGCGTCCGAACTGGGCGAAGCCCCACCAGTACATGATTGCGGTCGCCAGCACGCTCTCGGCGAGATAGCCGGTGAGCCCCATGCGACCCGGCTTCGAGATCACGCGGAAGGCCGCGGCGCTGGGGCGGGCGTGGACGAGAAGACAGATGATCCCGATGTACCCCATGGTCAGCATCGCCGCCCCCAGCGCGTAGGGGCCACCCATCAAGGCCGAGCCCGGGGTCATCTGGAAGTTCTCGGCCGACATGATCCATCCGTGGGCCACCTGGAGTGCAAACCCCGGGATCGCCAGAAGCGCACAGCCCCGATGCCAGCGGACCTTGTCGGCGGCGAAGAAGTCGGCCTTCATCAGGCCGGCGCCGAACAGAAAGAGCCCGGCGACGTACCAGCTCCACGAGAACACGCTACTCAGCAACCCGAAGACGAAGAGGATCGAGCGGAAGGTGAAGGCATCGCGGAACGGCCCGTCTCGGAACGCGGCGGTCTCCGCGGCCATCCAGCGCTCATCGAAGGGGTTGAACTTGCTGGCCATCATCGCGCCGAATCCGCGGAGGTCATCCTGCTCCGCGGGCTCTGCGTCCCCGTCTTCTTCCACGTCTGCGTCGGCCCCTTGGGCAGCGTCAACCGGCGGTTGCCCAGCGTTCTCCGCCTCGGCCATCGCGTTGCGGGTTGCATCGACCACCAGCTCGGCCGAACCGAAGGCCGGCTCGGCGCCGTCATCGTCCGCCGCTGAGTCCGTCGTTGAGTCCGCCGTTGAGTCCGCCGATGAGTC
>CAYXKH010000021.1:1255-24012 GCA_964465255.1 uncultured Isosphaeraceae bacterium
CATCGTCCGCCGCTGAGTCCGTCGTTGAGTCCGCCGTTGAGTCCGCCGATGAGTCCGCAGATTCCGCAGCAGTGGCATCGACTGCGCTCTCCGCCTGCGGTGGAATCATGACTGCCTGAAGCAGCCCGAAACCGGTCATCAGGACCGCCGAGAAGATCAGCACTCCAAGCCCCACGCGGATCAGGGCCTTCGCCGACATCCCGCCGAGGAGGAGCAGCGAGAACCCCAGCATCGAATACATGAGGAGGATGTCGCCGTACCAGATGAGGAGCGCGTGAATCAGCCCGAAGACCATCAGGACCAGCAGTCGCCTCACGAAGACCGCGTTGTGCGATCGACCATCGCGCTCGGCCCTCATTCGCTGGAGCATGAAGCCCGCGCCGAAGAGGATCGAATACATCGAGATGAACTTGAACTGGAAGAAGAGTTCGATGATCCACCAGCCGATGAGGTCGTTGCGGCTGGCATCGGCGAGCGTCGGGCCGCCGAATCCCTCCATCATGGGCATTGCAAAGAGCGGGATGTTGACCATGAAGATGCCGAAGAGCGCCACCCCGCGCATGACATCGAGCACCATCAGGCGGTTGGAGGCACGGGTCGGCTCGGAGAGCGAGCGGATCTCCGAAGGCGCCGCCTCGGACGTACGCGGCGGCGGCTCGGCGCAGTTCGGTTCGATTGGCGGTTCGATTGGCGTTGTCATGCATACCCCCCATTGGACGGGACGAGTGTCGAATCAGGACCGGGACCGGGACCGGGACCGGGACCGGGATTGGAACGTCATTCGGAGTGACCGCGTTCCGCTTGCATCGTGAGCGGCAGTTCAGGTTCCAATCGACGCCTCCCGCGGCGACGATCGGATCCGACCGTAGGTCATGACGCGCCACAGCCATTCCAGTGGTCCCATGCTGAAGCGGTCGAACCAGAAGTGAGCGCCCACGGTCAGCGCCAGCCAGATCACAAGGGCCAGCCCGACGAGTTGAAGACGGCTCACCTCGCCGAGCCAGGCCAGTCCCCACGAGTACATGAGAAACGCACCGACTGCGTTCTCGGCGATGTAGCCGGTCAGACCCATCCTGCCGATGCGGCCGACGGCTCGACACGGCGTGGCGAGTTGGGAAACGCGACGCGACGCCTCCTGAATGCGGCAGAGAGCGCCGACGATGCCCAGCATCATGAGGACGGCGCCGATTGAGTGGATCGGACCCATCCATGCGAACCAGTCGACCAGCGCCCCCGACTCGGCGGTGATCGACGCCGCGTAGGTCGACTCGAGGATCAGCCCGGGGATCACGAGCCACGCGGCGCGGCGCAGCCACACGCGCTCGGGAGGGGTCTCGCGCGGGGGAACGGCGGGCCCCGTGGTGGACCCGAGCACCCCGAACTTCTGGAGCGCCGCACCCAGACAGAAGAGCGCCAGGATGTGCCAGTTCCACTTGTCGAAGTTCGCCCCGTTGCCATCGACCAACGAGGCGAAACGAAGCCCGCACGCCTCGATGAATGGTCCGTCGCGGAGCACTCGGAACTCGTACGCCTCCCATGCCGGGTCCCAGGTTTCGATGCCGAGTTCGAAGAGGATCACCCACGGGTGGATGAAGGGTGCTCGATCCGCGGTCGCCTCGGCGATGCGGAGTTCGCTCGAGCACTCGAACCACGGATCGAAGTCGAGAGCGGGCGGTGCGTCGGCCGTGTCGTTGGCGCCCGGATACTCGGGCGCAACCTCGGCAGAAGCCGTCGCATCCGCGTACTCGAAGCCCCAGTCGCTGGGCTGCGGAAGCGCGTTCCACAGTGAAAGCCCCAGCGACGCCACGAAGAGGACGGTCGCGAGCACCGCGAGCGTCATCGCCCGACAACGAACGATCAGAAGAAACGGAAGCCCGAGGATTGCGTAGGTGACGAGGATGTCACCCGACCAGATGAGGATTCCATGGGCAAGGCCGAAGAGAAGGAGCCCTGCCATGCGTCGGATGCCAAGAAGTGCGCCGCGGCTGGGCCCCGTCGTCTGAATGGAGGTCGTGCGAGCGGCGGTCGCGCGAGTCATGAAGTGCGCGAGTCCGACACCGAACAGAAGCGAGTAGAGCGACACGAACTTGAACTGGAACCCGATCTGCATCACCCACCACGCGGTCCGCTCGATGCCGTCGTCGGGCGGGATGAACGCCCCGGACGAGGAAAGGGCGATCATCGGGAGGTTGACCATGAAGATGCCGAAGAGGGCCACGCCCCGCAGCAGATCGAGAAGCGGGTCGCGCTCGCCCGAGGCGGTCGGCGCGACCGCGGAGTGCGATGACGTCGTGATCGGAAGTTGAATCGGGCCTCCGCGGGGAGAGGGCGGTTCCGAGTCAGCGTGCGGTCTGCTGGCTCGCGGGTCGGGTCGGGAGCGAACGGATCCAGTCGACGAGCGAACTCGTCTCTTCAAGCGATGTCACCGCAAGATCGGCGCCCTCGTCACGAAGGCGGTCGACGCTGAACGAACCGGTCGCCACGCCGATCACCCTGCAGCCGTTGTGGTGGGCGCAATCGACGTCGTGCGGCGTGTCGCCGATCACCAGCACCCGGTCTGCGGCGATGTCGCGCCCGAGCAGCTCCCGGTGCCTGCGCATGGCCACCGGTGGAAGGTGCCGGCGCGAGGGACCGTCGATGCCCCAGGCGGCGACCAGGAATCGATCGGGATCGATGCCCGCGGCGCTGATCTTCAGGCGACCGGTCTCGGGGTAGTTGCCGGTGAGGAGTCCGATTGTGATCTCCTCGAATTTGGTGAGGGCATCGAGCAGCGGCACCACACCCGGCAGGGCTCGTGCGGTCGCCTCGCGGGTCAGCCGATCGGCGAGTGCCCGCCCGTAACGAGTTCGAAAGCGGGTGTGATTGTCATCGCTGGGTTCGACGCCATTGGCCGCGCAGAGATCGCGCCAGATGAGCGAATCGAGGCGACCCGCCACGTCGATTCCCTCGAAACTGAAGTGATCTCCGAAGAGCTCGCGACCGGCCTCGAGCATCGACGTGACACCCGCTCGTTCGGTGTGGAGCATCGTGCCGTCGATATCGAAAAGGATCAGCATCTGGGGAGAATCAGCCTGTGGGTGGGTGCGGAGTTGGAGGAGTCGGTGCGACTGGACTGCCGCAGCCGACGGCGCTTCAGGCGACGGCGGCGCAGACCTTCCGGGCGGCGTCGGTCAGATCGGTCGCGGTCTGCATCGAGCGGATCTCTCCGCTGGCTTCGGTGAGGATCTTCCGCGCCTCGTTCACGTTGGTTCCCTCGAGTCGAACCACGAGAGGCACCGAGAACCCCACGCTCTTGGCCGCGGCGACGATCGATCGGGCGATCGTGTCGCACTGCATGATGCCGCCGAAGATGTTGACCAGCACGCCCTCGACCCGCTTGTCCGAGAGGATGATCCGGAACGCCTCGGTCACGGCTTCTTCGGTGGCGCCACCGCCGACATCGAGGAAGTTCGCGGGTTCGCCGCCGTGAAGCTTGATGATGTCCATCGTCGACATCGCCAGTCCGGCGCCGTTGACCAGGCAGCCGATGTTTCCGTCGAGTGCCACGTAGCTGAGTCCGAACTTGTTGGCCTGGAGCTCGGCGGCGTTCTCCTCGCTCGGATCGAACATTCCGGCGATCTGCTTCTGCCGGAACATGGCGTTGTCGTCGAAGGAGAATTTGGCGTCGATGGCGATGACCTGACCGTCGGGCAGTTCCGCCGTCGCCGGAGTCACCACCAGCGGATTGATCTCGGCGAGACTCGCGTCGGTCTCCTTGAAGACCTTGGCAAGCTTCATCATCACCTCGACCGCCTGATTGACCTGTCGACCCTTGAAGCCGAGGGCGAACGCCAGCTTCCGGGCCTGATACGGCTGGAGGCCCAGGAGCGGATGGATTCGCTCCTTGAGAATCGCCGACGGATCGCGTGCGGCCACGGCTTCGATCTCGACGCCACCTTCCGCCGAGGCGATCATCGTCGCGGTGCGAGCGGCGCGGTCGAGGGTGATGGCGAGGTAGTACTCCTTGGCGATGTCGACGCCGGCGGCCACCAGAAGACGCTTGACGTCGAGTCCCTCGGGCGGCGTCTGCGGCGAGACCATGCGATGGCTCAGCATGTACTTCGCGGCTTCACGAGCCTCGGCGGTGTTGTTCACGACCTTGACGAACCCGGCCTTGCCGCGACCGCCGGCGTGCACCTGGGCCTTGACCACGACGATCTTCGCGCCCTCGTCGAAGAGCCGCTTCGCCTCCGACGCGGCGTCGTCCACCGACTGCACCATCGCCCCGGCGGGAACGGGCATGCCCGCATCGGCGAGGAGCTGTCGACCCTGATATTCGTGAATGCGCATGGGGGCAGAGGGTAGCGGAGGAGGGGCCAGGGAGCAGGGAGCAGGGAGCCGCAGTGGGTTGCACGATTCATGCTCGTGCAGACAGCAGCGCCCTGCGGCACTCGCGGCGAATCGCACCCTTGGACCGCCGAGCACCAGCTCGGCCGAACAGCCACGCGTATCCGAAGCTCTCGCGCCACGCCCGCACCGGATGCGACGGCGACACCCGAGGCCACACTTCATCGGCGCAGCCGACGAACCTCGTCGGCGACCCCGACCTGCCGCCTCAGCCGGCGCTCTTCGCCGCCGCGGCCTTCGACGCAGCCTTGATTTCCGCCTTGGTCTCGGGCTTGGCGTCGGCCTTCGGCTCCGAGGCGGAGTCGGCCTTGACCTTGGGCTCGGGAGTCGCGGCAGCCTTGGCTGCCGCTTCCTTGCGCTTGATGGCTTCGATCTTGGTGCGGTCCGGGCCGATGATCATGGTCATGCGGCGACCGTTCATCCGCGGAGGAAGTTCGACCTTGCCGACTTCGCTGAGCCGCTCGATGACGTCTTCCATGCGATCGTCGCCGCGGCTGCGATGGGCGATCTCGCGGCCTCGGAAGTTCTGGACGATCTGCACCTTGTGCCCTTCGAGCAGGAAGCGTCGAGCCTGGTCGAGCCGGATGCCGACGTCGTGCGGATCGATCTTCATCGATCGGCCGAGACGGACCTCCTTGAGCTCCGAGACCTTGGTCTTCGACTTGCTGACCTTCTCCTGCTTCGACTTCTCGTACTTGAACTTCCCGTAGTCCATGATGCGGACCACCGGAGGTCGGACGTCGGCCGAGATTTCGACGATGTCGAGACCGAGATCCTGAGCCCGGCGGCGGGCTTCATCAAGCTCGACCACTCCGACCATTTCGCCGTTCTC
Organism: uncultured Isosphaeraceae bacterium; assembly: GCA_964465255.1. Taxonomy (GTDB): domain Bacteria; phylum Planctomycetota; class Phycisphaerae; order Phycisphaerales; family SM1A02; genus CAYXKH01. The sequence continues at coordinate 6,474 of CAYXKH010000021.1, forward strand.
GTCGATCAGACGGATGGGCGTGATGCGGATGCGGTCGTTGACTCGAGGTCCCTGCGGGCCCGAGTCGCGATACGGACGTCTGATCTGAGAGATGGCTGATTTCCTTTTTCCAGTGGCGCCGGCATTGAGTGTCTGATCCGAACCGTCGCGCCGGAATGCGAAGGCTCGGTCGAAGCGTGTGGGTTCAGGCGGAGCCGCACCCGTGGGTGGAGATCACGCCTGCCTGCGTGACGAAGGCCAGAGCGTACGGGACCGGACCAAGGGTCCCGGCGCTGTTCCCAAAAAGCCGGGTTCGAACGCGCGGATGGCCACCGCCGCCATCGCCGCCACCGCCGCCACCGCCGAGAACGCAACAGCCGAGTGGGATCGCCGCGGAGCCGAGGGGCATCCGGGTCTGACTGGTCGCTCTCAGGTGAGACGGGCTGCGGGGCAGCTCGCCAGTCCGGTCAATGGACATGGCGGGCCGGCGAAGTGGACGAACAGAGGTGGCAGCGCATCGTCTGAAGGAAGTCGGGTGAAGGAAGTCGGGTGAAGGAAGTCGGGTGAAGGAAGTCGGGTGAAAGAAGGCAGGGCGCCGCCTGCGGTTTCGGTTCGTCGAATACCGCAGGAAACGACGGGCTGAATGTATCGACCACAGTGGAACCGGGCAAGCGGAAAGTGCCCGCGGCCGCTGGGCCGCAGCGCTGGGAATCAAGGCTGTCAGCGAAGATCGAAATCGACGTGCGTGCCGCCCTCGAGTTCATCGGGGCCGGGCACTTCGACGATGATTCGATCCGCCGGGACACCCTGCTCCGCCACCATGATCCCCGCGATGATGTCGGCGCGACGTCGGGCCAGGGCTTCCAGCATCGGCTCGGGCACGTCGATGGTCTCGAGAACGGCGATCTCCATCTGTTCGAAGGTCGGGCCCGGGGCCGCCGGGGCACCAGGCGATGGGGGCGGCAGCGTCGGCGCCACTCGCTGGGCGTAGGTGGTGATCACGAGCTGCCGATAGACATCGGGGGGGACTTCGCTCATCTGCGGGAAGGAGCTGCGCAGTTGCTTCAGCATCTCCTCGCGGAGCAGACCGGGGCGAAGGGCGGCGACGTCGCCGTCGTAGTGATAGTGCCCGCGGATCACGAGCGAGACGTTGGGGCGCTCCTTGAGGCCCGTGGCCAGAATGTCGACCTTGCTGAGCACCTCGACCGGAATCCGGTCGCTTCCCGCGGGGTAGGCGATGAACGACAGGTCGAGTTCCGTGCCTTGGGCGAAGGCCGACGCAATCAACTGGAACGGCGCCGTCACGATCTTGCCGAGGAGACCCAGCAGAGCCCTCCAGATCAGTCCGCCGAAACTGAACTCGGGATCGTCGAGCCGACCCTTGATTGGGACATCGCCGCGGATCTGATCGTTCGGATCGCGAAGCAGCGAGAGGCCCAGCTCGAGCGGGATCGAGGGGGCGTCGGGGCTCGCCACCTTGGCGCCGAGCTTCAACCGGTCGAAGAGGAAGTCCAGATCGCCAGTCACGTTTCCGTCGGACACGACCAGCGGCAATGTGGTGGTGAGTCGACCGTCGGCGATCTCGTAGCCCGCGTATCGCCCGGAGACTCCGCTGTATGCCGGCAGAGGCACGCCCTGCAGGGTGATCAGGACATCGGCGACAGGGCTCTCGCGGAAGCCGTCGAAGGTGCCGCGGAAGTCGAACTGCCCGGAGTTCTGGAGCCGTGCCGAGGCCGTGACCTCTCCCACGGTCGCGCCGTCGTTGGCAATCGTGGTCGCGCTCACGGTGATGGCGTCGGCGGCAATCGTCGAAGGAGCCGCCCCGCTGCGGTCGATGACCTCAACGCGACCTTCGACCACGCGCAGCTTGTCGAGTCGAAACTGGAACGGGATGAGTCCGATGAGATTCCGCTGATCACCGGCGGCGCGCGGCGCCGCGGAATCGGAGGACTCCCGCTCGCTGTCCGATCCCCCGACCATGCTGACTTCGCCGACGAGGGCGGGGCGGGTGAAGCTGGCCTCGCGGATGGCAATCGAAAGCGGCGAGTGCACGAAGTCGACGCCCTGAGCGCGAAAGGCGCCGATGGTCGCCTTGAGCAGTCCATCGTCGGTGACGCCGAGTGAACCATCCTCGATTCCGAAGTCGCCGGTCACGTTGGTCTGCGCCGGGCCGCCGTCAGGCGCGGTCGAAGTCAGCGTGCCGTCGAACTGAAGGGCCGCGAGCGTGCCGTCATGGGTCGTGCCCGCGTGGTCGACGCTCGCGGTGAGGGCGCTGCCGCGGAACGAACCGGACCACTCGAGATCCGAACCGGACCGGGCCCGCAGCGTTCCGCCTCCATTCAGAGTGAGAGCCCCGGCAGTGCCCTCGACACCCACGCCGGCCATCCCGAACGTGGCGTTGGAGAGATCGAGCGGGCCCGACCAGGCGAACTCGGCGCCGCCTGGCGAGAGGTCCGCGCTGAGTTCGACCGTGGTGATCAGGAGTTCGGTGCGCAGATCAAGCGCGCCATCCGCAATGTCGGCGGCACTCACCGTCGCCTGTTCGGCCTTGGCTTCTCCAGTCCAGGAGAGACGCCGCGCCCCTTCGGGGCTTTCTTCCCCGGCCAGTCGTCCGTCGAAACCCAACCTGGCGAGGGCCGCCTTGGCGCCGCCGCCGAGCTGGTCGGCACTCGCGCTGACGCCGTCGAGCGACAGCACCCCCTCCCAGGCCAGCGATCCCGCCGCGGACTCGGCGATGGCAGCGATGCCGCGAAGCTCGACTGCGGCGGCGGATCCCGCCACCGGCCCATTCAAATCGGCTGCGGTGAAGCTCACTCCCTTGACGCCCGCCTCGCCATCGAAACGGACGGCAGCGCGTCCGTCGAGCGAGCGGGCCGAGGTCGTTCCGGTGACGGTCATGCTCTCGGCGGCGGCGTCCATCGCGTCGGCGTCGGCTCCCGCGCTGGCCTTGGCCGCTCCCACGGCCGTCACACCGCTCCACGCACCGCTCCAGGCGCCAGCGGCATCGACGGCGCCATCGAGCCGACCGTCGAGCTTCACCGAACCGAGCTGGCCTGAGGCAGGCAGCGGTGCGGTCTGGACCGCGGCGGTGATCTCGGCTCCGTCGAGCACGCCCTCGAAGGCCAGTTTCGACACTCCCTCGACATGCGATGCCTTCACCGTGCCGCGGAGCGTCGACGAAGCGGTCGAGGCCTGAACCGGCACGCTCTCGTCGCGCACCGCGCCGGAGAGCCTTTCGAGCGTGAAGTCGCCCGTCCATTCGGCCGTGATCGACCCGTCGGCCTTCACCGTCGAATCAAATCGTCCCTGCAACTCCATCGCCCCGGCGCTGCCATCGATTGGGGAGATTCCGCCGAGCGCCAGGGTGCCGGCCGCGAGGGTCATCGTGCCATCCCAGTTCGAGACGATTCCGCCGTCGGCGGCGAACCCCACGTTCGCCGTCCCGTCGAGTCCGTACGCGTCGAAGGCGCTGCTGATCGAGGTCTCGCCGACGACCAGTTGCTCGGCCTTCGCTCCGTCCACGGCGATCTTCCCGCTCCAGCGGAGCTGCAGGGCGTCGCCGAGCATCCGTTCGGCGACGAGCTGACCGTCGAGGTCGACTCGTTCCACCACCGTCGTTCCGGCGCCGAGCGCCAGCGCTTCAAAGAGCGCTCCCTGTCCGACGAGCTCCCGCAGCACCACCTGCCCATCCCACTCGAAGCGCTGTCCGGTGGTGTTGTCGAGGGCCACCGTGGCTTCGCCGCGCAGCTCGACAGAGGGGGTCCTCAGGAGATCGCTCGTCGCTCCGCCCTGCGGCGTCTGCTGCAGGACGGCGTCCTCCAGCCGCATCAGCCCGGACCAGCGCAGGGTTCCGCTGTTGGGATCGGGAGTGCGGGCGGAGACTCGGGCCTCGACGAAGAAGCGCGCGGACTGAAGGGTCGGCGATTGCAGCGGAGGCGACAGAATCAACGCGAGATAGGGGCTCGTCGGTTCCAGTTCGAGCCCCTCGATGCGCACGTCGCTCTCGAAGATCCGGTCGCGGACGCCGAGCGATCCACCGAGAGTGACGCGCCCGTTGGTACCGATCAGCAGCCCGCTGGTGAAGGGGATGACGAAGCCCTCGCTGCTGCGAATGGGCCCGGCGACGATCGAGGCCTCCCGAATCGGAAGCTCGACCGCGGCGCCGGGGACGCGGTCGACGACGTCGACCGACTGATTCTCGATGCGCACTTCCTCGAGCGTGAGGTCCCAGGGACCGACGATGTCCTGGATGAGATAGGAGATTGCGGTGAGCAGTTGACGGACCGGATATGGAATCGTCCGCGGATCCACTCGCTCTTCCGGCACGGTCGACTCCGCGGGGGCACCCGCGACCTCCGCGGCCTCGCGGGTGGCGGCTTCGATTGCCGCCGCTTCCTCGGAGGTCAGCGATCCCTCGGGCATGATCAGCATGGCCGCGAGATTGAGCTGACCTTCGGCGTCTCGATCGACCTTCAACGTGCCGTCCCGAGCGCTGATGCGGGCGATGGAGGCCACCCGATCCTGGGCGTTCACCGCCACCGATTCGATGGTCAGCGTGGGCAGCGTCATCAGCGAGGCGTCGTTGCGCTCGACTGCGACGTTGACGAGGTCGACGCGACTGAGGTTCACGCTCGCCCGTCGCGGTTCGGCGAGCGGGGCGAAGTCGTAGTCGATCGACGCCGAAAGCCGGCCGTCGACCACCCGCGCGTCGCTGTAGCGCAGGAGGTAGGGCATGAATTGCGACATCACCAGATCGGTGGCCTCGATTTCGCCCCTGGACATGAACGGATCGGTGTTGAACACGCCCGACCAGATGAGCCGGGCGCCGGTGTCGGTGGTGGCGACCAGTCGATGGTGATTGTCGACGGTGGGGGCGGTGTCGAGATTCTGGAGCGAGAAGGTGAGGCCACCGACGGCCATCGCAAATGGTTCGGGGAGGGTGAAGTCGTCGAGACGGACGGTGCCTTCCTCGACCGTGAGCTGATCGATCACCACGTGCGGCACCGCACCGAGAGGCTCCGACTCCTTCGGATCCGAATCGGGGCGCATCAGGCCGGCAAGGTTGAAGGTGCCGTCCGCGGCGATCTCGCCGAAGACAGAGGGACCCCGCAGGTCCAGATGGGCGAAGTGCCAGCCGGCCTTGAAGAGCGATCGCCAGAACTCGAAGTTGGTTTCAACGCTCTCCAAAGCGATGGTCCGTCGACCGCTCTGGTCCGCCACCAGCAGGTCCTCGAGCCGGAAGCGGAAGGTGTAGGGGTTGCTCTCGACTCGACCCACCGCAATCGTCCCGACGATCGAGCGCTCGACGAGCGGGCGCACGATGTGCTTGACGACCAGCGGAACGCCGAAGAAGCCGAAGAGGGTGTAGAGCAGCACCGCGCTTGGGATGCCGATCATCGTCCGCCGCATCCACGTGCCGCGAGCTCGCCACCAGCGCCCGAATGCCGAGCCCTCGGTCGATTTGCGTGGGGCCGGTTGGGTCGGTTCAGGCGGCGCCGGTTCGGTCGATTGAGAAGTCTCGGTCATCGGAGGAAGGAGGAGGAGGCGGACGGCCGGCGGGGACGGGCTCGCCATTGTCGCCGCGCCGTCGCCTCGCGGCCACTCGAATGGTCAAACGGATCAGACGAGGCGTCGCCCGGCGTCGCGGTCGGATTGCGCCTCCCGCCCGCTCGCCCCCCCGTTCGACCGCCCGTTCGACCAGAAGACATGCAGATGTTCGGGCGGAAGGCGGAGGGCGATCGCGAGGCCGGGGCGGAGGTCCAGTGCCGCGGGCGCCCGAACTCTGAGGCATTCGCCGCAGCCTTCGCGCACGTCACGAGTCAGGCTTGGGACATCAACCCAGACGTCCAGCGAACTGCCGAGAAACACCGCCGCACGGACGGTGCCGCGAACCACGTTCGCGACTTCGGTGACCTGGGGGGGCGGCACCACTGCGATGTGCTCGGGACGGATGCCAACCAGCACGGGTCCGCAGCGGCGCTCGCGCACTGACACGCCCATTCGGAGGAGGGCAGGCTTGCCGGTGGCGACGCCCGCGGCGTCGAGAGTCGAGTCGGCTCGTCCGAGGAAGAGCTCTCCGTCGTCGAGTGTGCCGGCGAGGAAATTCATCGGCGGCGATCCGACGAACTCGGCCACGAAACGAGTGGCCGGGCGCAGGTAGAGTTCGCGCGGCGTGCCCGACTGCTCGATCCGCCCGCCGCGCATGACGGCGATGCGATCGGCCATGGCCAACGCCTCCTCCTGGTCGTGCGTGACGTGGATGGTCGTCGTCGCTGTCCCGGCGGCGCCGAGCGATTCGTGAAGGACCCGCAACCTCGTTCGAAGCGCCGCGCGCAGCGGGGGATCGAGGCTTGCGAAGGGTTCGTCGAGCAGAAGGAGCGGCGGAGACCCGACGATGGCCCGCCCCAGCGCGGCCCGCTGCCGCTCGCCACCGGAGAGCTGATCCGCTCGGCGCTCGAGCAGCGCTTCGAGTTCAAGAAGCTCCGCCGTCCGCAGAAGGGCCCTGGTCGCAGCGGCCCCGCGCACGCCGCGAGTTCGCAGCGGAAAGGCGAGGTTCTCGCCGACGGTCATGTGGGGATAGAGCGCCGAACTCTGGAAGACCATCCCCACTCCGCGGTCTCCCGGCGAAAGCGCCCGCGCCGAGCGACCGCCGAGGCGGATCTCGCCCGAGTCGGGCTGCTCGAGCCCCGCGATGAGTCGCAGGGTGGTCGTCTTTCCACAGCCCGAGGGGCCCAGCAGGACGAAGAACTCGCCGGGATCGACCGCGCAGCGGAGCATGTCGAGGACGCGACGCCCACCGAAGGACTTGGTCAGATCGATGAGTTCGACCGCGGTCACGCCGGAGACGGTGCGCGAGGCGACCCGCGGAGTCAATGGGCGACTCCGCCTTCGCCGCGGCAGAGGGCGCGACCGGGCGCCCTGTGCTACAACCCGCCTGCTTCCACGCCTTCCTGGATTCACCTGACATGGCCCGACGCACGCGATCGACCTTCCGCACTGCACGAACCAGCGATCGACACGAGCTCTACGAGCTGTCGGTGCAGTCGCCCGAGGCCGAGATCGACTTCATCGATCGCGTCTGCCGCAAGCTGAATGGTCGAGTCGCGACTCTGCTCCGCGAGGACTTCTGCGGCACTTTCGCGACGAGCTGCGAGTGGGTGAAGCGTCGGCGCACCAACCACGCCATCGGCGTCGATCTCGATCACAAGGTTCTCGAGTGGGGCCTCCGCCGCTCGGCCACGCGCCTGAGCGACGCCCAGCGAGAGCGGGTCGAACTGGTCCGCGACGATGTGACCACGGTCAAGACCGAGCTGGTCGATGTGCTGGTCGCCTTCAACTTCAGCTACTCGGTCTTCAAGACCCGGGAGGCCCTCCTTGGCTACTTCAAGCATGTCTTCCGCGGCGTGAAGCCCGGCGGAGTCTTTCTGCTCGATGCCTACGGAGGCAGCGACAGCTTCAAGGAGCTCGAGGAGGAACGGCCGCTGGACGGATTCGTCTACGTGTGGGATCAGCACAAGTACAACCCGATCACCGGCGAGGTCCTCAATCACATCCACTTCCGTTTCCCAGACGGCAGCGAGATGAAGCGGGCCTTCACCTACGACTGGCGACTGTGGACGCTTCCCGAACTCCGCGAACTGCTCACCGAGGCAGGCTTCGGCGACGTCACCGTCTACTGGGAAGGCACCGATTGCGCCGGCGGCGGCGACGGAAACTTCCGCCCGTCCCTGCGCGGCGAAGCATGCGAGGGGTGGATTGCGTACCTGTCGGGAAGCAAGACAAGGACGAAGCGGTGAAGGGAGAAGGGATCAGGAATGAGGAATGAGGATCCGCTCAACGGATGACGTGTCCATTGCCTGCCGGCGCCATGCATGCGCGGCGAGGCGTGGGCAGGCAAGCTCCGCGTCATCCGTCTGCCGGATCCTCATTCCTCATTCCTCATTCCCCATTTCTGATCCCTTCCGCGAGCGAAGCGAGCGGCTGCTCTCTGCCCCTTCCTCCTAGCCTCCGCCCGTGTCCGCGCTTCTGCCGACTTCTGCGCATCAGCCGACCGCCGAGTTCCTCGCCCGGGAGCTCGTCGAGGTCGAGCGCATCTTCGAGGCTCAACTGGCCAGCGATCTGCCGGCGGTGAATGCTCTCTGTCGCCACGTCGAGCGGTACCGCGGCAAGATGCTGCGGCCGACGCTCGTGCTCCTCACCGGACTCGCCGTACGCGCCCGGCAGCAGTTCGAGCCGCCCGTCCTCGGTCGCGAACATCGCGTCGTCGCCGCGGTCGTCGAGATGATCCACATGGCCACGCTGGTGCACGACGACGTCCTCGACGAGGCCGATGTCAGGCGCCAGGGAGCGACGGTCAACCGGCTCCGTGGGAACGAGATGGCGGTCATGCTCGGCGACTATCTGATCTCGAACTCCTTCCATCTCTGTTCGACGCTCGGCGATCCCGCAATCAACCTGCGCCTCGGCCAGACCACCAACACCCTCTGCGAGGGCGAGCTGATCCAGCTTCATCATCGAGAGAACGCCAGCCTCGATGAGGAGACCTACTTCGAGATCGTCCGCCGCAAGACCGCGGTGCTGGTCGGGGCCTGCTGTCGGCTTGGCGCGACTCTCTCGGGCGGCTCGCCGACGGTGATTGCGGCGCTCGACGCCTTCGGCACGGCGCTCGGGATCGCCTTTCAGATCCAGGACGACCTGCTCGATCTCGCCGGTCGTGCCGACATCGTCGGCAAGAGCCTGGGGCGCGATCTCGAGAAGGGCAAGGTGACGTTGCCGATCATCATCCATCTGGCCACCGCCGACCTGCCGGCGCGACGCGACGCCCTCGCCGCCATCGAGCGCCGCGACGCGCCCCGCCTGCTTGCCCAGATGCGAGGGAGCGGATCGATCGACGCTGCCCACCAGCGTGCCCGCGCGCTCGTCGTCGACGCCAAACGGGAACTCCAGGGTCTCGTCCCCTCACCCGCCCGCGACCTTCTGGAAGCGATGGCGGAAGCGGTGGTGGAGAGGGAGAGGTGAGGGTCGGGGGGGTCGGCTCCTCCGACCGGGTCGTCGGCTTCGCCGACTCCTGAGGTGTGCCGCGTGCGCGGCACCTGTTTGTCGCTCGGCACGATCGACGCGGCGCGGGCTGGGCCCGCTGGGTCGATCGAGTCGAGCGGATGAATAGAGGGGGGGCACGTGAAGTGTTCGAGGCCACGGACCTGAATGCCACGGTTGGCTTGCCAACCGTGCTTTTGCTCACCCGCGTGACCTTGCGACCTCGGTGCGCGGGCCTCTGGCCCGCCTCTGTCCGACACGACTGCGAAAGCGGTCGATCCAACGCGTGACTCGCGGCCCGCGCGTTCCGCAGCAGCTCCGCGCACGCACTCAATCGTGCGCACCCGCGTACGCCGCACTCCCCATCGCGCTGGTTACGATGAGGCCGGCCTAACCACAAATCCTTTCAGAAGTTAGAGCAATCTTGCTTGACATTGGGGGAGGGGGGGCGAGGGATATTCTTCGTCGTCGTGATGTTCTTGGGACAACGCTCGGCTGGTCTTGGCTCCGAGGAGTCGACGGCCGAGCCGGCGGACACAGGGGGTTCACATGCGAAGTGACTCACGAGTCGGTGGCGTCCGAAAGCTCTCGCCGCGAGCCGTCTGCCTGGCGTCGACGGCGTGTGCGTCCATCGGGGTTGTCGTCGGGGTCGGGGTTTCTGGCTCGGCACAGGCCGGTGGTCCGCCACCCTGCGGATACGAGGTCGAGTACTACGTCGCGCCGGAGTGCGGGATTTTTGAGACACTCTCCTATGGGCTTGGCGTGAATGAAGCCGGCGCCGTCGTGGGGTATATCGATGGCTGCCCCGATTCGAACCAGTTCAAGGCGTTTGTGTGGTGGCCGGATGGCACGGTGGAAGTGATCAGCCTGCCATGGTCCTGGGCTGAGCGAGCGGTCGACATCAACAACTTCAATGAAGTCGCGCTTGGGGTGAATCTCGCGATGCCAGGGCTTGCCAACGTCCCTGCCCTCTGGGCGAACGGCGAAGTGGTCCAGATCTTCGAGATTCCCGAATGGGCCAACAACGCTTTTGTGGCAGGCATCAACGACTCCGGCGTGATCGTTGGCGAGTACGGCGACACGGTGCTTGGTCCACACCCACTCGCAGCGACATGGAGCGTCCAGGAGGGTCTGGTGGACCTGAGTGAGCCGTTTCCAGTTGAGAGACAGCGGCCCGTTGGAATCAACAATGACGGGATTATCGCCGGATTCTGGTTCGGCGATACGGTGCCGCCCCCGGGTGAAGACCTGCGGCGTGCGTTTTCCTTGGCGGATGGCAAGGTTACGAATCTGGGGATCGTCCCAGGATCCGTGAACAGCAATGCAAGGGGTCTGAGCGATGCGGGGCATGTCATCGGCGAGGGCTTCGCCGGACCGCTTCCCTTCGACAAACCGAGAACGGGCTTCGTCTGGCAGGACGGAAAGTTCACACTCCTCCCGCCACTGCCGCTTGATGGGCACGATCAGGCACAGCCTCGGTCGATCAACAGTTCCGGCTTGATCGTCGGACGATCCATTGCCAGCGGTGGCGGAGCGCCGAACCGACCTGCTCTCTGGTTCGACGGCGAGCGAGTGGACCTCAATTCAGTGGTCGCAAATCTTGGCGCGGGTGAGAATGTGCACAACCCCGTCGCGATCTCGGAGAGCGGGATCATCACCGGAACGGGCACACATCAGTCAAGCGCCCGCGCGTTTCGACTGAGGCCTCGTCCAACGCTCACTGCAGACTTTGACAACGACTGCGAGGTCTCGAGCAGCGATCTCGGGATTCTGTTGCGGGCATGGGGCCCAGTAGTTCCGCGCCTCGTCGGCAATGCAGCCGACATCAACCAGGACGGCATGGTGGATGGCGCCGATCTCGGCGTTCTTCTCAGCGAGTGGACGGGGTAGTTGGAGGAGTCGAGGGGGTTCAGCGTTCCGGCGGTCATCTATGTGGGTGGCCGCGTCGTGGGGAGTCAACTGTTCGAGGAGCAGCAGCTAGCAGCCTGTGGCGAAAGTCATTCGGGCTGCGGGTGAGCAGGAGGGCGAATCTCTGCGTCGCCGCAACTCGCCTGTATCACTGCGGATACTGCTTCGTTGCGGCTCCTTGATCTTCGCCCTCCTGCTCACCCTCGCCGTCGAAGCACTTTCGCCACAGGCTGCTAGGTCATGGGCACGAAGTCAGGGGTACTCCGTAGTTGTCATCTTGTGGGTCGCGATCGGATGGCTCGTCCCGGCCACCTCGGCCCTCGCACAAGTCCCGATCCACGTTGATGCGAGTGCCACCGGAATGAACGATGGTTCCTCGTGGGGCGACGCATACATCACGCTTGAGCTGGCTATCGCCGATGCGGTAGTTTCTGGCGAACCGATCTGGATCCGTGGCGGCACCTACCGCCCGACCACGCCATCGGGCAGAGGGGCCACCTTCGAACTGACCGCCGATGTTCGTCTCTACGGCGGCTTCGACGGCACCGAGCAGTTCACCAGTGAACGCGACATTGCGTCGAATCCGACCATCCTCTCCGGCGACCTCGCTTGGAATGACACGGGCGCGTTCGGAAACCGTGGAGACAACAGCTATCACGTCGTGACGATTGGCGAAGTCGAGAGTCGCGTTGTGCTCAACGGTCTCACCATCCGCGGCGGCAACGCCGATGGCACGGCTGATCTGGATGAGATCGGCGGCGGCGTGCTGATTCTGGACTCGACGGACACCAGCGAGATCCGGGTGCAAATCGAGGAGCAGTCGAGGCTGGAGGACAATTCTGCGGATGCCGCCGGAGGAGCGATCGCCGGTGAGTACGCCGGTGCGGAGTTTCGAGACTCGGTCGTCGCGGACAATCGATCCCGGGGCGAGTCAGGCACGATCATCGAAGGAGGTGGCGGCGCGAACCTCGCGTACCTGCGGGCGACCCAGTCGCGCTTCCTCCGGAACGAGTGCGTGGGATGCAGCGGGGGAGGCGTCGCGTTGGATCTCGGGTTGGCCGTGGATCCGAGCTCACTCGTGAGTGTGGAGTTCATCGAGAACATCGCAGGCGACACGGGTGGCGGGATCTACCACGTCGTTGAGTTGGAGCTGACGAATTGCCTCCTCGCCCGAAACGAGGCTCACGCCGATGCCGGAGCGGCCTCGGGTCGCGGGGGAGGGCTGTTCGGCAAGACGCTGGCGACGATCACCAATTGCACCGTCGCCGAGAATCTCGCCTTCAACGACGAACTGGACCCGAATTCATTCCAAGTTGGCATCGGTGGCGGCACCGATGGTGCCTTCGAGGGCCGACAGTTCATCCGCAACAGCGTGTACTGGGGGAATCGCGTGGATACCGGCAGTGGTCTTCACGACGGTCACGCAGCGCAGGTCACCGTCCACCCAGGCGGCACCGTGGCCTTGAGCCCTCTGGCGTACAGCACCGTCGAGAATTACATCGGGTGCACCGGGTTTGGATGCCCTTTCCCGCTTCCCGACTACGCCAACATCGGCGACGACCTCGTCCTTCACGATCCGCTCTTCGCCGATTCGACGATCGACAACTACCGCCATCGAAGAATCGCCCAGACCGACTCGGCCGATGACGGGAGCATCCCCGAGGATGTGAACGACCTCGACGGCGATGCGGACCTCACCGAGGATCTGCCTTTCGATCTTCCGCGGTCCGCGCGTCTCAAGGGAGGCGCCGTGGACATGGGCGCGTACGAGTGGTGCGTGGGCGACCTGGATGGCGACGGGATCATCGACGGAGCCGATCTCGGCATCCTGCTGACGGGGTGGGGCGAGTGCGACCCGGAGGTGCCGTGTCTGGGCGACCTTGACGGCGATGGCATGGTCGACGGAAGCGACATCGGGACGCAGCTTGCGAACTGGGACTGCGGAGATGAATCGGAGTCGCGGATGAGCGGACCGGGCTCGGGGTCGATCGAGTCGCTGCTCGCCGACCTGATGAGCGAGCAGGCGTTCGAGGAGTTCGCCGAGCTCATCGAGTGGATCGAATCACTCGACGAGAGCGAGATGTGGGAGGCGCTGGCGCCGCTCCTCTGAGGCGTCCTGTTCAGGTGAAGAGTCGGAGCGTGTCGGTCTTCGGTGCCGCTTCGATGCGGCGCGGACGGGATCGAAGCGGCACCCGTTCACGCAGCAAGTCGGCGGAACTCGTGCGTCCTCCGAGCACCAGCTCGGACAAGTGTTCGAACGCGTGACTCGCGGCCCGCGCGTGGCACAGCGACTGCGCTCACGCACTCAATCGTGCAACCCGCTGCTGATCCCTGCTCCCTCCGGCTCGCTCTGCGAGCCGGGAGCCACGCGCCACCCAATTCCGAAGTCGCCACGTGCGCACCCGCGCACGCGGTACTCCTCATGAGTCGGCGCCAGCCGACCCCTACCTCTTCCGCCGCTCCCCCGCCCAGCGATTGCGGGGGTCATCAGGGGCGTCGGTGGCGGCGCCGGTGCGGGCGCGAAGGGCCTTGTTGGCGGCAACCAGCGGGGAGAGCACCGAGTCGTTCAGGAGCGAGGGGTGTCCCTGCCACCTGACGATGTTGTCCGAACTGATGATGGCGATGTGGGGGATGTCGCGAACGCCGAAGCCGTTCTTCATTCGTCCGCGCGGGTCGACGCCGATTGAGTAGCGGAAGTCTGCGGGCTTCATGCGGCGCCGATAAAGACCTTCTTCGACGGCCGACTTCGAAGACTCGTCGGTCAGGGCGATCACGCAGATGTCCTGGCTGTGGCGGGTGGACAGATCGTTCATGTGCGGCACGGCCGCCATGCACGGGCCGCACCAGGTCGCGAAGAAGTCGACGACCAGCAGTCGCCCGCGGGGTTCGTCGGAATTGGTGACCCAGGTGTCGACTGAGAGTGATGGCGCCGCCTGACCGCGAAGATCGTTGGCGCTGCCGACAGGCTGGGTGTGCTTCGGGAACTCGACGACCGAACCTCCCGCAGGGGCGGCGACTTCGGTCGAACGGGTTCTGGGCTCCGCGGCCGGATCGGCGGTCTCGTTGACCAGCGCCGCGAGGGCCTTCTCGAGACCGTTCTGGTTGAGCCCCGCGTACCGCACCGTGCCGTTGCGATCGACGAGGATGTTGACCGGGCGCTTGAAGACCCCGAGCGCGTCGCAGAAGGCGCCGCTGGGATCGATGGCCACCGAAGTCTCGGGCGGCTTCTGGCGGAAGAGCGCTTCGGCCCGATCGGCGCCTTCCGGCGTGTGCAGGGCAATCGCCACCACGTCTTCGGGCTTGAAGTCCTTGATCTGATCGGCGAGCTTCGCAATGGCGCCGCGCCCGGAGCCCCGCGAGTTCCACGACTGAAGCAGGACCACCTTGCCGCGCAGGCTCTTCCAGTCCGGCTTCTCGGCCCCGTTCCACTTGAGATCTTCCGAAAACTGCGGTGGGGCGTAGCCGATCAGGAAGTCGACCGCGGCGCGGTCCTCCTTCGAGAGTCGATCAAGCCATGTCGCATCGACTTCCACGGCCAAAGCGACGGGTCCCGCGCCTGCAATGGAAATCGGCGTGAACCCCAGAGCGAGAGTCGAGGAGGCGAGCAGAACCGAGGCGATCAGGACCCGTGGTCCGAAGGCTGGAAGCATGAGCGAGTTCTCCTGAGCGAGGGTCGGAGGCGACACGCCCTGCTCGATTGCACGAGGAAGACGGTAGCGAGAGGCGCCGTGCCGAAGCAAGCAAAGAGTCCGTGGCGCTACCCTCGACGCTTGCGCCGCTCCGGGCCGCGCCTTCTCGAAGGGACGACGAAGGTCCGCTTTCGGCTTCCGCCTCCGCCCCCGCCATGAACGTCGACGACGTCGAATCCCCTGCAGCAGACGAGCACCGTCCACCCCCCGGCGCGTCGGCGCCGGCGCTCTCCCGAGCGGCGCTCGCAGAGGTCTGGCGGATTGCCTGGCCGACCGTGCTGACGATGACCAGTTACACGGTCATGCAGTTCTTCGACAAGCTCATGGTCGCCCAGGTCGGGCCCACCGAAGTCGCGGCCCAGGGCAACGGAGGAATCTGGGCCTTCAGCGCAATTGCCTTTGCCCTCGGCGTGCTGACCGTGATCAACACCTTTGTGGCCCAGAACCTCGGGGCCGGAAAGCCGGAGCGCGGGGTGACCTATGCCTGGGCTGGCCTCTGGCTGAGCGTGGCAATCTGGGTCGGGCTTCTGATCCCCTGGGCGCTCTTCCTGCCGGTTCTCTTCCGACTCATGGGGCACGACGCCCGTCTGCTCGAACTCGAGACCGACTACGCCCAGATCGCGACGATCGGGGCGCTGGTGCTTCTCGCGAACAAGACCTTGAGCCATTACTTCTTCGGCATGCACCGTCCGAAGGTGATCGCCGTTGCCGCAATCGCCGGCAACCTGGTCAACGTCGTCGGGAACTACGCCCTGATCTACGGCGAAGCCGGACTGCCAAGCCTCGGTCTTCCCGGCGTGCCCGGCGCTCCCGCTCTGGGAGTGCTCGGCGCTGCCGTCGCCACCGTGATTGGAACGCTGGTCGAACTCGTGATTCCACTGGCGATCTTCCTGGGGCGCGATCTCAACGCCCGCTACGGCACACGGGCCGCGTGGAGGCCCGACTTCCAGGCGATGCGCGACATTCTCCGCCTCGGCTGGCCCGCGTCGATCCAGTGGGGCAACGAACTCGTCTGCTGGTCGATCTTCATGGCGGTCCTCGTCGGACGATTCGGCGAGGATCACATGACCGCCGGCTGGGCGGCGCTTTCGTTCATGCACCTGAGCTTCATGCCCGCGGTTGGATTCTCGGTTGCGGTGAGTTCGCTGGTGGGCCGCTACATCGGCGCCGGATTGCCCGATGTGGCCGTGGCTCGGGCGCGACTCGGCGTCGCGGTCTCGATGGTCTACATGACCTCGTGCGCCGCCCTCTTCGTCATCTTCCGCACCGAACTGATCGGGAGCTTCGTCGGTGGTCCGCTGGTCACTCCGGAGCAGTCGGCCCGGATCATCGCAATCGGCGCCCAGCTCATGATCGTGGCCGCGATCTTCCAGACGGCCGATGCGCTCGGCGTGGTCTACACCGGGGCGCTGCGCGGCGCCGGCGACACCGTCTGGCCCGGCGTGGTCACGGTGGTGCTGAGCTGGACCTTCATCGTCGGGCTTGGCGCCGCCCTGATCTGGCTCGCGCCGGGGCTCGAGAGTCTCGGACCGTGGATCGGTTCGGCGGTCTACATCATCCTCTATGGAGTGATCATGACCCTGCGCTTCGAAGGCGGCCATTGGCGGCGGATCCAGCTCGTCGACCGGTCCGATTCCGGGCGGGCGATGACGGTGCCGATGACCATGGGGCCGCCCTCGTCGATTGCCGCCGAGTCGCCCGAGGATCTCGCCGCCGACATCGCGGCCGAGTCGCTCGAGCGGGCCGAGCGGCACAAGTAGGGGGAGTCGGGACCCGGGGCGGCGCCACCCCTCGGCCATCCCTCGGCGGCCCCTCGGAAGCCTCAGGTGGTGACGGTCGGAACTGCTCCCTACACTGGCGACCCCGCATTGGTGGTTTGCCCCCCGGTCGCGTTCGACCGGTTTCAGCGCATCGGCCCACCCTCGCCCGAGCCTTCCCCTCCTTCTCCCTCATGACCACGACCGAAACACTCGATCTGCGCACTGCCGAGCAGCACTTCAAGAACGGCCTCGCCGCTGAACAGGCTGGCGACAAGACCAAGGCCATCTCGGAGTTCCGCCGCGCGGCGCTCTCGGGTCACCCGGAGCATCTCTTCCGACTGGGATACGTTCTCGACCTGGTCGGCGAGGAGGACGAGGCCATCGAGTGTCTCGAGCAGGCGGTCGATCGCTCGCCGGCGCACATCAACGCCCTGATGAACCTGGCCATCCTTTATGAGGATCGCGGCGACATCAATCGCGCCGAGAAGTGCTTGCGTCAGGTGCTCGACACCGATCCCAACCACCCCCGCGCCCGCATGTACATGAAGGATGTCCGAGCCTCGCGGAACATGTACTACGACGAGGAGTTCGCCCGGGACATCGCCAAGCGCAGCCAGTTGCTCGACACGCCGGTCACCGACTTCGAGCTCTCCGTCCGGGCCCGCAACTGCCTGAAGCGGGTCGGCGTGCGCACGCTCGGCGACCTGGTCAAGATCACCGAAGCCGAGCTCCTCAGCTACAAGAACTTCGGCGAAACCAGCCTCAACGAGATCAAGGCGATGTTGGCGATCAAGGACCTGCGCCTCGGTCAGACCATCGAGGGCGGCATGGGCAAGCCCAGCAACGCCCCCAAGCTCGATCACGTCAAGGGCAAGGTTTCCGATGCCGTGCTCAACAAGCCGGTCTCGGTGCTCGAGCTCTCCGTGCGTCCCCGCAAGGCAGTCCAGCTTCTTGGCATCCAGTCGCTGGGCGAACTGGCCTCGCGCACCGAGGCCGAGCTCATGGGAGTCAAGAACTTCGGCTCGAACAGCCTCGACGAGATCAAGGCCAAGCTCGGCGAGTTCGGGTTGGCGCTTCGCACGGTGGAGTAGTTTGAGCGCTCCGTAGCGGCCTCCGGCCGCACACTCGCTTTCGCGGGAACGGCGCTGGCGGAGTTCTCCGTAGCGG
>CAYXKH010000022.1:0-20409 GCA_964465255.1 uncultured Isosphaeraceae bacterium
GGTCTCGCCTGCGTCGATCCCGCGCCTTCGAGGGAACGCACGGTCGGGCAAGCCGACCGTGGCATCCAAATCGCGGTGCACAGCACCCCCGCGCACGCCTCAAGTCGTGCAACCCCCTGCGTTCCCTGCTGCCCCCTGCCCCTGCAAGGCCGCGCAGCGGCCGGTCTGTCACCTCTGGCTGGCGATGAAGGCGATGGTGAAGCCCGCCGCAGCCGCAGCCAGCGCCGTCAGGGTGATCTTGATCCAGCTCCACGGTCGCTCCCCGACCACGCCGCCGGTGCGGCCGTTGATCACGAAGCGATAGACCTTTCCGCGGTAGCGAAACGCTCCCACCCAGAGCGGGAGGAGCAGGTGCTTGAACATCACCTCGTTGTGCGCGGTGCGTCGTGCGTCGATCCGCTGCGTGTCGCCGCCGATCGAAATCCGGATGTCCCCCTCGATGGTGGCGGCCATGATTCCCTTGGCGGTTTCGAAACCTGTGGGCAGATCGACGCGATACACCTCGGAGAGGAAGCCGGCGACGTATCGATTGTCGTAGGGAACGACGCGGCTGAGGTCCCAGCCTCCGAGCTGGCTGGCCAGTCCGGTGAGCGGCGAGGTGCTCGCCGGCACGAGGACGTCGTCGAACCGCCGCGACACCACGCCCTGTCGCGGCGACCAGCGGGTCCGCCGCTGCTGAACCCGGTTCTTGCCGCTCCCGACGGTGACGTAGTAGTAGTCGCCGCGCCAGCCCTGATAGGACGTGGTCGTCGCCGAGTCGTAGGTCCAGTGCGGGAGATACATCCCGTTGACGACCCGCTCCTTTTCGGCATCTCGCTTGAGCGCGTTGGGGGCGAACCAGCGACTGCGGATCCAGGTCATCAGAAACTCGTCGACCCTGGTGCGGGCGATCGAGAAGGGCAGGATCGCGTTGGGCTTGATGACTCGGGCGGTTTCGGCGGTGACGTTGTAGTGGCTGCCGCAGTATGGACAGTGGTCCGCGGCGACCTCGGGCATGAGCTCGGTGGTGGCTCCGCACGAGCGGCAGGTCATGGTCCGCACGCTCATGGTCTCGCCTTCGTCGGCAAGTCGGGCCAGCGCGGCGGTGTAGTCCTGCTCGTCGACGGGCAGCGGCGGCGCCTCGATTCGAGTCGTGCCGCCGCAGTGCGGGCAATTGAGCTCGCTGGTGCCGGGGGTGTACTCGAGCATCGCCCCGCAGGCGCGGCAGGGCACCTGCACGCCCCCGACTTCGGGTGGGTCAGGAGCGTCGTTGGCACGTGGTCCGGTCAACTCCTCCGACCGTGTTCGCTCGTCAGCCTCATCGCTCACCCAATTCACCCTCCACGTGATGATTGCGACGACCCCGATTGCACTCAGCGGTACCGCGCCGTGATCTTCGGCAGAAGGTATTGGGAAAACGCGCTCCGCAGATCGTGCTTCGGGGCCCATCCGAAGTCGCGGCGGGCAGCGGAGTCGTCGATGTCGGCCGGCCACGAGTCGACGATCGACTGGCGGCGAAGATCGGGCTCGAAGGAGATCTCGCTGCCCGGAAACGACTCCCTGACCAGTGTCGCGATCTCGCCTGCGGTTGGGCTGAAGCTGGTGATGTTGTACGTGCAGCGGGTCAGCCGCTCCCGCGGCGCCGCGGCGAGGGCGAGGATCGCATCGATTGCTTCGGGCATGGTCGTCAAGGGGATCCGCGAGTCCGGGCGGACGAAGCAGGCGTATGGCTTGCGCTGGGCCGCGGCATGGATCATCTCGGGGGCGTAGTCGCTGGTCCCGCCAGTCGGCACGGTGTCGGCCGAGATGATTCCGGGGAAGCGGATCGAGCGGAAGTCAATTGACGGTTCGACCCGGGTGGCCGCGGGCGCGAGGAGCTGATAGTGGCGGGTGTAGTAGCGCCCGAGGTGTTCGCCGTGCAGCTTCGAGCAGCCGTACATGGTGATCGGCTGGCAGAACTGATCCTCGCCAACTCGCCCCGCGCTGGCCTTCGTCGCCAGGTCGGGCAGGCCGTACGCGGCAATCGTGCTGGGATAGATGAAGAGCACCCGCCGCTTGAGTCGGCGGCCCTGTTCGGCGGCGAACCGCAGCAGGTTGAACGTGCCGTCGACATTGACGCCGTGGGCATTCTCGGGATCGCGCTCGCCGCCGCTGCTCAGGACCGCGGCGAGGTGGTAGACCTCGACGAAGTCATACCGCTCGCCCAGAGCCTCAAGCGCCGTCGCGCTGCGCACGTCGGCAACGATCGATTCGGCGCAGAGCGCCCGCTCGGCAGCACCGAGTTCACGAACATCCATCGCCACCACCGCGGTCCCCTGCCGCTCCCCTCGCTCGGCCAGCGCCGCGAGGAGTCCATGCCCCATCTCCCCTCCGGCGCCAGTGACAAGAACAGCGGTCTTTCGTGCAGTCGTGGTCTCGGTCATGTGCTGCCGTGGTCGAACGGTGGCGGAAGTGGCGGAAGTGGGAGCGGAGTGTAGAAGCAGACCGGCCGCTGCGCGACCTGGTAGGGAGCAGGGAGCAATGGCAGGGGGTTGCACGGTTCGACCCGTGCGCTGCATCTCGGAGCGATGCCTTCCAGACCCCGCCCTGACATCCACTCGTGCAACCCACTGCTGCCCCCTGCAAGGCCGCGCAGCGGCCGGTCTGCTCCCTGCTCGCTACTCCGCCTCCTCAATCCACGCCTGCTGGATCGCTTCGAGGATGCGTTCGTTGCAGGGGTGGCCGGGCTGCTCGGCGAAGTCGGGAAGCGAGCGCACCAGATCGCGCAGGGCCGGGAAGGTGATCGTGTTTGGATCGCAATTGGGATGCCTTTCGGCAAGCTCCTCGGCGATCCGTTCGACATCAAGCCAGTGGAGGGGGGACATGGGGGTGGAGGACGGAGGGCGCGTCGCGCGCGATTGGAGGCGGGAGAAGTGCGGACCGGCCGCTTCGCGGCCTTGTAGGGAGCAGGAGGAATGGCAAAGGGTTGGAGACGATTGAATGCGTGCGCTGCGGTTCGAGGGGATGACTCAGGTACCCCGCGCTGACATCAGATCGTGCAACCCACTGCTGCCCCCTGCAAGGCCGCGCAGCGGCCGGTCTGCTCCCTGCTGGTCGCGGCCCGCGGGGCTCCGCCCCGCGCGGCGTAAGGGAGCGAGTGTCGGCCCGGAGGGCCGAACCGAGCGCTCAAACTAATGCGGCACTTCCTTCACCGCATTCCTGTTCCACGCTGGGACGCGGATCACAATCGGACCCTTGCCCACCAGCTCGCACTGGCAGCTCAGGCGGCTGTTGCGCTGGAGGCCGGGGGCTTCCTCGACGCGGTCCTCTTCGGCTTCGCTCGCCTCGGTCAGTTCCTTCATGCCCTGTTCGATGAAGACGTGGCAGGTGGAGCAGGCGCAGACGCCGCCGCAGGCGTGCTCGATGTTGATGCCGTTGTCCATCGCCACTTCGAGAATCGACTCTCCCTCGGCACCCATCACCTTCCACTCCCGCTGCGCGGTGCTGGTGAGCGCCTCCGGGTCCTCGAGGAGAAAGGTGATCGGGACCACGGGAGGTCCGTGATCATGGTCGGTTCGTCGCAGATGCATAGGGCCGAGGATATGCGACGACCCTCGACGGCTGCCACTTGAAGGGGGGTCCTTCGGTACCCTGCACACATGCCCGGCCCCGAGGCGATCGAACTCTCCATCGTCGCCCCCGCCCACAATGAGGAGGCCAACGTCCGCCCGCTGGTCGCCGAGATCGTCGCGGCCGTCGCTCCTCTGGGCATCCCCTTCGAGATCGTGATCGTCGACGACGGCTCCACCGATCGCACCGCAATCGAGCTTCTGAAGCTGGAGTCGGAAGAACCCAGGCTGCGGGTGATCCGCATGCTGCGGACGCCTCTCGGGCGCGGCAACGGGCAGTCCGCCGCCTTCCATGCCGCGTTTCGCGCCAGCCGCGGGGCCCTGATTGCCGTGCTCGACGCCGATCGCCAGAACGATCCCGCCGACCTCCCCCCGATGCTGCGACTGCTCCACGCCGAGCGGGCCGACATGGTCCAGGGCGACCGCTCGGCCAATCGCCGCGACTCCTTCGTGCGCCGCGTGAGTTCGAGCATCGGACGCTGGGCGCGTCGACTGCTGCTCGCTGATTCGATCCGCGACACCGGCTGCTCGCTGCGGATCATGCGGCGGGAAGTCGCCCTCGCCATCCCGCTCGAATATCGAGGCATGCATCGCTTCATCCCCATCTGCGCCCGGCAACTCGGCTACCGGGTGATCGAAGCACCGGTGCGTCATCGACCTCGCGTCGCGGGCCAGGCCAAGTACGGCATCTGGAATCGGGCCCTCCCCGGCCTCCTCGACTGCTTCGCGGTCCGCTGGATGCACGCGCGACGACGACCCACGGCGTGGACCACGACCACGGCAACCGGGCCGGAGGAGCACACCGCCTCGCGACTCGCCGAGAGTTCGACTCGCGCAGTCGAGGGCAATGCTGAGAGCAGCGGAAGTACCGGCAATACCGGCCTCGCGGCGCACTCTGCGGAAGGGCGACCATGAACGGGCGCTGGGCGACGCTGCTCGCGGGCGCGGCACTGGTGACGGCGCTCGTCGTGGTCGGCGGCATCTGGTGGAGTCAGACCGGCGGCACCCCGGATGCGGCGGAAGGTGTGGGCATCAAGCTGCGGCTGCCGGGATCGCGCGAGGCGGTCCGCCTGGTCCGCGAGGAACCGGGCGGCTACCTCTATGTGGTGCGCGATGCCGATGGCGGGACGCGACAGCTCTCTCCCGATGAACTCGCGGAATCCATCTACAGCCAGGGTCTGGAGCGCGACTGGCTCTCGGTGGTCTTCAACATCACCAGTCCCCTCGGGCTCACCTGGGTGGCGCTGGGGCTGGCCGGCCAACTCCTCTTCACCGGGCGAATGCTCGTCCAGTGGCTGCACAGCGAACGGTTGGGCCGATCCGAGGTCCCACCGATCTTCTGGTGGATGAGCCTCGGAGGCAGCATGATGCTCCTCGTCTACTTCCTGTGGCGCACCGACATCGTCGGCGTGCTGGGGCAGGGACTCGGCTTCATCATCTACGTCCGGAATCTGGTCCTGATTCATCAGCGCCGCGCTTCGCACACTTGAGACGGCCAAGGAAGCCGGGGGCCGGAGCCTCCGCGCCACCGGACGTACAGTGACCGCGTTGTCCACGCCGATACCCATTCTGGATCTGACCAGCGCCGAATTCACCCGCGCCGCGTCGACTCACGGAGTCGCCGAGCGCGACGCCCTGCAGGTCTATCGACGCTTCTTCCGTGAAGGCGATGCCACGGCCGCGGCCGAGCGCGGACTTCCCATCGAGGTTCCGACGGCTCCGCTGGTTGACACTCTCGTCGACACGCTCGTCGACACGCTCGGCGATGGGGCGGTCGATGGCTCCACCCGCAAGTTCATCCTTCGTCACGATGACGGACTCGAGACCGAGTCGGTCCTGATTCCCATGGAGCACCGCACCGGCGGACTCTCCCACACGCTGTGCGTCTCTTCCCAGATCGGCTGCGCCATGGGCTGCCGCTTCTGCGAGACCGCCCAGATGGGACTGATGAAGCATCTCACCCCGGGACAGATCGTCGCACAGTGGTTCGCGGCCAGGCATGTCGTCGGTCAGCCCGTCAAGAACATCGTGTTCATGGGGATGGGCGAACCGATGGACAATCTCGACGCGGTGCTGCAATCGATCCGCATCCTCACCGATCACAACGGTGCGTCGATTGCCGCCTCCAACATCTCGGTCTCGACGGTCGGTCACCTCGAGGGAATCGCCCGCTACGGAGCCTTCATCGAGCAGCGTGGATTCCATCGCCTCAATCTCGCAGTCTCGGTGAATGCCCCGAACGACGCGATCCGTTCCGAGATCATGCCCATCAATCGCGGCGCCCCGATGGCCCGGCTCCGCGAGGCGCTCCTTGCCTTTCCCAAGCGTCCCAACGCGGCGATCTGCATCGAGTACGTCCTGATTCCGGGCGTCAACAGCGATCCGTCGCACGCCGACGAGTTGTGCGAGTGGCTGCGCCCGATCCGTTCGTCGCTGAATGTGATTCCGTACAACCCCAGGCGCGAGAGCCCCTGGCCGGCGCCGACCGACGAGGAGGTCGACGCCTTCGTCGCCCGCGTCCAGGCCCTTGGACAGTTCGTGAAGACCCGCCGCACCAAAGGTCGTTCGGTGATGGCTGCATGCGGACAGCTCGGCAACGCCGCAATCCGCAAGCGCCGCTTCGTGGGCGAGGCCTCGCTCACCGTCGGAGGCGGCGAACTGTGAGTTCCGCCCGAGTGCAGAGTCCGATTCCTCGCCGCCGCATGCTCCGAGGCTTCGCGGCAGTGGCGTTACTCGCGACCGCTGCGTCGAGTGCGTGCAAGCCTCCGGAGACGACACCGCCGCAGCCGGTGCGGACGATCAAGCTCGAAGTGGTCGTCGCCCCCTCCCTCTTCGAGACGGTGCTCGAGGAAACCAAGAACTTCAAGCGGCGACTGACCGCAATCGACGTCGAACTCGTCGTCGGCGACAGCGCTCAGGTGGTCGAGCAGATCCGCAAGGGCCGTCCAATCGACGTGTTGATCATGGACGACCCCCACCGTACCGCCCTGCTGATCGCCGAAGGCGTGATCGATCCGGCCGAGCTCCGTCCGCTCGCCGGCGACGATGTGCTGCTCGTGGTGCCCAACAACAGCACGATCATGTCGGCGAGGAACGACGACCTTCCCGACCCGCGCCTTCAGAACATGGTGATGCCCAATCCCGAAACCACCGGATCGGGGCGGATCATCAAGGAGGCCCTGGAGCGCGAGGGAATCTGGGAGACGCTGGCTCCCCGGATGACCTTCACCGACGGCGTGCGGATTGCCCTTGAGCTGGCAATGCGCGGCGAGGTCGACGCGGCGATTGTGGGCAGCGCCGACCGGGCCCTCGCCGGCGACATGGTCCGCGACCTGCGGCGTTTCGCGGTCGAGGAGCGATACATCGAGATCGCCCCCTCTCGCCGCAGCGCCCACCCCGAAGCGGCCCGGGCGTACGCGACCTGGCTCGCCTCCGAAGCCTTCAAGGTCGCGCTCAGCCACAAGGGATTCATCGTCGACTGAATCGCATGACTTCACCAGCCCGCAGCAGCCGAATCCGCTTTGACGACTATCGCCTTGCCCTGCGCAACCGCGGCAGCAACTCGGGCCAGTCGGGCAAGCCCGGTGAAGGACACGAACCCGCCTCCGACGCCCCGAAGCCCCGCAGTCGCGGCGTGGCCACGCTGCTGCGCCGCTTCCTGGGGATGCTCGGCCCCCATACCGGGGCGATTGCGCTCGCTCTGGGAACGCTCACGGTCGCCACGGTTCTTGGTCTTGCGCCTCCGGCGGCGACCAAGCTGGCAATCGATTGCGTCTTCTCGGGCGCGCCACTGCCGGAGCCGCTGGCCCGCTGGTTCAACGATCCTCCCACCGGCTCTCGACTGCTGGCGCTGATTGCCATCTCCGTCGCCGTGGTCTCGCTGATGCAGACCTCGCTTCACCTCTGGGGACGCTGGCACGCCACGCGGGTCACCAAGCGTCTGCAGGTGACCATTCGCCGCGACGTCTTCGACCACGCCGTGCGCCTTCCGCTGCATCGCATCCATCAATTGAAGTCGGGTGGTGTGGCCAGCCTGCTGCGTGAAGACGCCGGGGCGGTTGCCGAACTCGTCTTCGGCATGCTCTACAACCCCTGGCGGGCGATCATCCAGCTCAGCGGAAGTCTGGCGGTGCTGGCCTTCACCGACTGGCGCCTGCTGCTTGGGTCACTGGTGCTGCTGCCCTCGGTGTGGATCAGCCACCGCACCTGGATCAATCGCATCCGCCCGATCTTTCGCGACATCCGCAACACCCGCCAGGACATCGACGGCCATGCCACCGAAGCCTTCGGCGGAATGCGCGTGGTCCGCGGCTTCGGCCGCGAGCGCAGCGAGGCCGGTCGCTTCGTGCGCGGCAGCGACTACATGGCCCGCCAGGAACTGCTGGTCTGGTGGTGGTCGCGGATTCTCGAGGTGGCGTGGGCCCTCCTCATTCCAATCGCCTCGGCCGGGCTTCTCTACTACGGCGGCTCGCGAGTGCTCGACGGGGCAATCACCCCCGGCGATCTGGTGATGTTTCTTGCCTATCTGGTCATGCTGCTCGGACCGATCGAAGCCCTTGCCGCGAGCGCCACCCAGCTCCAGACCAGTCTGGCGGCGCTCGACAAGGTGCTCGATCTGCTCGACGAACCGCAGGACATGCCCCGCCCCGATCACGTCCATCGGGTCAGCCCGACCACGACCGCCGGGCGGATCACCATCCGCGATCTCTCCTTCACCTATCCGGGTGGCTCGACTCCGGTGCTGCGGCACATCGCCTTCGACGCCTCTCCGGGAGAGACGATCGCACTCGTCGGGCCCAGCGGCAGCGGCAAGACCACACTGTGCAACCTGATTGCCCGCTTTCACGATCCGACCGAAGGGTCGATCATGCTCGACGGTGTGGATCTGCGGCGGATCGATCTCGATGACTTCAGACGACTGCTGGGCATCGTCGAGCAGGATGTCTTCCTCTTCGACGGCTCGATTGCCGAGAACATCGCCTACGCCAACCGCCACGCGTCGACTCAGGCGATCCATGCCGCCGCCGAAGCCGCCAACGCGGCGCAGTTCATCGACGCCCTGCCGCAGGGCTACGCCACCAACATCGGCGAGCGCGGCGTGCGCCTCTCCGGCGGACAGCGTCAGCGCATCGCCATCGCCCGGGCCCTCCTTGCCGATCCACGCCTTCTGATTCTCGACGAGGCCACCAGCAACCTCGACTCGGAGAGCGAACTCCTGATCCAGCAGAGCCTCAGCCACCTGGTCAAGGGCCGCACCACCTTCGTCATCGCCCATCGCCTCAGCACGATCCGCCACGCCGACCGCATCATCGTGCTCGAGAACGGCCGCCTGATCGAAATGGGTTCCCACGACGAACTGATGGCCCTCAGCGGTCGCTACCGCGGCATGGTCCTGCTCCAGCTTCGCGGCGAGGATCAGGTTGTCATGGCCCAGGGCTGAGGCGGCGAGCACCGGTCGTGCGCGGTGGATTCGCGCTCGCGTTCTTCTGCGTGTGCCTCCATGACCTCCGTGTCACGACTGCGTGGCGCCGCCGATGCCGGGGCCGTCCGAGACGACGGAATGTGACACGGAGACCACGGAGAACACGGCGGAGCGTGTTCACGGCCAACGCGTCGGACGCGCGTGCGGGCGAGAGGCTCCCGGCGCCGTCGCGGGCAATCTCACGCGTGCGGTTCCTTCGACCCCGGCTCATCCGCAGGCAAACTCGATCGATCTGCGCCGGAGTCGCCCTCGCCGATTTCAATCAGCTCCCCGTCGGCAATCACATACGCCCGGTCGGCGAGGCCCACCTGCATCGGCACGCCTCGGCTGAAGCGGCTGAAGGCGGGCAACACGCCGAGGCGTGGACCGAAGTGAAAGCACGGAAGGCGCAGGAGATCGGTGGTGCTGGCCAGAGAGAGTGTCGGGTGGAGATGCCCCGCAAGGGTGTAGCAATGGCGGGTCACCGAGGGTTGATGGGTGAAGCGAAACGGCGGTTCCTCGAGCGCGTCGCCCGCGTCGTCGATGGGCCAGGTGGAAGGCAGGGCCACGGAGGTGTCGTGATTGCCGCGAACCAGAAGAGCCGGCCGCGACAAGGTGCTGAAGCAGTCGCTGATGGCCTGCCGCACGGCGCCGTCGATGCCGTCGGCGTGATGCACGAGGTCGCCGAGGATCACCAGTCGTTCGGGAGCGAGGGCTTCGCACATCTGCGAGAGCCGGCGGAGCATCTCCTGAAGCACGCCGTCGGGCACGGCGACTCCGTGCTGTCGATACACCTCGCTCTTCCCCGCATGAAGGTCGGCCACGATCAGCCACTTCATGCGCGGCCACCAGATCGCCCGCTGCGGCAACAGCGCCACTCGCTCGCCCTGGAGTTCGATGTGAATGCCGCGAAGGGCCCGGATCGGCGGGTTCATGCGTGCGAGCGTATTCGCGATCTCGCAGCGGGCGCGGAATCCGACCTCGGCACCACCGACTCCCCCACCATCCGGGCTATTCGCGTGCGGAGCGACTCGGTCGACAGAGTCGTCCCCAGTCGATCGACCACCAGCGGGAACGCCAGCGGCGTCGCCCGGCTCGGGCGAACCATCCGCAGCGTGCTGGTTCGCAGGCGCTCGAGGGTTCTCGCCAGCCGACTGTCTTCGCACTGCCTTTCGAGGACTTCACGCCGCGCCTGCACCAGGAGGAGATTGTCCGGGTCGAACTCGTTGAAGACCTCGTAGAGGAGCGACGCTCCGGCCTGGAGCTGCCGCGTGGAGCGCTCGCCGCCTGGATACTTCTGCGGGACCAGTCCGGCCACCCGGGCGACCTCGCGGAACTGCCGCCGAGCGAGCTCGCCGAGATTGATCGCCTCGAGAAGATCCTCGAGGAGTCGCTCGCTCGAGAAGAGTTCGACCGTGAGCAGTTCCTCGAATGGAAAGGGCTCGGCGGAGAGGAGTTCGATCCCGTAGTCGTTGATCGAGAGGGCGAAGGACGCGGGATGAATGCGACCGAGCCGACGGGCCAGAAGGGCCGCGAGCCCCTCGTGGACCAGGCGACCATCGAAGGGGTAGATGAAGCAGTGGCTTCCGTCTTCGCTGGTGAGGAACTCGACGAGTGTCTCGTCCCGCGTCGGCAGGGCCGAGAGGGCCCGCTGGGTCTCGATCACCGGCCGCGCCGCAATCAACTCAGGGGCAACCTCGGCTTCCGCAGCATCGGGCCCCTCACCCTCTGGCGTGTTCCGAGCGACCCGGTCCAACACCTCCCGCATCGCCGCCGAGAGGGCCGTCGAAAGTGGAAACCGCGCCCCCGCCCAGTGCGGGGTGAAGGTCGTCCGCTTCGTGGCCGGCTTCACGAAGGCGGTGGCATCGCGAAGCCGAACGAACTCCAGCAGTCGTCCGGCGAAGACGAAGGTGTCGCCGGCATGCAGCTTGCCGATGAACGACTCCTCGATCGAGCCGAGCACGCCGCCGCGCACCAGACGGATGGCAATCGTCGCGTCGCTGGTGATGGTGCCGATATTGAGTCGGTGGATCGCCGCCAGTCGCCGCGAGCTGACCACGCATCGCCCCTCCCGGCGCATGATCCGATGATGCTCGGGGTAGGCCTTGAGAGTGGCGCCTCCGTGCTCGACCAGTTCAAGGCACCAGCCGAACTCCTCGCGGGTCAGGGATCGATACGCAATCGTCGACCGCACCTCGTCGAAGAGACGCTCGGGGTCGTAGCCCTCGCCGAATCCACAGGTGACCAGATGCTGCACGAGGGCATCGAGCGGCCGCTGGAGACTGGGGCGCTCTTCGATGCGGCCTGCGGCAATGGCCTCCCGCGCCGCCGCGATCTCGATCAGCTCGAGAGCATGGGTCGGCACGCAGACGACTTCGCAGGTGGCGCCGGGTCGATGTCCCGAGCGTCCCGCCCGCTGAATGAGCCGGGCGATGCCCTTGGGAGAACCGATCTGCACCACTCGCGCAACCGGCGCGAAGTCCACGCCCAGATCGAGCGACGAGGTGCAGACCGCCAGCGTGGTTGCACCCGACTTGAGCTGGGCCTCCACCCGTTCGCGCACGTCGCGGTCGATCGAGCCGTGGTGGAGCGCGAGCCGCTCGGCCCACTCCGGGCGGGCGTTCAGGATCGCCTGGAACCAGCGCTCGGCCTGCGAGCGGGTGTTGGTGAAGATGAGTGTGGAGCGGGCGGGATCGAGAAAGGCAAGAAGCGGCTCGAGCATCGACATGCCCAGATGGCCCGCCCAGGGGAAGCGATCGACCGAGGTGGGAAGAAGCGAGGAGACCACGATCGGCCGATCGATCGACGCGGTCACGATCGCCGGCTCGGGAGAGTCAACTCCCACCGCAGCGCGGGCCGCGGCATGCACATCGCGCAGCGTGGCCGAGAGGG
Source organism: uncultured Isosphaeraceae bacterium (assembly GCA_964465255.1). GTDB lineage: Bacteria > Planctomycetota > Phycisphaerae > Phycisphaerales > SM1A02 > CAYXKH01. Next base: position 11,941 of record CAYXKH010000022.1, read on the forward strand.
CCCACGTCCGCAGCGTCGGAGTGAATTGCCGCAGCCGGGCCAGGGCCAGTTCGACCTGCACGCCGCGCTTGCTCGAGAGGAGCTCGTGCCATTCGTCGATGATCACCCCCCGCACTCCCTTGAAGAGCTCCGGGGCGTCATCCTGGGTGAGCATCAACGTCAGGGACTCGGGGGTGGTGATGAGGACGTGTGGCGGGCGCTTGCGCTGTCGAGCCCGGACGCTGGTTGAGGTGTCGCCGGTGCGGCTCTCGACTCGAAGCGGGAGTCCGAGCGCTTCGACTGGTCGACGGAGGGCCTTCTCGATGTCCCGCGACACCGCCCGAAGCGGCGTGATGTAGAGGATGGCGAGGCCGTCGGGCGGAGATGTATCCGAACCTCCCTCCGCAATGCTCCGGACGCAGTCCCCCAGCGGTCCGAGATACGCGGCGTAGGTCTTGCCCGCTCCCGTGGGCACGTGGATGAGGCCGCTGCGACCTTCGTTCCAGCGCCGCCATGCCTCGGTCTGGAACGAATAAGGCTGCCACCCTTCGCCTGCGAACCAGCTCGCCAGCTCGCGCGGCAGCGGACTCTCGTCTGGGTGCCGGGTCACGTCGTGCCTTCGCTGCGTCGGAAGAGAGCGCTGCCGAGGCGCTGATAGACCACGCTGGTGGCGACCAGCAGCAGTCCCACGACTCCGAAGGCGACGACTCTCGCAATCGTCTCGCTCTCGTGGAGGTCGACCAGCAGGAACTTGAGGACGACCACGCCGAGCATGGCCAGACCGGCGACCCGCAGAGCCTTGCGATGTCGAATGAAGCCGGCGGCGATCAGTCCTCCGCCGACGACTGCCCAGAAGAGACTCACGATGGGCTGATCGTCGGGCGCAACCACCATGCCGACGACGATGAGAATTGCGCAGGCGAGGAGAAACGAGGCCAGTCGGGTGACACTGCGCTGCCGCCCCGGTTCGACGTGGCGGCGCATCCCCACCAGCGCAACTGCAACTGCGGCGACGATGGCCATCACGCTCCAGAGCGTGAACGACACCTTGAGGCCGACGAGCGGTCCCGACTCCCAGACCAGTACCGTCGGGCGCAGTCCCGAGTCGAGTGCATCGAGCGTGAAGAGCTTGACGAGGGCCAGGGCGCAGGTGGCCAGGCCGTAGCGGCTGAGCGCTGTCAGAGTGGTTCGGCGCCCCAGCTCGACTGCGGCGACGGCGATTCCAAGCCACGCGATGGTCCAGCCGCCGCGGTCGAAGAACATCGCCGAACAGGCCAGGAGGAGAACGCCGGCGGAGAGCCACGCCGCGGTCGCAAACTCGGCCTCGGGCGTGGTCGGCCGGCGCCGCAGGGCGTCGACCCCGTCGCCCAGGGTCTCGACCAGAGCCACGATCGTCGCCGCGAGTACGAGGAGCAGGCCCGCCGCCAGCGTGAGGTCGTCGCCCTGAAGCCGGTGGAGGACCACGGTCGAGAGCAGGGCCAGCCAGATCGATGCGAGGAAGGCGGTGATGGCGTTGAGCGTGCCGGTCTCTCCTCGCAGCGAGGCGAGGAAGGACTCGCCCCAGACCAGGGCCCACGAGAGCGTGAGGAAGGTCAGCAGCGCCAGCCAGTCCTGGGTCGACTGCGACATCCAATCGGCGAGCACAATGAAGACGAGCCCCGCGCCGATGGCCCCGTGAAGGGCCATGCCGACGACCCTGAGAATGCGGAAGGGCCGCCGCGCCAGTGCCGAGAGCACGACCGCAACCAGCAGGATCGCCAGCAGATGTCCTTCGACGACGGTGAGAATCGGGATCGATCGCTGGGCAATCAGTGGGGCCGCGTATCCCGCAATGAGGGTGAGACTCCCAATCACCGCGGACTGCGCCCGCCAGGAGACGGCCACGCCGATTAGCACCACTGCGATCAGAAGAAGGAAAGCAACATCGGGAGAAAGCAGGTGGAAGTAGCCGTGAGTCGCCCACGCGGCGAGATAAACCACGCCGAGGCCCGCCGCCGAGATTCCCACGCTCGCGCCGCGCCCGATGCGGCGACGCACGAACTCGCCGGTGGCAATCAGCGCCAGCCCGACCACCGCGGCAATTGCACAGCGCACCCCCGGGGCGAGATTCCCGAGCCAGTTCCGGTCGTAGGCGTACTTGATGAAGAAGGCCATCGCCACGACCACGACCAGCGAGCCGACCCACGCCGCGACACGACCGCCGACGGTGAACTCGAGGGAGGTTCGCTCCGAAGATCCCCGGAGGTTTGAGGCTGTCTCGGCGAGGGATTCGACCGCTGCGGCGTCACCGCGCCCACGCAGCGGCAATGACGCACTCACGAATGGGGGCGGTGGAGGCGGCGGTGGCGACAGTGGCGACGCTGGCGACGCTGGCGACGGTTCATGCACTGCCGAGTGCGACTCGATGGCCCCGGATGTCGGCGGTGATTGCCGGGCGACCTGAGCAAGCCCCAGTTCGAGCCGGGCCACGCGCTCCTCGATCCGGTGCATCGACTCGCGCAGGAACGCGGCGTCCGAACCGCGTGATTGATCCGAGTTCGCCATGCGGGCTTCCTTGCGAGCTGGCGCGGCGGAGGAAACGAGCCTTCCGCTCTCTCTTCGCTCTGGTCTCTCTGTCTCCGCCATCGCCGGCCGTCTTCGCCGTCTTCTTCACAATGCGATGCCGCGGCAAGCCTACGCGGGCGCTCCCCCACGCCCCTTCCATCCGCGTCGGCCCGTCACTTGGAGTCCAAGGCTGTACCACTGCACCGCAGTCATCAGCAGAACACCAATTGGATGCAGCAGTGCGGAAGTGAACGACTGGCGGAAGCGCGACGCCAGCAGGACTCGCTGGCTGAGCTGAAGCACGATTGCAATCGCAATCAGAGCCGTCTCGGCGATGCTGATGCCGCTCCAGGGGGCAATCGCCAACACCACCCAGGGCAGGACGTGACCGGTCAGATGCAGGACGGTCAGCAGGATCAGGAGCCACACCGAGCCGAGGCCTTCGTAGGCGTTCTTGGCGAACCCGCGCCATGTGGCCAGGAACCCGCGGTACATCCGGCACGAGACCAGCGTGGTGCCGTCGAAGAGATCGGTGCGCCGCCCGGCGGCGCGGAATGCCCGGGGCATGCGGATCCCATCATGCATCGAGGTGCGCCAGGCAGAATGGCCCCCGACCTCGAGCCAGGCGCTTCGCCGGGCGAAGAGAAACTGCCCGCACCCGGCGGAGGCCGAGGGATCGCTCGTGGCCCGCATCCGCCCCATGGGCAGATAGCTGAACAGGATGAAGTGAATGAGCGGGATCAGGAGCGCCTCGCCCAGCGACCCGGTGATCTCCTGCGGAAAGGTCGAGAGCAGATCGGCCCCAGAGCGCCTGGACTCTGCGAGCGTGCGCTCGAGGCAGGTCGGGGCGAAGCGCACGTCGGCATCGGTGAAGAGGAGCCACTCTCCCGTGGCGGCGCGGCCCATCTGATCGCAGCCCCACTGCTTGCCCACCCAGCCCGGCGGCAGCGGCACCGTCGGCACGGCCCGCACTCGACTGTCGCCGGCGATCAAGCGGGCGAGGATCTCGGGCGTCTCGTCGGTGCTCTGATCGTCGTAGACCACAACTTCGAGGGCGCGGTGGCTCTGGCCGAGGAGCGAGCGCACGCACGGTTCCAGGTTCGCCGCTTCGTTGCGAGCAGGAATGCAGATCGAGAGCAGCACCGCCTGCTCGGCGTGCACCTGCGGCCCGGCCTCCGGCGGCGACCGATATCGCCCGAGATTCGCGATTGTCATCGCCAGGGCAAGGGCCGAAATCACGACGGCAATCAGAAGGATGATCGTGAGCCACATGGGTGGGATTCGCCGGTCAGATGATCACCGAACCGCATCGCCACTGCGAGGCGCGGAGGCCTTCTCGGCCCGGGCTCGACTCTTGGTCGAGTCGATTGCCCCACCTCGGCCGCGAAGTCGCAACCACCAGTCATAGACCGGGTGGATCGCAGCGCCTTCGCCACCGAAGAGGGCCACGAACGCCGCGGGATCGCGACTCTCGACTCGCGTTGCCAGATCCGCGGCCGTTCGGTGGGCTGCGGTCAGCAGGGCCCGTTGCCAGCCGGAGCGGGTGCGGGCCTCGGGCCGGACCTCCTCGGCCGCCACGAAGATCTCGGGCCGTTGATCCTGCCAGAAGCTGTACTCGACCATCAACGCGATCATCCGCGCCCCATCGTCGAGGGCCGCAACCGCCGCGGCGCCGGGGTGTGGTCGGAAGGGCTCACGGATGTCGGTGAAGGCCCCTTGGGCGGTGATCCAGAAGAGCGGCCGGTGGTCTTCAGCGAAGCGCACTCGCATGTGCGCGAGCATCGTCGTCAAGGCCTGCGGATCGTGGGGATCGATTCCGAAAAGTCCCAGTCGGCGGAAGATCGAGAAGCGAAGAAGCTGTTCTCGTTCCATCGGCCCCGCACCACGGCGCGAGGGCATGAAGGATCGCGCCAGCGCCAGGGCCGTGATCGGATCCCACCAGGAGGGGTGATTCATCGCCACGACGACCGGGGCCGCGTGCCCATCGAGCGACGCAAGGAGGGCTTCGTCGCCTCGCCGGATGCGGAGGGCGTAGAACTTGCGTCTGAGGAGTCGGGCCACGTACCACCCGAAGGCCGCGTGGATCCTCGGCGAGTATCGCGCCGGGAGCACACCCGCCGGCTGTTCCGCGCGGTCGTCGCGGTGGGCCATGTGAGTCATGTGAGTCATGTGAGTCATGTGAGTCATGTGGGTCATGTGGGTCATGACTCGCCCAGCACGTCCTCCGCGACCGCCATGGCCGCGGTGACGCCGCTCATCAGCACCATGGGAACGCCCGGTCCCGGATTGGCGCTGCCGCCGCAGAGATAGAGGCCCTTCACCGACCGGCTGCGATTGCGGGGCTTGAAGCCGCCCTTGAGTCGACCATGTGACGCCAGTCCGTAGATGGCCCCACCCTCTGCGTTGTAGAGACGCTCGATGCTCGCGGGCGTGAGCGAGCGTTCGACGACGATGTGCCGCTCGAGATCCTCCATGCCGAAGCGGCGGAGCTTCTCGATGATCCGCGGGCGATAGGCCTCGAGCATCCCGCCCGGTCCCTCCCAGCGCTGTCCGGGGCGCAGATATGGCGTGTGAATCAGGGCGTAGAGGGCCTCGCCGCCGGGCGGCGCCTGGGTCGGGTCGCTTCGCGACGGAACCGCGAGATAGATCGTGGGATCGTCGGCGGGGATGCCCCTGGCGTAGATGTCCTCGAACTCCTGCGCCGAATCCCGGCTGAAGAGGAAGCAGTGATGGGCGAGATGGTCGTACTGACAATCGAGCCCGAGATAGAGCACCACCCCGCTGCACGCCGGGGTGTAGTCGCGGGCAATCGACCCGGCCTGGCGTCGAGCTGCCGGAGTGTCGAGCAGATCGCGGTAGGTGCGCTGCACGTCGCAGTTGCTGATGACGACCTCGGCCTCGAGAAGACGACCATCCTCGAGTTCGACGCCCTCCACCCGGACGCCCTTCACTTGGACGCCCTTCACCCAGACGCCCTTCACCCGGACGCCCTTCTTCGAGCGAGGGCGTCCCGCGCCGTTGCCGGTTGTGATCCGCCGCACGCCGACGCCGGTGATCGTCTCGACGCCGAGCTCGTTCGCGAGGCGCACCAGCGAACCGGCCACCATCCGCGTGCCGCCCATCGCATACCAGCACCCCTGGTCGACCTGAGCCGCGGCGATCAGCCCGAGAATCGCCGGGGCGAGAAATGGACTGGAGCCGACGTACTGGAGGAAGTGCTCGCTCAACTGCCGCAGATGCGGTTCGTGGATGTGGCCGTGGGCGGTCGCGGCGACGGTGCTGTGCAGCCGCATGGCCAGCACATCGCCGAGAAGTCCGGGCTCCTTCATGGGCGGCTTGCGCATCAGGTCGCCGATCCCGCCGAGATCCTTGTAGAAGAAGACCTTGTTGCTGAGGCGGAGCATTCGCCTGCTCCAGGCGATGAAGCTCGCCCAGCCCTCGCCGGCATGAGTGCCGGGGAACTGTCGATCGAGGGCGGCGGACATGGTGGCGACGTCCTCGCGCAGATCGAGGACCGTGCCATCTTCATAGAAGCAGCGCCACTGCGGATCGAGGCGGACGAGGTCGATGTACTCGTGCACCGAGCGCCCGCAGCGCTCGATGATCCCTCGGAGCACATTGGGCATGGTGATGATCGTGGGCCCCATGTCGAAGCGGAACCCCTGCTCCTCAAGCACGTTCATCTTGCCGCCCAGATGGGTGTTGCGCTCGACGATGGTCACCTTGGCGCCGCGTCGAGCCAGCTCGACCGCGCTGGCCAGACCCGCGAGTCCTCCACCGACCACGACGACGCGGAGATCGCTGGTCACGCGCCGCCTCGTGTGGAGTTGTCCTGCGGCTGTCGATTGCGCGATTCCGTCGCGCCCGGTCGGGCCGCGCCCGCCGGCTGTTCGGAGGTCGATTGCGCAGCGGTCGCACTCGATGCGGGGGCTTCGCTCATTGCCGGCGTCGATTTCCCGCGGACGTCCAGGCCTTGATCCCGTCTTCCATTCCGTCTTCCATCCCCTCCTCCATCCCCTCCTCCATCAAGGAACCTCGCGACTCGAATGAGAGTCGACAGGGCCGCGGAGGTGGGCGGATCGGTCGGCAATCGCAGCAGGCTCGGCGTTCGTGAGACCACCACCGCACGTGTGAGCGCCAGCAGTCCTTCACGCCCGCGGGAGACGCCCCAACCACTCTCGCCGCGTCCACCGATTGAAGCGCCGGGGTGGGCCGAGGGAACCACCGCGTCGTTCACCGTGATGAGCGATGAGCCGAGCAGTCGGCGCAACTCCTCGACCCGATGTCTCGAGCGAGTGAAGATCGAGGTCGCCAGGTGCTTGCCGACGCGGTGATGGATGGTCAGGCCCGCCTTCACCGACGCGATCGGCACGACCGCGAGGACCGGACCGAAGTGGTCGCCGTCGACCAGCGCCGCCGACTCTGGACAGTCGACCATGGCCAGCGGTCGGAAACGTCTTCCTTCGGGCGCTTCGAGCACGCCACTGAGACTGCGTGCGCCTGCATCGTGGGCACTGCGGGACAGCTCGTGGCAGCGCGTCGCCGCGCCCTCGTCGATCAGATTCACCCCTCGAGCGGCCGCCGCGAGCGGCGCCAGGGCGGCGAGGAAGGCGCCGTACGCCCCGACCTCGACCAAGGCCCGTCGCGGCGCCATGCAGGTCTGCCCGGCATTCATGGTGACCGCGTTCCAGATCGCCTTCGCCGCGAGCGCGGCATCGCAGTCCTCGAGCACGAAGGCGCTGTCCTGACCGGAGAGTTCGAGAGTCGTCGGGGTGAGTGTCGTGGCCCCGAGTCGGGCGATGTCCCGACCCACTTCGGTCGAACCGGTGAAGAGAATGTGGTCGAACCGCTCGGTCATCAGGAGCGCTTCGCCGGCCGCACGGGTGGCATCGATCCAGGTGAGCTGACGCTCGCTGAGACCCGCGTCTCGGGCCAGCCAAAGGAGATACTCCTGGGTCCGCGGGGCCCGCTCCGAAGGTTTCACCACCACCTCGTTGCCCGCAGCGATGGCCTGGAGCAATTGGATCCCGAGGAGTTGCACCGGGTAGTTCCAGGTGGCGATGATGGCGACTCGTCCGAGCGGCTCGCGGTGTTCACGATGACGCTGACCGGTGAGCCACCAGGCGCCGAGGCCAAGACCTCGAGGGCGCAGCAGACGATCCAGGTTGCGTTCGTGCCAGCGGCAGGAGGCGACCAGCGGGAGGATCTCGGTGGTCACGATCTCGTGCCGCGGCTTGCCGACTTCGTCCTCGACGAGGTCGACCAGAGGCTCGAGGCGGTCGAGCACGCTCAGTCGAAAGCGCTCGATCCAGCGTCGTCGATGGGCAAGCGAGGGTGGCGAGTGGGCACCGGAAAGGCCGTCCGTCATGAGAGGAGTCCAGACAGCATTGAATAACCGGCCTGCTTCGCCCCGTCAACGGGATCGGATGCGGGCCCAGGCGGCGTGAATCCGCCGCGGGCGGTCTTCGAACTCGCCCACGGCGTAGGTCGTTCAAGGGACCAATCGAAGGTACAACTGGATCGATGCCGCCCTCCGCGGAAGAGCAGTGTCGAGGCCGATTTCACGGGAGACCTTTTCATCGATGCGTTCCGGAACAAGCCCACATCGTGAGTCCGTCGCAATCGTCGGCGCAGGCCCGGGCGGGCTCGCCGCCGCGGTGCTGCTTGCCGCGAGCGGGCTTCGGGTGACGATCTACGAATCGCGCTCGGCAATCGGAGGTCGTTCGGGACGACTGGAGGTCGACGGCTTCAGCTTCGACCGCGGCCCGACCTTCTTCATGATGCCTTATGTGCTCGAGGAGATCATCTCCTCGGCGACCCGATCTGGCCGATCTGATCATGCTGATCATGCTGATCATGCTGATCATGCTGTGCGTGCTGTGCGTGCTGTGCATGCTGATCATGCTGTGCGTGCTGTGCATGCTGATCATGCTGATCATGCTGTGC
>CAYXKH010000022.1:20509-22757 GCA_964465255.1 uncultured Isosphaeraceae bacterium
CATGCTGATCATGCTGATCATGCTGTGCATGGCCCCTCGCCGCGACGCACCCGGCTCGGCGACCTCGTGGACCTGCGGCGGCTCGATCCCATGTACCGCCTGGTCATCGGCCAGCCGGATCGCGATCCGCTGCGGATCGACGCCACCCAGGATCTCTCCCGGATGGCTCGGCAGTTCGAGGCGATCTCGCCCGGTGATGGCGCTGGATTCCTGCGCTTCATGGCCGACAACCGCACCAAGCTGCGGCTGATGACCCCGATCCTGCGGAAGCCGATCACCAGCCTGCTCGACCTGATGACCCTCGACGGACTGAAGGTGGCTCCGAAGCTCAAGCCCTGGAGTTCGCTCTACGACCATCTCCGCGGGTACTTCTCCAACGAGTCGGTGCGTCTGGCCATGAGCTTCCAGAGCAAGTACCTGGGCATGAGTCCCTTCGAGTGCCCGAGCCTCTTCTCGATCCTGCCGTTCATCGAGTACGAGTACGGCATCTGGCATCCAATCGGCGGCTGCCATGCGCTCATGCAGGCGCTGGCGGAGACCGCGCTCTCGCTCGGCGTCGAGATCCGCCTCGATGCGCCGGTCACGGCCCTCAAGTTCGACGGTCGGCGGATCCGCGGTCTCTGCGTCGACAACACCTGGCACGAACATGCCCACGTGATCGTCAACGCCGACGCCGCCTGGGCCCTCAAGAACCTGGTGCCCGAATCGCTCCGCGGGCGCGACACCGACAAGGCCATCGACGCCCGCCGCTATTCCTGCAGCACCTTCATGATGTATCTCGGCGTGCGCGGCGAGGTGGACCTCCCCCATCACACCATCTACACCTCGGCCTCGTACCGCGAGAACCTGGCCGACATCAGCAGTCGCGGACGGCTCAGCGACGATCCCTCGATGTACCTCTGCAACCCCTCGCGGATCGATCCGACGATGGCCCCCGCGGGAATGAGCAGCGTCTACGTCCTCGTGCCGACACCCAACACCAAGGCACCGATCGACTGGCCGGCGGAGACGCCGCGGATGCGCCGGGCCGCATACGACCAGATCGAACGGGCCCTCGGGGTCGAGGGACTGGAGGGTCGGGTCGTCTCCGAGACGCTCTTCACGCCGGATGACTGGCGGGCGATGAACATCAATCACGGGGCCACCTTCAATCTGGCCCACAACATCACCCAGATGCTCCACTGGCGTCCGCAGCACCGCCTTCCCGGCTTCGACGGACTGTGGCTCGTCGGAGGCGGCACCCATCCCGGCTCGGGACTGCCGGTGATCTTCCTGTCGTCGCAGATCACCGCCGAACTGGTCTGTCGCGAGATGGGCGTGCCTTACGCCGGGGCGCGGTCGGTCCCACCGGCGGCGGAAATGCCGGCGGCGGCGATGGCCATCGGCTGAGTCGTCGGCCATACCCTGCGACGTGGCGCTCACCTACGGCTCGTATCTCAAGGTTTCCGAACTTCTCTCGCTCCAGCAGCCCGTTTCAGACGGGCCGGAGCATGACGAGACGCTCTTCATCATCATCCACCAGGTCTACGAGCTCTGGTTCAAGCAGATGCTCCACGAGGGCGGTCGCCTGCGCAATCGGCTCGAGGCCAACGACCCCCACTCGGCCGGGGCCACGCTGCGGCGGATGCTCACCATCCTGAAGACGATGGTGGCCCAGATCGACGTCCTCGAGACGATGACGCCGATCTCCTTCAACTCCTTCCGCACGCGACTCGAATCCTCGAGCGGCTTTCAGTCCTCGCAGTTCCGCGAGTTCGAGTTCCTGCTCGGCGCCAAGCGGCCCGGGCCCCTCAACAACTATCCGGTGGGCAGCCCCGAACGAGTGACGCTGGAGCGCCGGCTTGCCGAACCGACGGTGTGGGACGGGTTCCTCGCGTACCTCCGGGCTTCCGGTTTCGCCGTGCCACCGGAAGCGACGCAGCGCGGGCCGACCGACCCGACCCGGGAGTGCCCCGAACTGCACCCGACGCTCATCGACATCTATCACCACCATCCCGGCGTGCGGCAGATCCTCGAGCTGCTCGTCGACCTCGACGAGGGGATCCAGGAGTGGCGCTACCGGCACGTCAAGATGGTCGAGCGAACCATCGGCCGAAAGATGGGCACCGGCGGCAGCCCGGGCGTCGAGTACCTGATCAAGACGCTGTTCACGCCGCTGTTTCCGGATCTCTGGGCCATCCGGTCGGAGCTGTGAGAGCGCTCCGTTCGGCCCTCCGGGCCGGAGTATTCAGAGCGCTCCGTTCGGCCC
>CAYXKH010000023.1:0-22145 GCA_964465255.1 uncultured Isosphaeraceae bacterium
TCCCAGTCCGTAATCCCAGTCCGTAATCCCAGTCCGTAATCCCAGTCCGTAATCCGCGCACTCCCAACTGAATCGCCGGGAATGCCGCTGCTCACGTGCATGAAGAGTTCGTGCGTCCCCTGTCGGCGGCGAGGTTTCCGGCCTCGAACCAGGTGCCGCGCACGCGGCACACCTCATACGCGGCGGCGGCGCCGTCGGGCCCCGTCGGCGAAGCCGACCCTCCCTACACCAAGGGATTATGAAAATGCGTGTTCTGGACTGGCACCAGCACCTCGAGGACGTGCTCGAGCACCTCGGCGGGTGAGCCCATGGCGCTGACTTCGTGGATTGCGCCCTTCGGGTAGTGGGCCAGCACCGGCTTGGTCTCGCGGTCGTAGACCTCGAATCGACGGCGGATCACCTTCTCGTCGGCGTCGTCGAGGCGATTCTCCTTGATGGCTCGACGCTTCATCCGCTCCACCATCTTGTCGATGTCGGGGCAGACCAGATGGATGATCCGCAGCACGTCGATGTGGGCGTCGAGGGCTCGGGCCTGACCGGCGTTTCGCGGGATGCCGTCGAGAATCAGAAGGTCGACCGCGGGCTTGTAGATGCTCAGCACGGTCTGGGCGTGCATGTTCTGACGCCACATCTCGATGGTCAGCTCGTCCGGAACCAATTCGCCGCGGGAGGAGAACTCGACGAACTTCCGCCCCAGCTCGCTCTGCACGTCGAGCGACCGGAAGACGTCGCCGCAGGCGAGGTGGTAGAAGCCCGGGATCCTTCCGAGGATCTTGCCTTGGGTGCCCTTGCCGGCACCGGGGGCACCGAAGAGAAGAACGGTCTTGTAGCGGGCGCTCATGCGTCGGGCTCCGAGGGAGACGGGGGAAGCCGGAGTATCGCGGGCTCCCCCTCGCCACTCAAGCCGCGCGGCCATCTGTTCGCGCCGAATTGGACGAATCTTGCCCGTCCCAATCGCCCCCGAGCCTCACCCGGTACCCTGCGGCGGTGCACCCGGGAGTGAAAGATCCTGAATCGACGCAACAAGGGCTCACCCGCCGCTGGAGGCGTCCGCAGGGCGCAGCGCCCGCGAGTTGCGGAGAGGCGGGTCCGCGTCTCGACCCGCGGTTCGACGCGCCTCTCGAGGAAGGGCGTGCGACCGAGAATGTGGCGGACCCGCAGCACGCACCCACGCTCCTCGCCCGGCTCCTCGCGGCCCGGGGCATCCACGATCCAGACTCCATCCGCCGCTTCTGCGAACCGAAGCTGAGCGATCTGCACGATCCGGGGCTTCTCCCTGGGATCGATGTCGCGGTGGCGCGAGTGGCCCTGGCCATCGAGCGCCGCGAGAAGATCGCCATCTACGGCGACTACGACGTCGACGGAATCACCGCGACCGCAATCCTCTTTCACGTGATCCGCGTGGCGGCGCCGGATCTTGCCCTCCGCTGCTACGTGCCTCATCGCCTCGACGAGGGATACGGGCTCAACGGTGAAGCATTGCGCCAGCTTGCGAGCGAGGGGATCACACTCGTCGTCTCGGTCGACTGCGGCGTGACCGCTGTCGGCCCGGCGGCCGTGGCTCGTGAGATCGGTCTCGATCTGGTGATCACCGATCACCATCATCCACCCGCCGATGGCCAGGCCCTCCCCGATGCCGTGGCCATCGTGCATCCCGGTCTGTCGGGTTCGAACTATCCCTTCCGTGATCTCTGCGGCGCGGGTGTGGCGTACAAGGTCGCGTGGCGACTGGCGACGACGCTCTGCGGCAGCGAGCGGGTCAGCGAAGCATTTCGCCGCGTGCTGCTCGACATGCTGCCGCTCGTGGCTCTCGGCACGATCGCCGACGTGGTGCCGCTGATCGACGAGAACCGCGTGCTGGTCACCGCGGGGCTGCGGGCGATCAAGGAGTCGACGATTCCGGGTCTTCGCGCTCTCATCAGCGAGTCAGGACTGGCCGGCGAGAAGATCGACTCGCAGAAGGTCGGCTTTGTGCTCGCGCCGCGACTCAACGCCTGCGGCCGCCTTGGTCACGCGGCCGACGCAGTGCGTCTGCTCACCGATGCCCCGGCGGACGAGTCGGCGACCATCGCGGCCGAGCTCGCCTCGCTCAACCGCGCTCGCCAGGAGACCGAGGCGTCAATCGTCGCCGAGGCCTGCGAGCTGGTGCTCCAGTCGGGACAGGATTCGCCCGAGCATCGGGTCATCGTGCTGGCCCACGAGGCCTGGCATCCGGGTGTGGTCGGAATCGTCTGCTCGCGACTGGTCGAGCGCTTCGGTCGGCCGACGATTCTGCTGCAGCAGCAGGGTGAATTCTGCAAGGGCTCGGCGCGGAGCATCGAGGGGTACTCGATTCTCGAGGGCCTGACCGCATGCGCAGGCCACCTGACCACGTTCGGAGGGCATGCCGCCGCGGCGGGTCTCGCGCTTCCGACCGCGGCGCTCGAGGCGTTCAGAACTGCGCTGGTTGCCCACGCCAACAGTCGCATAGCGCCCGAATCTCTGGTTGCGGAGATCCGCATTGATTGCGCCGCGACACTTGATGAACTCGACCCGCGGGCGGTCCACGAGATCGCCCGGCTCTCGCCCTTCGGTCGAGGCAACCCGCGGCCATCGATACTGCTGCGCGATCTGGTGGTGGCGGGGGAGCCCCGGATTCTCAAGGAGAAGCACTTGAAGCTCCAGCTCGCCGACCCGAGGCATCCCCGCGGCAATCATCTCGAGGTGATCTGGTGGAACGGCGCCGTGCACGCGCCGAGGCTCTCGCGTGGCACGCGGGTCCACGCCGTCATCGAGCCCCAGGTGTCGAGCTACAGCGGACGGGTCGAGGGCATCGTCAGCGATCTGGCGCGGGCGTGACGGCTCACACTCGCGTCACTCCCGCCGCTCGCAGCACATCCTGAAGTCCGAGGGCGTCCGCTTGATCGAAGCAGCCGACCTCGTGACTGTCGAGGTCGAGCACCGCCCAGCAGTGGGGCGAGCCATCCGCGGCGCGGTCGAGAATCGGAATCACAATCTCCGAGCGATCGCGCGGGTCGCAGGCGATGTAGTCGGGTCCAAGCTCCGAAACGTCGGAAACGATCCGCACGCAGCGGCCGCGGAGCGACTGCCCGCAGACGCCATGGAGACCAATCGGTGAGCAGGCGGGCTTGGGGTGCCGCGGACCGAGGACAAGTCGGGCGTCTTCGGGTTCCCCGGGCTGATCGAGGTAGAAGCCGACCCAGGAGAGCCCGCTCGAGGACAGCCCCCGCCAGAGAACGTCAACGACGCCTTCGAGTTGCGCGGTACGGTCGGCCAGCGACGCCAACGGCGCCGCAGCCCTGGCCATGGCCGGATAGTCGCGAGGACCGCCAGAATCGCGTCGGGTCGGCGTCATCGAACACTCCGCAGCGAACGTGAAGGGCAGCGGGCCAATGGCTCACCCGTCATACATCGGTCGCTTGGAGTCCGGCCGCGGGCCGCCGCGCTCGCTGAAGAAATCGGGTCGCTGTTCCGCCGTGTCGGTGCGGTACATCATGTCCGCGGGCTCTTCCCGATAGCGCCGCTCCGAAGTCACCGAAATGTCGATGCGCCGCGCCGCCGACGGTGGCACCGTGACCTGATTGGTGAGTCGACCGGTGGAGGTGCCGATGGGCTGAAGTTCGTACACCATCCGGTCCGGGCGCCGCACCGGATCGTCGCCACCGCCCTCGAGAAACTGCACGGTGAGCTGCTGTCCCGCAGGAATCGCCTGCACGAAGAGCGGCTGGTTGGAGCGCAGGTCGATCAGCGCGAAGGTCTTGCCGCGGGTTTCGGTCGCCTGGTACGTCCACGCCCCGAAGGAGGACGGCATGAGTCCGCCCTTCGGGCTGTAGCAGCCACCGCCGACGAGGCATGCCGTCAGCGCCAAGGCGAGAAGCCCACACGAGGAGCCGTGGGAGGGGCGGATCGACTTCGTCATCGTCATCAGCGTGATCATGGGTGGTCGGGCCTCGCGGGTCGCCACGGGGGCGATCAAGGCAAGAAGGTACTCGGCAGCGCCGTCGCGTGCCACGCGGCTCGCCGGAGCCGGCTCGACCCACCTGCGGCGACGACCGCCCGGGGCGACCTGGGCCCGCGGCGGTACATTCCCCCCATGCGTCCTCCAGCCTTTCGCGTGGGTCATGGCTACGACCTCCATCGCCTCGAACCGGGGCCTCCGGCAGGACCTGGTCGGCCGTTCATTCTCGGCGGCATCCGTTTCGACCATCCCGCCGGACCGGTGGGGCACAGCGACGGCGACGCCGTCCTCCACGCGGTCACCGATGCGCTCCTCGGGGCCGTCGGTCTGCCGGACATCGGCCAGCAGTTCCCCAACGACGATCCGCAGTGGGAGGGAGCCGACTCGTCGCGCTTCCTCACCGCGGCCTGGGATCTGGTTCGAGAGGCGGGCTGGCGGGTCGGCAACATCGACATCACCGTCATCTGCGAGCGCCCCACGCTGAGCCCGCGCAAGGGCGAAATGATCGCCAACATCGCCCGCCTGCTCGAGTGCAAGGGGTCGCAGGTCAATCTGAAGGGCAAGACCCACGAGAAGGTCGACGCCGTCGGCGAGGGACGGGCAATCGAGGTTCACGTGGTGGCGCTCCTCTGGTCGATCGACGTCCGGGCCTGAGGCGGAACTGGCTCTCCGAGTGCGCGGCGCACCAACTCGGCGAAGATTCGGCCACGGGCCTCGTAGTTCTCGAACTGATCCCAGCTCGCGCAGCCCGGGCTGAGCAGCAGGATGTCTCCACGCCGCATCCGGGCCATCGCCGTCGCCACCGCATTCTCGAGCGTCTGCATTTGCCGCGCCGGATCTCCGCCGGCAATTGCCGCCGCGGTGGTGCCGATTGCGTAGAGCCCGCCGAGACTCGATCCCAGCCGGGCAAGTGCGCTCAAATCCGATTTCTTGTCGTAGCCGCCGGCAATCAGATGGACCCGGGCCGGATCCTCGAAGGCCGCAACCGCCAGCAGCGTGGCTTCCGGCGTGGTGCTCTTGCTGTCATTGATGTAACGACGGCCGTCGTGCTCGGCGATCAGCTCCAGGCGGTGCGGCAGACCGGTGAACTGGTCGAGGTGCGGCGCCGCCTCGCCCGGCGAACACCCCGTCGCGGCGCAGGCGATCCGCACGGCCAGCAGTGCGTTCTCCCGGTTGTGCGCTCCCGGCACGCGCAGTGGCAGCTCGAGACGCCGCAACTCGGCAGGGAGGGGATCTTCGCCGCGGAGGGCGACATCGCCGGGCTGCATGAAGCGGAAGAGATTGCCCTTTGATCGCTCGTAATGCTCGAAGGAGCCATGCCAGTCGAGGTGGTTGGCGCGAATATTGGTGAGCGCACCGAGCGCGGGCGACCAGCCCGGTGCCCGCGACTGCGACTCGTCGCCGAGCCAGTGCAGCATGAAGCTGCTGAGTTCGAGGACTACACGATCGTCGGGCGCGATCCGCTCGAGCTCGCCCAGCAGGCTTCCGCCGATGTTGCCGCCGAAGTGGACGCGGACGCCGAGCCCCTTGAGAAGGAGCGCGACCATCGCGCTGGTGGTGCTCTTGCCGGCGCTTCCGGTGACCCCGATTGCCTGTCGTCGATCGAGGCGCTCGACGAGCAGACGGATCTCGGTGGTGATCGGGCGGGCGGCACGCTCGGCCGCGCCCAGGAACGGGTTGTCCCAGGGATGGGGCACGGCCGGATTGGCAACGACCAGATCGGCGGCGGCGAAATCGGCCTCGTCGTGACCGCCGAGCCGCAGCTCGACGCTTCCGCGGTCGATCTCGGGCCGAAGCTGTTCGAGCGGGGCGCGCAGGGATTCCGCGCTGCCGAGATCGGTCAGCCTCACGCGGTAGCCCTGCGCGACCAGGAATCGGGTCACGCCGAGACCGCCGCCGAAGCGTCCGAGTCCCATGACCAGGGCGGTCAGTGCCGTCGGTTGAGGCATGGCTGCGTCAGTTTCCGGTGGGGCGCGGGGCGGGCGTCTTGCTGGCAGGAGCGGGGGGCGTGCCCGGGACCGTCCATTTCGGCGGCCGGGTGAGGACGAGATCGCCATCGAAGGCCGCGACGATGTTGTTGTTGCCGACTCGAGCGGCGTCTTCGGCGCGGAGCTCGCGCCACACGCGGGTGCCGTCGGCGGCCTTGGTATCGCCGGCGCAGGTGTAGCCGGCTTCATTCAGAAGCCGGATCGTGCCCTCGGCCTTGTCGGTGCCGTGGAGGGCGATTGCCAGCCGCGGCCGATGGTCGCGGAGCGTCCGCAAGGCCCCCGCGAGCACCTTCACTTCGGCCCCTTCGGTGTCGATCTTCATGACCGCGGGCGGAGGAACCTCGCCACTGGCGACGAGTTCATCGACCGTCCGCACCCGCACCGACTCGCTCCGCGGCGGGAGCCCGACCGAACGTCGTCCCTGCGATGCTTCGCCGCCGGCGATGCTGTCGAGCACCGCGGTGCCGCTGGTCACGTCGTCGATCTGGAGCGTCTCTTCGCCGGAGCGGTCGGCGAGGGCGATCTGGAGCGCGGTGATGTCGCTCGCCCCGCTGAGGCGGATGTTCTCGGTGAGGAGTGCGAAGTTCTCCGACATCGGTTCGACGGCGATCACCGCTCCGGCGTGGAACCACTGCTTGATCACCCGGGTGTAGACCCCGATGTTGGCGCCGACGTCCCAGACCACGTCACCGGGCCGGATGAAGGTCGCGAAGGCCGAGAGGATCGGGCCGTCGTACTGGCCGAAGCGCTCCCACAGGAACCAGCGATTGCGTCGCAGTCGGATGCGCACCGGCCCCAGCCCCGCGATGGTCGTGGTCCAGGGAACGTCGGGGATGAGCCTCACCGCGGTGTGCGCAGCGCGGCGCAGCATCGGTTGTCGGCGAATCCAGTTGGCGAGGGGAATCAGCGCGGGCACGGGAGGAGCCGATGGTAACGAGTGCCCTCGCCGCAGGGCCTGCGACTCACCGAAGTCCCGCGGCGACGGCGACCTCGTCGATCAGCTCCCAGACCCGCTCGCGGGTGCCGGCTTCGGCGATCAGTCGCACGATCGGCTCGGTGTTGCTGGGCCGAAGATGGACCCAGCCGTCGGCGAAATCCACCCGGACGCCGTCGCTGCTGTTGACTCGGGCGTCGGCGAAGGCGGCCTCGACGCGGGCGAGTGCCGGCTTGATCGCCTCGATTCCGCCGACGTCGGCCAGCTCGAACTTGTGCTTGATCATCTCGTAGCGGGGCAGGCTGGCGATGATTGCGCTGAGGGGAGTCGACTCCGCTGCGAGCAGATCGAGCACCAGAGCCATGGCCGAGAGACTGTCCCGGATCCAGCAGACGCTCGGCACGATGACGCCACCGTTGCCCTCGCCGCCGAGGAGTGCCTTGGCCGGCTTCATGGCCGCGACCACGTTGGCCTCGCCGACTGCACTTCGCAGCACGCGGGCGCCGGGATACCGCGCGGCCAGGTCGTCGATCATCCGGCTGGTCGAGAGGTTCGCGGCCAGCGCCCCGGGGCCGTGTCGATCGAGCACCCGCTTGGCGGCGAGCACCAGGGTGTACTCCTCGCCGACATACCGGCCGGTCTCGTCGATCACCGCCAGGCGATCGGCATCGGGATCCTGGGCGAAGCCGACCACCGCCGGCGAGGTCGTGTTCACCCGCGAGGCCACGACCGCGCAGAGGTCGCCGAGGTTCGCCTCGATCGGCTCGGGGGTGTGGGCGAAGCGCCCGGTCGGCTCGCCATTCAGGTGGATCACCTCGCACCCGAGTCGTTCGAGAAGCGTGCGACCCGCGACACAGCCTGCGCCGTTGACGCTGTCGAGGACGACGGTGAAGCGTCGGGCGCGGATGCCCTCGACGTCGACGAGCCGCAGCACCCGCTCGAGGTGCTGAGCCACGCCGCGATCGTCATGCCGAACCGCGCCGATTCCGTCCACAGCGGTCCACGAGAAGCGCTTGGCCCGGTAGCGCTCGATGATCTCCGAGGCCTGCGCGGGCGGCGGTGCGAGTCCTTCGTGATCGAGGCACTTCAGGCCGTTCCATTCGATGGGATTGTGCGAGGCGGTGACGACCATGCCGCCGTCGGCGCCGAGCACGTCGATCATCACGCCGACCGTCGGGGTCATGACCACTCCCAGATCGATGACATCGCAGCCGATGGCCAGCAGCCCCGCGGTGACGGCGGCGCCGAGCATCTCACCGGACGGCCGGCCGTCGCGGGCGAGGCAGACGGCCGGTCGGGGGTCACGGCCGCTGCGGAGGAACGAACCGAAGGCGGCGGCGAGCTCGACGGCCACGACCGGCGTCATCGACGTTCCGACGATGCCCCGCGCTCCCGAAACCGAGAGCATGAGCGGAGCCTTGGAGGGGGAGGGGGCCATGAGTCGGCAAAGGTAGCGGGCGTGCGGTTCGAACGCAGCCGCCGACTACCATCGCCCCGTGCATCGCCCCGTGCATCGCCCCGCGTTCGAGCTCTCAATTGACACGGAGTTCTGCGCCGCCCATGCCATCGTGATTCGGGGAGCGCGAGAACCGGTTCATGGCCACAACTGGAAGGTCACCGCAACCGTCGCGGGTGACTCGCTCGATGCCGATGGGCTCCTCTGCGATTTCCACGCACTCGAACACCACCTTGACCAGATCGTCGCGCCGTTTCGGAACAACGACTTCAACGTGACTCCGCCGTTTGATCGGGTCAACCCGAGCGCGGAGCGCATCGCCGAACATCTGGGGCAGTCGCTCGAGCGTCTCCTGCCCTCGGGGGTTCGCCTGGCGTCGCTGCGGATCACCGAGGCTCCCGGATGCGCCGCCGTCTGGCGACCGCCGCCCCCGGTTGATCCCGCGACCGCGCCCTCCGGCAGAATGAACCGTCCATGACTCTCCCCAGGACCGCCACCGCCCGCTCGCTCGATGACGCCGCGCCGACGCATCAGCCGGGCCCGACGCCGGGGCCGCTCGACGACCCCAGTCGCTTTCTCAATCGCGAGCTGCAGTGGCTCGAGTTCAACGATCGGGTGCTCTTCCAGGCCACCGACCCGCGCGTGCCGCTCCTCGAGCGAGTGCGCTTCCTGGCCATCGCCGCGAGCAACCTCGACGAGTTCTTCATGAAGCGCGTCGGCGGACTCCGCCGTCAGGTCGAGGAGGGGATCAACCCGCCGCACGACGCCCTCTCGCCCGCCCAGCAGCTCGCGGCGATCCGGGCTCGCGTCATTCCCATGATCGAGCGGCAGGCCGCGTGCTACCGCAGCGAGATCGTCCCCCAGCTTCGGGAGATCGGCGTCCATCTTCTCGGCTGGAACGAACTGACCCAGGCCGAGAAGGTCGAGGCCGAGAAGTGGTATCGACGCAACGTCTTCCCGATCCTCACGCCGCTGGCCGTCGATCCGGGCCATCGCTTCCCCTTCATCTCGAACCTGAGTGAATCGCTGGGCGTGATGCTTCGCCGACCCGGCGAGAGCGAGCAGATGTTCGCCCGCGTGAAGATCCCGCAGCTCTCGAGCCGCTGGCTGGCGCTCTCCGCCGGCCGCCGCTTCGTCTCGCTCGAACAGATCGTCGAGCACAATCTCGACGACCTCTTCCCCGGCATGGAGATCGTGAAGGTCCTGCCCTTCCGCGTGACCCGCAACGCCGATGTCGAGCGCGACAACGAGGACGCCGAGGATCTCATGCAGGAGATCGAGCAGCAGCTTCGCGAAAGGCGTTTCGCCCGGGTGGTTCGGATCGAGGTCGGCAGCACGCCCGACCCGCGCATGCTGCGCTTCCTCACCGAGGAACTCGAGCTCCAGGAAGAGGACATCTACGAGTCCGCGGGGCTGCTCGACTATCTGTCGCTCTCGCAGATCGCCGATCTCGACATTCCCGAGCATCGCTACGCGCCGTGGCGCCCGATCGTGCCGGCGGCGCTGAGTGGCAAGGAATCGGATCTCTTCGCGGCCATCCGCGGCGAGGATCTTCTGGTCCATCATCCCTACGAGAGTTTCGACGCCACCGTGGGCCGCTTCATCGAGGAGGCCGCCGGCGACCCCAAGGTGCTCTGCATCAAGCAGGCCCTCTACCGCACCAGCGGCGACAGCCCCTTCGTGCGGGAGATCGTCCGCGCCGCCGAGAACGGCAAGCAGGTGGCCTGCCTGATCGAACTTCGCGCCCGCTTCGACGAAGCCCGCAACATCCTCTGGGCCAACAAGCTCGAGGACGCGGGAGTGCACGTCGCCTATGGAGTCGTCGGTCTGAAGACCCACACCAAGATCGCCCTGGTGGTCCGGCAGGAGTCGGACGGAATCCGCTCCTACGTGCACATCGGCTCGGGCAACTACAACTCCAAGACCGCCCGGCTCTATGAGGACTGGGGCCTCTTCACCTGCGATCCGCAGATCGCCGAGGATGTCGTCAACCTCTTCAACTACCTGACCGGCCGCTCACGACAGCGGGAGTACTCGAAGCTGCTGGTGGCGCCGCTCACGATGAAGCGACGGTTCGTCGAAGCGATCGAGCGCGAGATCGCCCTGCACCGCCCCGGACGTCCAGGGCGGATCATCGCCAAGATGAATCAGCTCGAGGATCGTGCGGTCACCGACGCGCTCTATCGAGCCAGTGCCGCGGGCGTCGAGGTGACTCTGATCGTGCGCGGCTTCTGCTGTCTTCGTCCCGGAGTTTCCGGGCTGAGCGAGAACATCAGGGTGATGTCGGTGATCGGGCGATTCCTCGAGCACAGCCGGATCTACTGGTTCCGAAACGGTGCCGAGGATCCGCTCGATGGCGAGTTCTACATCGGCTCCGCCGACTGGATGTATCGCAACCTTCACGTGCGCGTGGAGGCGGCCGCGCCGATTGCGCGGCGGGCCCTGCGGGCGCGGCTCTGGGAGAACATCCAGATCTGCCTCGCCGATCGCCGCTGCGGCTGGGACATGGATTGGTCGGGGCGCTACCACCCGCGCACGCTCGACGGACTGGCGCCCGATGCCCCCGAAGCACTCGGAACCCATCAGCGGCTCATGGATCTGGCCCTGGCCTCGAGCCGCGACGCGGCCGTGCGCGTGCGGCGCGACGAGTGACGCGGGCGTGGAACGGGTGGTGATGATCAGTGCGACCACGCCGCCGTCGACACGCCGCCCTGATCACTTCACCGGCACCGATCCGCTGAAGGATCCGCGGGGTCGCTTGATGCCGGCGTCGAAGAGGGCCTGCTCGACGGGATCGCCGCTTCGGAAGAGGACCGTGCCGTTGAGCCGTGCAGTCGCGTCGACGCCCGTCCCCGACAGGCCCGAGGTCACCGCAGGAAGCGTGACGCGGGCCTTGCCCCGCGGAGGAAGGGTGACGCCGGCTCGTCGTCGACCGGTGAACCCATCGCCCGCGACCACGCGATAGTCGAAGCTCTGGAGCACGAGTTCGACGTCGTTGGGGTTCTCGAGTTCCAGATCGACCAGCAGCAGGGTGTGCTCGCCGTCCCGCGATTCGACGCGGGCGCTCTCGATGGCGATGACCGGCGGGCGGCTCCCACATCCCCCCATGAAGAGAGCCCCGAGTGTGCCGAGTGCAGCGCCACCGGCGACCACCGCCGCCCGCGCGGAGATGCGGCCAGCGCGGCCTGAAGCGAGAGCCGCTGACCTGACTGACATGACTGGCATGGCGCCTTCGGCTGGTCGTGGCATCGGGGCAATCTACCACTCCCTCGACAAACGTCCCGTCAGGCCGGGGGCCCTCGCCCGAGGTCGTACGATCCGGGCACTCGCCCGGTCGCCCTGAGGCGGCGCTCCGCGGCGCGGGGCGAAGGACTGGAATCCGCATGCTTCGACGACCGCCGACTTTCGAATTGATCCTTCGCCCACGCCGCATGTCGATTGTGGCTGCGGTGGCGGTCTGTCTGGCGCCGTGGATGCTGCCGTCGACGTCGCCGCTCCATGCCCAGATCGGCAGTCCCGTCACCGTCGACGACTCGCCCTCGGCATGGGAACTCCTTCAGCGGGCCCAGGATCAGGCCGCGACCAATCCCGCAGAGGCCCTGCGCCTGATCGATCGAGTGCTGCGCGAAAGTCCGACGAAGCTGGTTCCGGCGGAACGCGGCGACCCCGATCGCTTCCGTCCGGTCCGCGACGTGGCCAACGAACTTCTGCTGCGGCATCCAGAGCTTCTGGAGCGCTACCGCGACAGCGTCGGGCCGGTGGCCGAGCGGAGATTGGAGGCGGGAGAGCTCCTCGACGTGGAACGGGACTCGCTTCTCACCCGCGCCGGACTCGATGCGTCGCTGCGCCTTGCCCAGGGCGATCTCGAAGCGGGTCGATTCGTCTCATCGATTCGCCGCATCCAGAGACTGGCAGGGCATCCGGATCTCGCTGCCAATCAGGCCGCGAACGAAGGTGGAGCGGCCGCCGCCCATGCCGCCGTGATCGGAGGCATGGCCGCGGGACTCTCGCAGGGCGATGGCCCGCTCTTCGAGTCCTTCGTGCGGACGCTCGACGAACTGCAGGAGGGACCGGCCGGCGAGCTGGCGACGATCGCCGCTGCGGGGCGGACCGCGCTCGATCGCATTCGAGTGGAAGGTCGCTTGCCGCAGCGCAGCGTCGGAGTGACGCCGCTCGATCGCAGCAGCGGCCTGCCCGCGGGCGATTCACAGTGGCACCTGCTCTCGGCCGAGCCCACGCCGAAGGCCCTCTTCATGCGCTCCTTCAACGGGCGCGATGAAGTGGCCCGATTCCAGCCGCGAAGCGTCGAACTGATGCGGGCCCGCGGCTCGCTCCTGACGGTGGCGCCGACCATCGTCGACGCCATGGCCTACATCAACGAGGGCACGGTCGTGCGGGCCTACGACCGCCTGAGCGGGCGAGCCCGCTGGGCCCGCGAACTTCCCGGCTTCGATGGTCCCGCAGACAGCGGCGGCGCCGGCGACATCGGCTCGATCGCCGCCTCCGGCGATTCGCTGGTCACCTACGTCGGCCACGCCGGTGCGGTGGGTCGATCGGGCGGAAGTCATGTGGTCTGCCTCGATAGGCCGACCGGCGCCATCCGCTGGCAGGTGCCCATTGCCAGGCTTGGCAGCGGCGACGAGCTCGAAGGACTTTTTCCACATGGCGCCCCGCTGATCGACGAGGGCATCGTGCATGTCCTGGCGCGGAAGGTGAACAACCGGCTCGAGAGCGTCACCTACATGCTGGCGCTCGATCTCCGCGATGGCAGTCTGCTCTGGAGACGTCACATCTGTTCCTCGAGCGGCGTGCGGCTCGGCGGTCTGCGACCCTTCTCGACACCGGTGATGGACGGCGGGGAGATCTTCGTCGCCGTCTCGACCGGGGCCGTCGCGTCGATCGACGCCGCGACCGGTGACATCCGCTGGCTGCGACGCCTGCCGGTGCCGGTGCGGGACCCTCGCTACGAGAGCGAGCCCTGGGAGATCGCGGCGCCGCTGATCACCTCGGCGGGCATCCTCACCCTGGCGCCGGACCAGACGCACGTACTGCTGCTCTCCCGCGAGGATGGTTCGACCCTCGGCGAGTTTCCGGTGGGGCTGGCCGATTCGTGGGGACAGCCGCGGTACTTCCTGCACATCCCCGCCGCGGGCGATCAGCAGGAACTGGTGATTGCGGTGGGAAGCGACGTGGCCTGCTTCGCGGTGGACGACCTCTCGACTCTGCGCTGGGCGTTGTCGACGCAACTGGCCGACGAACCGGAGCTGATTGCCGATGAACGGCGCGGCATTCGCGGTCGCGTGCAGGCGGTCGACCGGTCACTGGTCGTCCCGATGCGCAATCGCGTCCTCCTCGTCGACGCCGACAGCGGTCGCGCCTCCACGCTGGTGGCCGACTCCGACCCCGGCATTCCGCTCGTGGTCGGCCCGCAACTGCTGCTGGCGACCCACGACTCCGTGCGGGCGTTCATGCCCTTCGACGCGGCCGAAGCGTTCCTGCGGGAGCGCATCGACGACGACCCGAGCGATCCCGATCGGGCCCTCGCGCTTCTTTCGCTGGCAACCCACGCGGGTCGACTCGATGTGGCGATGGAAGCGGGGCGGCTGGCCAAGGCGGCTCTCGACGCGGACATCGCTCCCAACCCCGCCGACGCCCTGCGGCACCCCGGCGGGCGGATGGAGCTTCTTCAGCGCCTGCTGCGCGTCGATGCGGCCGGCCTGGCGAAGCTCGACCAGGAAGGCGAGGCGCTTCATGCCCTGATCGGCGCGGTGGCCCAGGCCCCCGACGAGCGGGCCCGACATCTGCTGGCTTACGGCGAGTGGCTCGCGGGACGCGGTCGCGTCGACGAGGCGGCCCGCTCGTGGGCCGAGATCGTCGGCGACATGGCCCTTTCGAGAACGCTGGTCGCGGATCGTCGCGAGTCGCGCGCAGCCGGCATCACCGCGCTGGCGCGGCTCGGTTCCCTGCGCCGCGCCCAGCCCCGGAGTGGGGCTGCACCTGGACGTGCAGAGGCCGACCAGGCGCTCGCCGCCCTCGGCACCGCCGCGTCCACCGAGGCCCTGATCGAGATCACTCACCGCTGGCCACTCGCGCCAGCGGCCATTGATGCGGCCCAGCAGGCCGCGACGCGACTTCTCGAAGAAGGCGAGGGCGGGCGGGCCCTCGCGGTGCTGTCCCGCCTCTGGAGGGCCGCCGAGTTGGGGAGCGTCGACGCGGACGAGCGGCGCCGTCTCGCGGGGGCGGTGGCCATGACCGCCCAGCAGTCCGATGCCCCCGCGCGGGCGGCGGCGTTTCTCGACGAGTACATGGTCCTGCATGGCGACGAGGAACTGCAGTCCGGTGCGGTCACGGTTCGCGCCAGCGAATGGCGCCGGCAACTGATCGGCTACGGCGCTCCGGCGCTGGTGGCTCGCGCACGGCTCGGCGATCTCTCCGGAGAGGCTCGTGAGTTCCCCGGACATCTGCTGCGCGGCGTGGGCGGGATCTCAGCGGCGGCAATGGGTGCGCCGACCGATCGCGTTCCGTTCTTCGCCGATGGCGCGGTGCGACTGCTCGATGCCGATCTGAAGGAGCGGTGGAGCGTTCCTTTCGAGGATCCCGATCCCCGCATCCTCTGCTTCGATCGTCGCGGGCTGCTCCTCTGGAGCGCTTCGGTGGCGGCGCCGGGCATTGCCCTGATCGAGCCCGATGAAGGACGCGTGCTTTGGAATCTGGCCCGCATCAAGACCGAGTTTCCGGCGGTCGCCGGAGGTGCCGGACCGGAACAGCTTCTGATTGGCGGACAGCCGTTCGATCCGGCCGAGATCGTGCCCATCCTCGCAGGGTCGCGCCTCCTTCTGGTGCGTCGCAGCGGCGATTGCCTGGCCATCGACGTGCGCGACGGAACGATCGTCTGGCGCAGCGATGCGCCCCTCTGCGCGGCGGTGCAGTCGACGTGGGCCGATGACGACCTGCTGCTGATCGGCGGAGCCGATGCCATGGGACGCTCGGTCGCAATTGCGGTCGATCCGCGAAGCGGCGAGGTGCTTCGGCGACACGGGCTCGAGGGCGCGGATCGCGTGCCGTGGGTCGGCGCGTCTCCCGACGGGGTCGCGCTGGCCGGCACCGACATCGGAGTCGAGGGCTTCGAGCCGGGCGGCGATGCTCCGGACTCCACCCTCTGGCGACAGCTCGACCCGACGGTCGTCAACGCGGCTCGGGCCTGGGTCGTGGGTGGCTGGGCCCTCGTGGCCGATGCGGCCGAGGGACTCTCGACGATCCGCACCGGCACCGGCGCGCTCGGCGCGGTGGCGGGCAGCGACGCGGGGTTCGCCATGCCTGAGCGTGGCGAGGGCGTGGGGCCGCACCTCCGCGAGGTGCTGGTGGATCACTCGGTGA
The DNA here is from genome assembly GCA_964465255.1 of uncultured Isosphaeraceae bacterium. GTDB lineage: Bacteria > Planctomycetota > Phycisphaerae > Phycisphaerales > SM1A02 > CAYXKH01. Next base: position 15,714 of record CAYXKH010000023.1, read on the forward strand.
TTGCCCACTTCGAAGAGCGGGTGGTCGAGTTCGACCGAGCCGGGCGTCTGATTGGCATGGATGCCAGCGCCGACGACCGGGACTATCGGATGGCGCTCCCCGGCGAAACCCGACTTCTGGTCGTCAGCAGTCTGGGCAGCGAACAGATCGAGCTGGAAGGCACCCGTCGCACTCAGTACGTCTACCGGGTCTATCAGCTTGATCGACAGCAGGGCTGCAAGCTGATTGGCAACGCACTTCAACTCACCTCGCTGGGGCAGCGGTTCGAAACTGCACAGGTCATCGACGGGTGGCTGCTGCTCTCGACCAGCAGCGCAGTCACTGCCGTTCCGCTGGGGACCGATTGAATTCGACGCGGCGACTCAGGCGATCGCCTCGGTGGGAGCTTCGGGGACGGCGATGGTCATGCGTGCGAGGCCTGCCCGCCCTCGTTTTTGCGACCGGGCGGGGTTGCGGTCCGAGTGACTTGTCGCTCGCGCGCCGGGAGGTATAGTTCGCCCCGTTGAATCGGTCCCGCAACCAGTATCGGAGTTGCACCATGTGCGTCCACCTCGCCGAGTTCAGGTGTCCGGAGTCCAGCGTGATGAGTCGTCCTTTGATCGATCCCCGTCCGCTGAATTCGCTCGCGGCCCCGTTCCTCCGCGCCGGGGGCGTTCTTCCTGCGCTCCCGGTCATGCTCGCGCCTGGCGCACTGGTGCCCGGAGTGATGTCTGCTGGAGCGATGCTGCTCGCCGCGTCGTCGCCTTTCGGCAGCTCGCTCGGCGCAATTGGGGCGCTCGGCGAACTGGTGAAACCGGCCCAACCCGCCGAACTCGTGGGGGACTGGGGCGACGAGGACGAGGAGGGGGAGGACGAGTTCGAGTTCGCCGCCGACGACGATGAAGACGATGAGGACGAAGACGAAGACGAAGAGGAGGATGACGACGAGGACGACGAGGACGACGACGAGGACGACGAAGAGCTTGAGGAAGAAGAGGAAGAGGACGACGTCGTCGCTGAAGAAGAGGAAGAGGAAGAAGACGAAGCGGACGAGGAGGAGTGAGTTCGTCGGCGAAGCCGACGGGTGGTTGGCTGGCGCCGACTGGTTCGTCGGCTGGCGCCGATTCATGAGGTGTGCCGCGTGCGCGGCACCTTTTCCGGCTCGGCACGACGACCGCTCCGGCTGCGCCTCCACGGCCGTCGAGCCGAGTGGTTCAGGGGGGCCGTCCGAGTGAGCGGGGCCGTCGGGCAACCCCAACTGAATCGCCGGATATGTCGCCGCTCACGCGTGCGAGAAGTTCGTGCGTCCCCCATTTCGGCGGCATTTCCGGCCTGAGAAGGGTGCCGCGCACGCGGCACACCGCAGTCGTCGTCGGCGAAGCCGACACGACCCGGTCGGCGCAGCCAACGAACCCAGTCGGCGCAGCCAACGAACCCGGTCGGCGAAGCCGACGAACCCTGCTTCCAGCTACTCCACTTCCGCTTCCGCAATCGACTCCAACCTCAACGATCGCTTGTCGTCGAGTCGCGACAGTTCGTGCGAACGGCCGTGGATTCCCTCGGCCATCGCGGTGAGGAAGTCGCAGAGTCGTCGGACCGGGCCACACTCCGGGAAGTCGGTGCGAAGGGCCGCCATCTTGTCGATCATGGGCGCGCCGTTGTCGCGGAAGAGCCGCTTGTAGCACTCCTTGATGGCGTCGATGTCCTCTTCGGCGTAGCCGCGTCGCTCCATGGCGATTCGATTCGGGCCCCGCACCTCGGCGGGATTGCCCTCGACGATCATGAACGGCGGGACGTCCTTGGCGATGCGGGCCAGACCACCCACGAAGGCGCAGGTGCCGACCGTGGCGTAGTGATGGATGCCCACGCCACCTGAAATGGTCGCTCCATCCTCGATGCGGACATGACCGGCGAGCATCGCCTGGTTGGCCAGGGTCAGGTGATCGCCGAGGTCGCAGTCGTGGGCGATGTGCACGCCGACCATCACCAGATTGTGGCTGCCGATCCGGGTGATTCCGCCGCCGTTGCCGGTGCCGCGATGGATGGTCACGTGCTCGCGGATCACGTTGTGATCGCCGATTGCGCAGCGGGTGGGCTCGCCCTGGAACTTTCGATCCTGCGGCTCGCCGCCGATCACCGCGAAGGGGTGGATCTGGTTGTCCGAACCGATCTCGACCAGTTCGGTCACGACCACGTGATTGAGCAGCCGCGTGCGGGCACCGATGGTGACGTCGGGGCCGACCACGCAGTACGGCCCGATCACGGCATCGCCGGCGATGCGGGCGGTGGGGTGGACGATTGCGCTGGGATGAATCCTCTGCATCGTTGGACAACTGTCGGCGAGCGATGGGCCGCTGGTCACTCCTGCTCCGCATCGACAAGCATGAAACGAATCTCCGCCTCTGCCGCGAGCTTGCTTTCCACGAATGCGCGGCAGCGCACATGTCCGGTGCGGGCCTTGGCCCGAACCTCTTCGGCTTCGATCACCAGTTGGTCGCCGGGAACGACCGGGCGACGCAGTTTGACACCATCGAGCGAGAGCAGCACGGCGATCTTTCCGGTGTGCTCCAGCTTCTTGCTCAGCAGCAGTCCGCCGAGCTGGGCCATCGCCTCGACGATCAGCACTCCGGGCATGATCGGCACTCGCGGGTAATGACCCTGAAAGAAGGGTTCGTTGATGGTGACGTTCTTGATGCCCACCGCCCGTCGATCCTCGACGATCTCGACCACTCGATCGATCAGCAGCATCGGATAGCGGTGGGGGAGAAGTCGCTGGATGGCGCGGACATCCATCACCCGGCCGTTCTGCAGCGACAACTGCCGATCGCGGGCGGCCATCTGCTCGAGGATCCGCAGTCCCATGCGTCGATTGAGGGCGTGCCCCGAGCGATGGGCCACCAGCCGGGCCGAGATCTCGCAGCCGACCAGATAGAGGTCGCCGAGCATGTCGAGCACCTTGTGGCGCACCGGCTCGTTGTCGTAGCGGTAGGCGTTGTCGATGGGCCCGTCCTCGCCGATCACCAGCATCTCCCGCGGGGTCAGGTGGCGGCACATGCCCCGTTCCCAGAGCGACTGGGCCTCTTCCCGCAGGCTGTAGGTGCGGGCCTTGGCGATGTCGTGGACGTAGTCGCCGTTGCCCGAGGCGAAGGCGTGGACCTGCCGCTTGATGCGCGTCGACTGCGGTCCGTAGTCGAGATCGAACATCACCTGCATGCCTTCCTCGCTCGGCCCGTCCGCGGCCGCCGGATGGGGCAGCGCCGCGAGCATGGCACCGTTCTCCTCGACCACGATGGGTTCCTCGAGCCGGAAGATGCGCCGGGCGGCGTCCTGTTCGACGATTCCTGCTTCGAGAAGGGCCTCGACGAAGAGCCAGGCGGAGCCATCGCCGCAGGGGAGTTCAGGACCGTGAATGCGGATCAGCAGGTTGTCGATCCGCAGTCCCGCCAGCGCGGACATGCAGTGCTCGACGGTTTCGATGGTGGCCTCGCCGGACTTGAGCGTGGTCCGCCGGGCTCGCGGAGTCACATTGGTCACCAGCGCCGGGATTCGCACCGGGGCGGGCAGGTCGGTGCGCTCGAAGACGATTCCGTGGTCGACCGGGGCCGGCTCGAAGGTCACCACCGCGTCCTCACCCAGCATCAGGCCCTTGCCGCGCACAGTCGCCGGTCGGGCAATCGAATGTTGCCGCTGACGCGAGGGGACGACTGAGTTGCTTGAGGCGGCAGCGGTCTGGAGCATGGCAACGCACGGATCAGGAAGCAGAGGCCTCCCGGGGGTGCTGGACGCAGACGTCGAGTCCGACGCGCGGTCTCAGGCGTTGGGGCCGCCGGAGCCTTCTGCACGCCCGTCACCCGAGGCTTCGAGCCGCTTGATCCAGGCGGGGAGTCTACGCAGGGCCAGGATCTGCCGCAACGCAGTCACGGAGTCCTGCGAGGGGATGCCGGCGACCTTGGTACCCGGGGCGATGTTGGTGATGACTCCCGACATCGCCGCGATCCGGGCTCTCGCCCCGATCTCAACGTGGTCCTTCACGCAGATCCCGCCTCCCAGTTGGGCACCGTCCCCGATGGTGACGCTGCCGGCGATGGCGCACGCCCCGGCGATGACGCAGTGCCGTCCGATCCGGCAGTTGTGGGCAATCTGCACCAGATTGTCGATCTTGGTTCCCGCGCCGATGCGAGTGGAACCGAACTTGGCCCGGTCCACGCAGGAATTCGCCCCGATCTCGACATCGTCGTCGAGGACGACGTTGCCGAGGTGTGGCACCTTGCGGAGCCCGCCGCGAGTGGGATCGAGTCGATAGCCGAAGCCGTCGGCACCGATTGAGACGTTCTGATGGAGGATCACCCGGGCGCCGAGCACGCACCGCTCGCGGATGACCACGTTGCCGTGGATCACGCAGTCGGGACCGATCTCCACGCCGGCATACAGCCGCACGCCGGGATGAAGCACCACGCGAGGGCCGACCGAACACCCAGGGCCGATTGAGACATGCGCGCCAATCGAGGCGTCGGGAGCGATCGTCGCAGTGGCATCGACGACCGCCGAGGGGTCGATCCCCTGCTGCGGGAGGCCCTCTGCCACCTGGAATCGCTCCAGCATGGTGATCATCGCCAGATCGGCATCGCCGACGAAGATCAGCGGGCGACCCGCAGGATCGGGTTCGCGCGGCAGCAGGCCGTCGGTGACGACCGCCGCACCCGCGCGGGACGCGGGCCAGCGCGAGGCGTGCGCCGCCGAGCCGATGAAGGTGAGTTCGAGCGGGCCGCCGTCGTCGATTGTCTGAAGGCCCTGCACCACCAGATCGCCGTCGCCGACGAGCGTTCCTTCGACGCACGCGGCAAGAGCGTCGATGCGCTGGTCATGGCCGGAGGACGTCGCCGAGTCGGGAGGCATGCTCAGCTCCCCGAGGGCGTCGAGCCGGAGGCTGTGGTCGGCGCGAGGCCGCCCGAAGCCTTGAAGACGTCGTTCATTCGCGTGGTGAGGAGCTCGGTGAGATCGAGCGACGGATTGCAGTAGAGCATGCGACGGGCCGAGATCTGCTGCATGGTCCGCTGGGCATCGGAGGGATCGAGCGGCGCAATGGAGTCGTCGAGGAAGACGATGTCGATGCCCTGCTCCCTGGAGAGGGTCGCCAGGGTCTCCTTCACACGGGCGTAGATGCCGCGGATGTACTCGGCTCTGCGGGCCTCGATCTTCTGGCGGTTGAACTCGACCAGGGCGTTGTAGCGGAGCAGTTCGAGCTCGATCTTGTTGCTCGTCTCCCTGAACGCGGGGCTGCCCGGCTTGAAGCTCTCAAGTTCGGCGCGGAGGTCGTCGAGGGCCTTGCGACGCTTCTCGCCATCGGCGTTCATTGCGGCGGCCATGCTCTCGAGCGCGGCGTCCGCGGCCTTCTGCTCTTCGAGCCCGTCGTAGACCTTCTCGAGGTCGACGGCGGCGGCGACGGCGGGCTTGTTGGCAAGAAGCGAGGCGCCGCCGAGGAAGGCGAATCCGCCAAGAAGCACCATGCCGGCTGCTACGACAACGGCGAGCGATCCCGGCCGGGCGGAGCGAAGCGATGAGGTCGTCATGAGAGGGAGTCCGGGTTCGAGAGAGGTTCGACGTGGGCGGCGCGAGTCGTTCAAGACGGACGCGGTCAGGTCACTTGCGGTCACTTGGGCTTGTTGGCGCCGCCGGCGCCGGCCGGCGTGGAGACTCGAGCGTTGTTCATCCGCACGATCAGTCGATCGGTGATGTCGACTTCCTTGCTGGCGAAGACCAGTCGTCGCGCCGTGATCTGCTGCAAGACGACTGCTTCGGCCGAGGTCTGGGCATCGCCGGTGCTGCGAATCTCTCCAAGGCTGTCGTTGACCAGCACGAGATCGAGTCCTTCGGCCAGCGCGAGCTTGTCCGCTTCGGTCTTGACGCTCTTGTAGAGGTCCTGCCACATCAGCGAACGCTCCCGGTCGAGACGGGCCCGCTCGAACTTGAACCAGGCATCGGCCTCGAGGATGTCCATGGCCATCTCCTCGCGGAGGGCGCCCCACTGGGGTCCCTGCGAGAGCGCTTCGAGGCGTTCCTTCTTCTTGTTGACCGCCTCCTGCTTGCCGCGGGCTTCCGCACCAAGCTGCTCCTCCATGCTGCGAAGTCGCGCATCCCACTCGGCCCGCTCCGTCACTTCCTCGAGGATTCGGCCGAGATTGATGGTGCCGACCGTGGCCGGACGAGGTGGCGCAGACCGATTCGCGCCCGCCTGATAGCTCAGGACGACCGCGAGAGCCGAGAGTGCGATGAGGACGGAAGGAGCCGCAGCAAAGCGGGGTTGAGGCATGGGGTGAGGGTAGCACGCCGCCCCCGCGGAGCGGGGGGGCGGGGAGGGCGCGGGTGCGCGTGGGATGAGAGCGGGATTGGGTGGCGCGTGGCTCCCGGCTCGCGGAGCGAGCCGGAGGGGGCAGCAGTGGGTTGCACATCTGG
>CAYXKH010000024.1:0-21425 GCA_964465255.1 uncultured Isosphaeraceae bacterium
CGAAGTATTCAGAGCGCTCCGTTCGGCCCTCCGGGCCGACACTCGCTTTCGCGGGGGCAGCGCGTCGCGGTTTCCGACTGATGAAGATCGCAGCCCACGCCCCAAGACGTGCAACCCGCTGCTGCCCCCTGCGCAGCCGCGCAGCGGCCGGTCTGCTCCCTGCGCAGCCGGTCTGCTCACCTTCCGACAGCGATCCAGCGCTCGAGGCTGCGGCGCAGATCGGATTCGGTCGTGCCGTTCAGGCCGGCGTCGCCGCCGCGGCCGAAGTACCTGGCCTCGATTGCGGCAATCTCGAGCCCGAGCGACTCACGCTCGTCTGGAGCCAACCGACCGTTGGAATCGCTCTCCAGTCGGCGCAGCGCCGCCACCGTGCTGAGCGGTGTGATCCGCGCGGGCAGCGCGGAGCGCTCGAGGGCGGCCGGCTGACGTCGCCGGCGACGGGCCACGAGGATGAACGCCGTGGCAAGACCCGCACCGGCCACTGCCGCCGTGCTGATGCGGCCGCTGGTCCAGACGCTCGGCGACACCGGCACGACGGCGGCCGTCACCGTCACCACGTCCATGTCGGCGTACTGCCGGGAGACCAGCGCACCATCCAGCGACTCTGCGAGGGTCGGCATCACAAAAGAAGTCCCGACCGCGCCGCCGGTCGGCGTGTAGGTGACCATCCACGAGCGCTCGGTGGCCAGGCGGTACATGCCATGCTCGTCCGGCCTGGCGTACTCGGTGTCGTCGGGCTTGGCCGCGGCGCCGAAGAATCCTCTGCTGAACATCGCGCTGGTGGCCTTGTCGCTCTCCAGCACGTTGACCGGACGCACCTCGATGGCCTCGGCGGCCACGGAGTACCCCGGCAGCGCCTCGCGGAAGCCCGGGAGGAGCTCGCCGAGATCGGGCACGACCCCTTCGCACTTCGCCGCGACCTCGAGGGTGACCGCGTACTTCTTCTCGCGGTCATGCATGTCCCGAAGGTCCACGGTCTGGAGCACCTCGAGCTTGCGGGTCGGCCGCGGCGCCGGCGGCGAGGCGCACTCGATCGGTGGTGCGTTGCTGACGACCGGCAGGGTGACCGGGCCGAGCGTGTCGTTGAAGACCATGTCAATCGACACCGCGGGCATCCGATCGCCGCTCGGGTCCTTGCTGCGAAGCACCAGATAGGCCACGGGCTTCTCGAGCCAGCCATCCTCGCCCGCTTCCTTCACCGGTCGCGGCGGAGCAAGGGCCTCGAAGAAGCCGATGGCATCGATCTCGAAGCGGTCGCGCAGCGCCGCTTCCAGATCCTTCCTGAGCTGGTCGCGGTAGTTGGTCGGTCGGTAGGTGTTTCCCACCCGAGTCCAGACGTCGTTCTGGAGATAGCGGCTGAAGCCGCCGGTCTCGCGATCGACCGCCTGGGTGAAGCGCAGCGAAAGCGTCGCGGCGAACTGGCGGTTGGCCCCGACGCGATCGTCTCCGTCCACGGCGAGGCGCAGCTTGATCTCGTCCTTGACGAGATCCTGATAGAGATCCGCGAGTCGACGCAGCGAGGCTCCCGCGGGGTGATCGCCGATGATCCGCAGCGCGTGCCGCACGATCCGCGGCTTGACGTCGGCGGCAACCGAGGGAAGCGCGGTGTTGACCGCCCCGGCGAACGCCGCGACATGCCGCTGGGCGGCGTCGTCGGGCATTTCGGCGAAGGCCTTCCTGATGAGATCGATCTGATCGTCCTGCGGCGAGCCTTCGACCAGCAGATCGTCGCGGGTGAGGTAGTTGAGTTCGGTGGCGCCGACCGCCGCGTTGAACCAGGCGAGATAGACGCTCGGATCGTCGCGCTGATTGCCGCCGCGGACCAGCTCGGCATAGCGCGACGCGGTCTGGGCGAAGGCCGCGAAGGCCTCCTTGCGGTACTGGTTGTACGCCGCGAAATCGGCCTTCTGCTCGGCCTGCTTGAACTGCACCCGATCGAAGGCGATCCCCGCCTTGGTGACCGCCCATCGCCACGAGTTCGGCTCGGCCCGCAGCGCCCACTCGATCAGTTCGAGAGCCAGTGCGTATCCGCGCTCGACCATCTCGCCGATCTCGGCCACCGAGCGCTTCATCCCGGCCTGCTCCTGGGCCCGCCGATCGCGCCAGTCGCCGCTGAGACCGCTGCGCATCTGCTCCGCGAGCGACGCCGCCGTCCGCGGCGCCAGCGAATCGATCGGCCCGAAGACCGCCTCGATCCCCTCGCGGGTGAACACTTCGGTTCGGCCGTGACATGCCTTGAAGAGCGCGGCCACGCTCGGAAGCTGCCGCGGGTTGACGCCGATTGCGTCGAGCGTGGTCATCAGCGTGCCGAGTCGATCGAGATTCCGACGCTGCCGTCCGCGGGTCAGCGGGGCCGAGGCCATCTGGTTTCCCACGTAGCCGACGTAGAAGTACATGTCCTCGTCGAATCGCACCGGCTGCACCAGCTTGGTCTGCCAGCGCTGCAGGAAGCGATCAGCAAACTCCACGCTCTGGGCCGGATGGCGGCGCACGGCGTTGGCGAGAACCTCGAGGGCCACATCGATCTCGTCGGCACCGGTGGCGACGCCGATCGTGGCGTGGTAGGCGCGAGTGGAAAGGCTCGGCTCCAGCGCCGCCAGCCAACGCTCGTCAGGCATCGCCTTGAGGAGAAGCTGCATCTCCTCGGGACGAGTCCCCTGCTGCCGCATCGCGTAGGGATTGAAGAACCCCGCGTCCATGCCGTCCATGCCGCCCATGCCACCCTGGCCTTGGCCGCCTTCGAGGGCCATCTCGGCCTCGCCGACGAGGGCGGTGGTGAGCATGCGGAGCGGGACCCGCAACTGCGAAACCTCGAGACCGGTCTGGGCCAGCAGCGTGTCGACCGACTCCTTCATGGTGAGGATGGTCTGCACGCGCTGGGCGACGTCGACGCGGGCGTTCCGCAGGGCCAGTGCCTTCAGGGCAATCACCTCGAGCGCAGCCGGCGCAATCGAAGCGCTGGAGAAGACCTCGCGCAGCCAGACCGAGGCTTCCGCAGGCGGCATCGAGGGAAGCAGGTCGATGGCTCGGCGAAGGGCGTCCTGCCGCATCGCCGCCTCGGCCTCGGCCATCAGCGTGACTTCGGCGAAGAGCTGCCACGCCGCGCGCCGCAGTGACTCGGCATCCGCGCTTCCTGCAGGCGACGCCGCCAGATCGAGCTGATAGCGACCGTGATTGACCAGCGCCCCCGCGTCCTTGCGGGCCCGGGCATCGTCGAGTGATGGGAAGTAGGCATAGGCCTCGACCACCAGGCCGGCGTTGACGAGGAATCGGACGGTGCGCCCCCGAGTCGCGTCGTCGGCGGTGCCGAACGGGCCACTTCCCTCGGCAATCGCGGCCAGCATCGGTCCGGTGCTGTATCGGGTGGCGGCGATCTTGAGGAACTGGGCCAGCACGTCGACCTGCCAGTCGAGAAGCTCGGCCGGGGCGCAGGCGGCGACGGCGAGGACTTCCTCGGGCAGCAGTCCGGGATCGACCTTGGCCTGCGGGTTGTTCCGCGGCGGTCGATTCAGCGACTGGAGCATGTGGGCGTAGATCGCCGCACTCTGATCGGCGGGCAGCGTCCGCATGAACTCCGACACCGCCGGCCACTCGCCGGCCATGATCTGAAGGTGAAGCCACTTGGCGACGACGTCGTTGGCGGCATGCTCCGGCTTGGCGACGGTGCCGAAGCCGATGGCCGAACGCGCCGCGAGAATCGCCGCCGGAGTACGGGCGAAGTCGAGCGGCTTGAGGAGATCGAGAAGCGACTGCTCTGGAGGCGCGCCGGGAAGCGGCGGGGCCTTGGCGAGAACGCTGTCGACGTCGATGCCGAGATCCTTGTAGAAGGCCCGAATCGCGGCCTTCTCCTCGTCGCTCGCGGCGGCCCACTCCCGCTGCAGGTCGATGGTCTCGGTCGGCGAAAGCCTGGTCTCGGCGGACGCCGTCGCCGCGCCTGCGACAGCAGTCTCGTCCGCGGCTGCGGCCGCGCCGGGCGGCTGGGTCGTTGCGGTCGGCGCTGCCCGGGCCGCCGCCGCACCGCTCTGCGCAGGGACCGCCTGAATGACAACGCTCGAACTGGAGGCGGACGAGGTCGCGGGAGCAATTCGCACCGCGGGAACGCTCGCTTGTCCGAGGGCCGAGTGCGCCAGCCCCGAAACGATTGTCAATGTCACCCAGACGCTCTGCCGCGTGGTCATCATCTGTTCACTCACCAGCCCGCACCGATGTCCTGCAGTCCGCCCGCACCGCGCCCGTCGGGCCGATCGCCAGGCTTCTTGCCGGGTTTCTTGCATTGGCCGGCCCGATTCGCCTGATTGCCGCGGCACGGCGACTCCTTCGGCAGCGGTCGACCTTGGAGTTCGACCAGCGCCGACTGCTCGAGATTGAGCACCAGTTCCAGATTGCGCTGCGCGCTCGCGGCGAACGAGGTCGCCTCGTCGCTGCCAATTGCACCCGCGGATCGCTCGGCGAGGTAGCGGAACTGCTGTCGGGCCTTCCCCGATTCGACCATCCACTCCTGCGGCGGCATGCCCGAGAGTCGGAGCAGTCGAGCCCCGTAGTAGTTCGCGGTGGCCAGCTCCTCGCGCGTGCTGCGCTCGAGGCGAGCCAGATCGCCTCGAGCCGACTCCGACGCAGGCCCGGCCGTGGTTGCGTCCGCAGCATCGAGGAGGGCCGACTCGAGTTCACCGAGGACCGCTTCGAGTTCGGCGATGCCGGGCCAGATCTCGCCCGATCGCACCAGGGCACGAGCGCGTCCCACGCGCACCACGCGAGCGTGGTCCGGAGAACTCTCGCCGAGGGCCTCGAGCACTCGCTCGCTCTCGACGACGACCTTCTTCCATTCTTGCGACGCCGCCTCGTAGGCGCGATCTTCGGCCCTGGTCGCCTCGAGTGCTCGGGATTCGTCCTCGGGCGACTGCGAGAGGAGCGCCGCCCGACGCGCTTCGATTGCCTTGAGATGAAGCGCATACGCGGCCTGCTGCGCCGTGTCGGCGGATCGCTCCGCTTCGAGAGTCACTGCGTGAAGCTGGGCAGCGCGATCCTCGACATACGCCGCCTGGCCTGGGCCGTAGTGAAATGAGAGCGCCGCGACCGGGACCAGGGCCCACAGCGCCCACGGAAGACGGCGTCGGAGCGAGGTCGCGGCGGACTGCTCGCGAGGCGGCGCCTCGGCGGTGGCTCGACGATCGGTTGAGGAGGAAGGCGACTGGCTCAGCATGGCTCAGGTCTCCGCAGGCGCCACGCGGAAGCGCGGGGCGTGCCGAAGAGCATAAGCAAAGGACCCGTGAAGGCGAGCGAGGAACAGCCGAAAGCCACCGCAAGAAGCGCCAGATCGCGCACCGACAGGGCCCCCCGACCCCGCGGCGCAATCATCGTCAGCCCGTCGAGGACGGCGCTTGGGAGGTGGCGGGTGTTTCCTTGGTGATAGAAGCCGCCCAGCCGCACCGCGATCTGCTTGAGCGAGGCCGAGTCCTGTCGGCTGCTGTGCCCGCCGACGACCGTCGACTTCACCGGATCACCCACTCCGATCACGATCACGTCGGCAATTGAACTCGGAACCGGCGGTGGCACCGTCGCGGACGCGTCGCCGTCACTCACGATGAGGAGCATGGTGGAGTCGCGAGCCCAGGGCTTGGCGATCTCGAAGGTCTTCATCAGCCCCTTGGCGATGTCGGTCGGTCCGGGTTCGAAGGCCACGTACATCGGAAGCCCGTCGAGAGCGTTGCGGATGACCTCCTTGTCGGTGGTTTCGGTGACCAGCGGGAGCGCGTCGGTGTAGAAGCCGACCACCGAGATCCGGGTCTCGGTCATGTCCATGCGGTCGAGCACCCCTTGGACGATCCGCCCAGCCCACGCCGCTCGACTCAGCTTCTCGATCTCGGGACCGGCATCCTTGACCTGCATGCTGGGCGAGACGTCGAGACAGATCAGAAGATGTCGCGACGCGTCGCCCGCGGGATCCGCGTCGACCTCGACCGGATCGAACTGGGCCAGCACCACGAAGCCCCACGCGGCCGCGCCAGCCCCCGCAATCCGAAGCGGCGGAGCAATTCGAGCCCAGGCTGGAGGCCTTCCCGCGCGACCGAAGGCGAGGTGCCGCACTCGGGCAATCCGCCGGGCGTGCACCCATTCGGCGAAGGCCGCGACGAGGACGACGGCAAGGGCGATGGAGGACGCGAGGAGCATGGAATGCAAAGGGGCGTGGGCGACCACTACCAGGGTGTGTATCGAATGCCGAGGAGACCGACGAGATGGACGCCGAGCAGCGCCGTCCCGATCAGGGCGAAGGGTGTGAACCAGTCCATCGGCACGGTGCTGAGCGAGGTGTATCGCGCCGGCCGCATGCGATCGATGTGCGTGAAGACCCGCTCCAGACTGGCCGGATCGCTGGCCTGGAAGGACTCCCCCCCGGTCCGCTCGGAGATCTCGACGACCTCCTCGGGCACCGGATCGTTGGAGACATGCACGTGGTAGACGACGATGTCGGCCTCGAGCAGCTCGTCGCCGATCTCGCCTGCCGACTCGCCTTGCAGATCGAAGCTCTGGCCGTCGGAGATCAGGATGATCAGTCGGTCGCCACGCTCCGTCTCGGCGATCATGTTGTCGCGACAGAAGCGAAGGGCGGCGCCGATCATGGTGCCGCCCATGTGCCGCGGCTGACGGCGGGGATCGGCGAAGGGAAGCGAACCACGGATGGCGCTGAGGTCGGTGGTCAGCGGCGTCCAGCGGATCTGCTGCGAGCCGAAAAGCGTCAGTCCGAAGGCATCGCCCTCGCGCCCCAGGATGAACTTCTCCACCGCCTCCTTGGCCATGTCGTACCGATCCTCGACGGCCATGCTCCCGGAGACGTCGAGGCAGAACTGGATGTTGGTGAGTTCGCGGGCGTCCTTCGGCGCCTGCAGCCGCTGCGGCCCCGCGAGGATGGCAATGGCCGCCGCAAGAAGAAGCGGCGGAACGCACTCGAACAGGGTGAGCAGTCCACCAAGCAGTCGAGCGCGGAGTCGTCGCCATCCCGTGGGCGCAGCGACGTGGTGATCGAAGGGCAATACCACCCCCGCCGCGCGCATGGGAATGGCCCAGAGCATCAGCGCCGGCACCGTCAGAAGCAGAAGAATGAGCGGATGCGCGAAGGTCATGGGAGGGCACCTTCGGCAATCGCGACGCTGCCCGCGTACGGGCTCAGCAACTCCTGCACGCTGCGCTCGTCTCCGTCGGCGGCTTTGCCCTCGGGGCGACGAGCGTGCAGCCATCGCTCGACTGCCAGCAGCAGTCGTCCCGCCTCCGGGTGAGTGCGAAGCTGGGCAATCGAGTCCGAGTGACCGAGCCCGGTCATCCCGAGGCGCTCGCGCCAGAACCCAAGGAGCAGCAGTTCCAGCCGTCCCTGCTCGGCAATCGAGAGTCGACCGCGCTGCGCCGCGTCGACCAAAGGCCGCAACTGCTCCGCGAGCGTCGCCGGAGGGACTGCCACGGGCGGCGGTGGCACCTGTCGAAGGCGCAGCATCCGCCGTCCGAAGTACACCAGCGGCACCGCAATCCAGAGGCCGCCGAGCAGCCCCATCGCCAACCGATAGTGACTGCGGAAGGTCAGCGGATCGCGTCCGCTGGCGAAGAGGTCGGTTCCGTATTCCGCCGGAAGCTCCGAGACGATGCGCACCACAATGGGGTCGAGATCGGCCACCGGACGGCCATCGATGTCCTCGATCCAGTCCCGAAGATCGAACTCGCCGACGATTGCGCCGATGAACTCGATCCGGTAGCGCCGCACCCGCGGCGGCGCCGCATCCGCGTTGGTTTCGGGCGTCCCCGGCGAGGTCAACTCGGACATGCGAAGCACAATCGGCGAGAGCAGGTTCTGCTCGACCTTCGCTCGAAGCGGTCGTGAACTCTCGATGACCCGCTCCCCGGTGAGGCCGCGTGCCGTCGATGCCGGAGGAGCGGCCATCGTCGTCGGCGGCGCCGGCGACAAGGGAGCCGCGGCCGCAGCCCATGTCGGAGTCGCGACCAGCGCGGCGAGCAGCGCCGCCATCGGCGCAGCGGCCAGCGGGACCGCCATCGGGACACGGGGCGCCGCGCGTCCGATTGCGCCTCGCAAACGCCAGATCAACTTCGCCCCCCACCCACACTGGGTCTGAAGGCCAGGAACTGCCGCAGCGGGGCGATGAACTCCTGATCGGTCCGGAATCGGACGGCGCTGACTCCGCTGCGGGCCAGCTCGCTCGCCATGGCGCCCTCGCGAAGCCACGCGGTGCGACCGTGGGCGAGGAAGGTGGTGCTGCTCTCGGCCTCGCGGGCGCGGAGGAAGCCGGCCCGGAGCTGGCCGCGCTCGGCGGGATCCATCAGATGGAGCGTCAACACCTCGTGCCGCTGGGCGATGCGCCCGAGCGCCCCGAGTGCATCCGGTTCGTGCAGGTCGCTCAGCACCACGATGACGCTGCGCCGCCGCAGCCGCAGGGCGAGATCATCGAGCTTCCGCGCGAGGGTGGTGCTCTCGTCACGGGCCGCGGCGCGAAGCGGCTCGAGGACCCGCCAGAGGTCGCCGCGCAGCAGACTCGGCTCGAGGCGCGTGCTGCGCTCACCCGCGCCGACGATTGCCACCGGGCTCATCCGCCGCTGGGCAAGCAGGCCGATTCCGCCGGCCATCCAGATGGCGAGGTCGTGCTTGGTGAGCGGCGTCGAACCGACGCCCATCGAGGCCGAGGTGTCGACGACGATGCAGACTCCGATGCGCTTCAGCGTCTCGTACTCCTTGACGAAGGGCTTGTCGAGACGGGCGGTCAGCCTCCAGTCGATGGCTCTGACGGAATCGCCCGGCTGATACGGGCGGGACTGGGCGAACTCGAGACCACTGCCGACGAAGCGCGACGCATCCATCCCGAAGGCGAGGTCGTCGGCGAGACGGCGCACGACCATCTCGAAGTCGCCTTGGGCCAGTTCGTCGGGCGGCGGAAGCTTCACGTGAGTGTTCCGAGGATCTCGGCCAGCACCTCGCCTGCCCGCCGACCTGCGGCGAGCGCCTCGTAGCGAAGCCGCATGCGATGCAGGATGACGTCGTCGGCAAGGGCGAAGAAGTCCTCCGGCACCACATAGTCTCGACCGGCGATGAAGGCTCGAGCTCGCGATGCGTGCACCAGGGCCAGGGCCGCGCGCGGACTGCACCCGAGCTCGATGTCCGGATGGCGTCGAGTCAGATTCACGAGCTCGACGCAGTCGCGAATGAACACTTCGCTGACGTGGACCTCCAGAACGGCCCGCATCGCCTCAGTCAGGTTGCTGATGTGGAGCTTCGAGCGATCGTCGATTGCGTCGAAGGCGGACATCGGCACGGCGCCGTCGCCGCTTCGCTTGAGTCCGAGGTTCAGGCTGCGACGCACGACCTCCGTCTCCTGCTCGGGCGTCGGATAGGTCAGCCGATGTCGCAGCATGAATCGGTCGAGCTGGGCCTCGGGAAGTTCGAATGTTCCTGACTGCTCGATCGGATTCTGAGTGGCAATCACCAGGAAGGGCGCCGGCAGATCGTGCGTGCTGTCGCCAATTGAGACCTTGCGCTCCTGCATCGCCTCGAGCAGTGCCGACTGCACCTTCGGCGACGCTCGGTTGATCTCGTCGGCCAGCAGCAGGTTGGTGAAGATCGGACCGCGGTGCACCCGAAACTCGCTCGAGCGCTGGTCGAGGATCTCCGAACCGAGAATGTCCGAGGGCAGCAGATCGACGGTGAACTGGACCCGCGCGAAGCGCAGATCCACCGCCTTCGCCACCGCCTGCACCAGAAGCGTCTTGGCAATGCCGGGCACACCCTCAAGAAGGAGATGACCGCCGGTGAGGAGCGCAATCAGGATGCGCTCGACGACCACATCCTGGCCGACCACGGTCCGTGCGACCTGGGCCCGAATGGTCGCGGCAAATGGTGCTTGAGTGGGAAGCATGGGGAAGAGCAGCGAGGGGAGTGTGCCGAGGGAAGTGAGGAAAACCGCGAGGCCCGGGGCCATCACCCCCCGGTTGCAAGAGCTTTGCCGACGGCCTCGGCGAGTTTGTCGCGGCGGATTCCGGCGGCGAAGATCTTGCCATCGCGGCCGATCACGACGGTGACGGGCGCCAGTCGAATGCCGAGCGATTCGGCAATCGCCCCGCGCCGCGCAGGAGTGCCTGGTGGCGGAACCGCGCCGGCGGCGCCGCCGGTCGGGCCGATCGCGCTTGCGGGAACTCCACCGGGGTCGATGACGATGCCTCCGGACTCGGCCATCAGCACGTCCATCGCCATCATCTCCGCCTCCATGTCGATCTCTTCCATGCCGGACGCGTCCGCGGCCCCGGGAACGATGGCCCGAGCGGGCGCCGCACCGCCGGCTGCGGGAGCTCCCGCAGCCGCCGCTGTGGGCGCGTCCTGCACGATTGGGAAGGTGATGCCCCCTTCGGCGAAGCGGGCCTTGGCCGCAGTCCAGTCGCTCCGCGCATCGCAGACCCCAACGACGGTCACCCCCTGGGCCCGGTAGGTCTCGGCGAACTCGGAGATCGCCGCACCTTCCTTGAGTGAGAGCTCGCTCTCGCCCGAGAGGAAACAGAGGATGACCACGCGATCCCTGGTCGCCGCCGGCTCGAGAGGTTCGCCGAACCATCGCTCGGCCGCATTGGCCTCGTCGGCTGCGGGAAGGGTCGGAGTGGGCTTCGACTCCGCCGCGGCGAGCCACTTCGGTCGGGTCGCTCCACCCAGATACCACTCCGCGGGATGGCCGGCCGGTGCTCCACCGAGTCCCGCGGGCGGCGGTTCGGCGAGGAGCTTCTCGACGACCGCGGAAACCTTGTCCGGAAGCAGTCCTGCGGCGCGGATCGTTCCGGCCCGATCGATCACCACATAGGTCGGCCAGAAGCTGAGCTTGTAGCGCTTGATGCTCTCGCCACGATCCTTGGCCACCGGGTAGTTGATGCCCTTGTCGCGCACCACGCCGGCGGCCTTGTCCCAGCCGCTGCTGCCGTCGTGCAGTCCGATCAGGACCAGCCCCGCGTCAGCCTTCGACTTCACCATCTCCACGTTCTTGGGGATGGCGGCCATGCATGGGCCACACCAGGTCGCCCAGAAGTCGATGACGACCACCTTGCCGCGAAGCGACTCGATGGTCGAGGCGTCGCCGATCCACTCCGCGCAATCGAGTTCGGGTGCCGCCGTGCCTTCCAGGGCCCGCAGATCGCGAGGTCGCTCGGCCCCATCGAAGTACCAGTCGTCAGCGAACTCCCGGCCCGACTGGTTGAGTTCCGCAGTCGCGAGAGAACTCGCGACGCTCGCGGGAGCAGCCGCGCCCGCCGAACGATCCAGGCCCACGAGTGTCGCCGCGGCGATGAGCGCGGCGATGAGCGCGGCGATGAGCGCGGCGATCGGGGCGGAAATCGGCGTCCCCCCGGTGGAAGTGACACGGAGCGACGGCCGGTTGCCGGACCACCAGGAGCGAGTCGAGTTCATCGGAATGGGCCCTCGAGATGCACGGTCGCACGCCGTCATTCACCACCTCGGATGATCACGCCGGGTGCGGCGTCGAACGCGGCAGCGGAGTCTACGGCCGAGCGAGTTGGGCTGCGCCCCAAGTGGCGGGGCGTCCCCCGTCCCAACTCAGCGATCCCGATAGGTCGGCGGCGCCGCCCAGCGCATCTTCTCGACCAGCGTCTCCCAGTAGGTGAGCGAGGGATTGCCCACGAAGCGGGCGCGGCGTTCATGGCGGCGGACGTGCACCACCTGTCCGGCGCGGAGCTGCACCGTGCTCTGGCCATCGAGCATGAGGGTGGTGCCGGGGTTGGCTCGGATCATGGCGATGCGAAGTGGCGAAGAGGCCGGAAGCACCACCGGTCGGAAGGCCAGGCTGTGGGCCGCGTTTGCGGTGACCACCACGCAATCGAGATCGGGATGGACGATCGGTCCGCCCGCCGAGACGTTGTACGCAGTCGATCCCGCGGGCGTGGCGATGATGATGCCGTCACCGGAAAGACGTGGACCGATCTCTTCGCCGGCGGTGAGGTGCAGTTCGATCATCCGAAACGGAGGTCCCGCGGTGATCACGCAGTCGTTGATGGCCACCCCGACATGCTTCGGCTCACCGCCGTCGTCGGAGAGGGAGGCGGAGAGGACCAGCCGCTCGCGAATCGGTGCGCTGCCGTTGAAGACCAAGGGAGCAGTCTCGACCAAGGTCTCCCAGTCGAACTCCGCGAGGAAGCCGAGGCGTCCGAAATTCACTCCCAGAAGGGCGATGCCGCGATCGAGCACCCGCCGGGCCTGGCCGAGCAGCGTGCCGTCCCCGCCGAGGACGACGGCAATCTCGGCGTCGAGATCGGCGGGAAGCGGATCGTGACTGGCTTCGAACTCGCCCACGAAGTGCACATACGGGCTGAGCACGCGGCGCACCTCGTCGACGTGCGCGGCGATCTCCGGTCGAGACCGGCTGGCGAGGAGGATTGCGCGGGGTACGGCCAAGGAAGGGCCGATGGTAGCGGCAACCTCAGACCCATCGGCGCGGCACACGCGATGGAGCCGGTGGAGGAGTGGGAGGCAGTTCTGGAGGCGGGCCAGGCGGCAGATCCACTGCCATCGTCCTCCGGTAGACTTGCCGCCCCATGATCGATCTCAAGCAGCTTCGCGAGACTCCTGAGCGCTTTCGGCAGGGCGCCCGCGACAAGAACATGAACGTGGATGTCGAGGCCCTGATCCGACTCGATGAAGCGCGCCGCGTCGTCCTCACCGAGCTGGAGCAGCGCCGCGCCGAGCAGAATCGCTTCTCCAAGGAGATCGGCCCGCAGCTCGGGCGGCTGAAGGGGCAGCTCAAGAGCGCACCCGGCGCGGATCGCGACGCCCTCGAGTCGCAGTTGCAGGACCTCGAGCTGCGGCCCGCAGCCCTCAAGGCCGAAGTGCAGGCCTTGGAAAGGCAGCTCGCCGAGATCGAGCCGGCATTCAACGAACTCTGGCTCGCGGTTCCGCAGCCGCCGGCAGCCGACGTCCCCCGCGGGACCGGGGCCGACGACAACGTCGAGAGCCGCCGCTGGTCGCCTGCGGGATTCGATCCCAACCAGACCTTCGCGGCCCAGCGCGGCTTCGCTGCGAAGACCCATCTGGAGCTGGTCCGCGACCTCCAACTGGTCGACTTCGAGCGCGGCGTGCGAATGGCTGGAACGCGTCACTACGTGCTCACCGGCATGGGCATGCGGCTGCATTCGGCGGTGCTGCGCTACGCCTTCGACACCATGGTCGAGCAGCATGGTTTCACCCCCGTGTCGGTTCCGGTGATCGTGCGCGAGGAGTGCATGGTCGGCACCGGCTTCTTCCCGGCGGGCCGCGAACAGGCGTACCACATCGAGGAAAGCAGGCGCAACGCCGGGCACGATCTCTTCCTCACCGGAACCGGCGAGGTCGGATTGATGGGTCTGCACAGCGACGAGATCCTCGACGGCGGCACCCTGCCGCGGCGGTACGTCACGGTGTCGACCTGCTTCCGGCGAGAAGCCGGCGCCGCCGGCAAGGACACCGCCGGTCTCTACCGCATCCACCAGTTCGACAAGGTCGAGCAGGTGGTGATCTGTCGCGCCGACGACGCCGAGCAGCGGCAGTGGCACGCCACGATGCTGGGGTACGTCGAGTCGATTCTCCAGTCGCTCTCGCTCCCCTACCGCCTGCTGACCTGCTGCACCGGCGACCTCGGACCCAAGAACGAGGCGATGATCGACATCGAGTGCTGGATGCCGGGTCGCGGTGAGAACGGCCCGGACGGCCGACCCCTCGGCGGCTGGGGCGAGACCCACTCCGCCTCGCGGCTGGGCGACTTCCAGTGCCGACGCCTGAATCTGCGCTATCGCGACGGCGACGGGAAGAGCGTCTTCTGCTTCTCGCTCAACAACACCGTCGCGGCCAGCCCGCGACTGCTGATTCCGCTGCTCGAGATCCACCAGAACGCCGACGGCTCGGTGACCATCCCCGTCCCGCTTCGCAAGTACGTCGGCGGCCTCGAGCGAATCGAGCCCAAGTCGGCGTGAGAAGACAGAGCGAAGCGCTCACACACTCCGTCCGTCCACGCTCGCCTTCAGCAATCGCTCGGCCTGCTCGGGGGTGATGTTGCCCTCGGCGACGTAGGCGGCGATCTCCCGGCGGCTTCGCTCGCGGGACGAGGTGGTCATGACGTTGGCGATGGTCTTGACGACGGTGATGATCACCGACGTCAGGAAGATCAAAGACATCAGGAAGACGCCGAAGTGCTCGTCGAAAGTCTGGATCAGAGTGGGAAAGCCCATCGCAGTGCTCCCTCGTGGAACTGGGGAAGGTAGGCCACTCTGTAAGGATTGAGGCCGCGTCGATTTCACTCGCGGCTCCAGGCCAGGCCTCAACGCCGTCGATTCCAGCCTCGAGGCGGGTCC
Organism: uncultured Isosphaeraceae bacterium; assembly: GCA_964465255.1. Classification (GTDB taxonomy): domain Bacteria; phylum Planctomycetota; class Phycisphaerae; order Phycisphaerales; family SM1A02; genus CAYXKH01. The sequence goes on from CAYXKH010000024.1 coordinate 14,365, forward strand.
AGTCGGGCGGTGGCAGGTGCGCCGATCAGGCGTGCCGGTCCCTCCGCCACGAACGGGTGTTCACCGAAGCGATGGAAGACCAGGTAGAGCTCCCAGGTCGGCTCGGCTGCGGAATCGAGGAGATAGGCGGTCCCGGCGAGCTCTCCGGCGACGGGCTGGTCGTCTTCGGCCGTGAACCGCGGTCCGCTTGCACCGGCGGCGTCATTGAGAAGCACAATCAACCGCCCGCGCATGGCCACGAATTCCGCCTGGGTCGCGCGGCTGTGGTTGCGCAGCCCGGCGAGGCTCACCGTGGTGGTCTCGCCACGAATGACCGGAAGGGCCTCGACCACCGCGCGAGCTCCGGGGTCGACGACTGGGGCCGCATTCGAACTCCCCGCGGAGCCTTCGGCGTTGGACTCGACATTTCCGCTCGCCGTCCCCCCGCTCGCGGCGGAGGCCCTGCCCTCTTCGAGCCGATCGTCTCCCGCGGCTCGCGACGAATCACCGCCTATTCCGAGTTCGCTCGCGTTGACCGCGGTCACCGCGTCGCCCGCGCGTGCGGCGCTGGCGGAGGGCTCGGGGTGAATCTCGGCCTTGACCACGGTCTCGTGCGAGCGCGAGTGCAGATCACGCCGGTCACGACGCCCGCCCTCGGACGCGCGGGACTCGGTCCGGGCCCTATCTGTTGTGCATCCCCCAATCCCAACCACGACTGGTCCGCACAGAAGAAGGATCGAGAGCACCGCGCCACAGGCGCCGCCCTGCAGCCACACCGGCCCACGAGCCAGTCGCGGGAAGCACCGCGCGAATTCGATTGCGTCCATGAGAGTGTGGGACCGAGGGCGACTCGGCCGATAGAGGAGATCGCGGCGAAGGGCCGCGCAGGAGTGCGCAAGGATGCTCACGAAGCAACTCATCATCGACGAGATCAGGCAGGTCAACCGGAACGCTCCGTTTGAGTGGCTGAGCCTATTCAGTGACGGGCAGCTCCGGTCGTATCTCGAGCACCTTCAGGTGGCGATCGAGCCGCGTGGTCGAAACAGCCGCTGGATCCGCGACGGCATGCTTCCGAGCGTGGTCTGCGCCTCCACGAGCGACGAGCTTTTCTAGACCGCGCCTGGGGGCTTCGAGTTGAGCGCCGCACCACCGTGCGACCGCGTGCCCGAGGTTGGGATCGCTTCATGGCGATTGCTGCCGGGGATCAACGCAAAAAACACACAGTGACGGCGATCCGCTCGTGGTCGGGATTACATTCCGGCCTCGACGAGCAGAGGCGGGATCGGACCCTCACGGGTCAGGAAACGGGTCGTGGGGACCCCAATTGCCAGCCGCCTGTGCTCGTCGCGTTGCCGGCTCTGTTCGAGCCGGCCCTGCACTGCACCTTCCCCCCAGTCTGCCCTGTCGGCCGCCCGGCTTTTCGCTCGGCGCCTCGTCGGTCCGCGTCGTTCGCCGCGGCCCCGGCGATCGATGTCGCCCGCGCCCCGTGGCGCGGCCCTGCACCCTTTCGAAGGCCTGCGGCACGTGCCGCGGCTCCATCGAATCGAGGAACTCCACCGTGATCGCTCTCAACCCCCGCCGGCAACGACTCGAAGAGATGCTCGGCTACGCCGCGATCTATCGGGACTGGACGATGCGCGAACTTGGCGAAGCCCTCGAGCGCGATCCCAGCAACCTGATTCCGGACAGCGGAATCCCCAAGGTCGATCTCGCCCGTCGTCTGGCCACCGCCCTCGACTGGCCTCTGGCCGAGCTCCTCGATGTGCTCGAGCACGATGTCGACTCGGCCGCAGTCCGAAGGAGTCGGGCGGATCGACCAGCGCCGGAGGTGGTCGAACTCGTGCGACAAGGCCGTCACGCGGAAGCCATCCAGACCATCCAGGATGCGCTCCGCGATCCCGCGGATCGATGCGGACGAGCGGCGCTTCTCGTGCGCCTGGCCGATGCCTACCGCCGCGACGGACAGTTCGTCGAGGGACGGGCGGTCGCGGGCGAGGCGGTCAGCAGTCTCAGCGCCGACAGCAGCAATCTCGTCGAACCGCTGCGTGGCGAGGCCCTCTGCCTCCGTGGCCTATGCGGGCGCGATCTGATCGAAGGCGCGACCGAGGACTGCGACGGCCTGGGTCGGGCGGCGCTGAGCGACCTCGAATCGGCGCGGGTCCGACTCTCGATCTCGGATGGATCGCGGATTGGAGCGTGGCCGGACACTCCGACACGGCGCGGGGCACTGGCCTTCGTCGCTGCCGGCGCCGTCCTTGAACTCGACGCCATGCTCGAACCCGACCGAGCCGCCGGCGCCCTGGCGACGCTGATCGACTCGCTCGAGGAGATCGTCGAGATCGAGGCGTGCCCGAATCTCGATCGCCTGGAGGCGCATGGCTGGCGGTGCGTCTTCGGGTTCGCGATCGCCGAGCGGGCGCTGCGCGACCACCAGCGACTGCATCAGACCCTGGCGATCCTGAGCAACAAGGCCGACGAGATCGCCGGAAGAGTCGAGTCGTGGGCCTTGCGCGAGCGGGTCCTGATCCTCGAGTGCCGTCGCCGCGACGAGCTGGAGCGTTGGACGGGCCGTGAAGAGGAGTGGCTCCTCGATCGAGAGGATGTGCGGGTGGTGATCGGCTGCATCGGTTCGAGCCGCCGATTCCGCTCCGTCGGGCTCTCGATCCTCCGCCGCGCCACCCTTCTCGAGGCTTCGCTCGACTCCGCCCGTGGACGCGAGCGAACCCGAGGGGCCGTGGCCGCGCGGCCGCGGACGAACACGGCCTCACCGCCGCTGCCGCGGTAGCGACTTCTTTGTGGGCGCGGCGCGGCTTCCGCATCGGTACCCTGCGAGGTCGTCCGGCTCACTCCTTCCGCACCCCATGCCAACGCCCGCGCCAGCACCGTCCGTGGCCCCAGGCCCGCAGATCGACGCCGCACCGCCGCGGCTGGGTCGCTATGACTTCGCCCGCAGCAATCGCAAGCTCGGCGAAGGTGGCATGGGACAGGTCTGGCTGGCCTGGCATGACGTCCTCGGCCTCGAGCGCGCCGTCAAGGTTCCTTCGGTCCGGTTCACCCGCGACCCGAACTGGCGCCTCGACATGGTGCGTGAAGCCCGGATGCTGGCCAATCTCAGCCACCCGGCGATCGCCCGCTTCTACGAGTTCGTCGAGGACGGCGAGCGCTGCGGTGTGGTGATGGAGTACGTGAGTGGCCGCACACTTCGAGCCGAGCTGAATCGACGTCGGGCGCTTCCGCTCGCCGACGCACTCCGGATTGCCCGGGTGATCGCCGATGCCCTCGACACCGCCCATCGCAGCGCCCTGCGGATCGTGCACTGCGATCTCAAGCCCGGCAACATCATGCTGACGGAGTCGGGCGAGGTGAAGATCCTCGACTGGGGCATTGCCCGCCGCGAAGCGGCCGAGGAGTCCGCGGCGCCGTCGAGCGAGTCCATTCGGTTGACGGTCGAGGTGCATGCAGACGAAGAGCGCGGTCGATTCGGCACGGTCGGCTATGTCCCGCCGGAAGCGATCCTCGGTCAGACCAAGGCGTCGCGGGCAACCGACATCTTCGCCTTCGGTGCGGTGCTCTTCGAAATGCTCACCGGCGAGCGGGCCTTCCCCGGCGCCACCGTCGACGAGAAGTTGAGCCGCACGCTCCGCGGCGAGGTCGACTGGTCGCTCCTGCCCGGCGATCTTCCCGGGCACGTCAGTGGACTCCTCCACCGCCTGCTCGCCCCCGATCCGCGACTGCGCCTTGCCGACATCGGTGATGCCCTGCCCGAACTGACCATCGACGCCCCGATGCGCTCGAGGCGGGGCCGCATCAGAAACAACATTCCCGCACCCGGCTCGAACTTCATCGGACGGCGCCGCGAACTCGCGGAGCTCCGCGGAACGCTCGGTGAACGGCGACTGGTCGTGCTGCGCGGTCTCGGCGGGGTCGGCAAGTCGGCGCTCTCGCTTGAGCTCGCCCACGATCTGATCGACGATCGCCTCGTGGCCGCGTCCGGACTCTTTCGTGACGGGGTCTGGCTTGTGCGCCTGGGATCGATCAGCGACGGCGCCCTGCTCCCGGAGACCATCTCGAGCGCTCTCTCGCTCGGCGGAAGTATCGACGCCGAACAGCTCGTCGACCGACTCGCCGAGTTCCACGCCCTGCTGATCCTCGACCGATGCGAGCATCTCGCCGGCCCCGTCGCCCGCCTCGCGGAGGAGTTGCTGCCGGGCTGCCCCGACCTGCGGATTCTCGTCACCACTCGCTGCGGACTCCCGGCCCGCTCCGCGGCTCAGATCCACCTCGGTCCGCTGCCAACCACCCGGGGCGCAGGCCGTCTTGAACCGCGAGACGCCAGGGAGCTCGATGCGGTTCAGCTCTTTCTGCAGCGAGCCCAGGGACCGTTCCGCGGCTTCACCCCGACCGACCGCGAGATCGGAACCATTCTCGACATCTGCTCGAGGCTCGATGGCGTGCCGCTCTCGATAGAGATCGCCGCTGGCTTCACCTCGCACTGGGACCTCGAGACGCTCCTCCAGCAACTCGATTGCGTGCTGGCGACTCCCGTCGATCGGGCGCGGGCAGGAGCATCGGCCGCGGCCGCGAACAGAGCCACTCTGAACGAAGCGGGTTCGGTCGAGGCCCGCTCCGAGGACGCCCAACGAGATGCCGGCACACTCCCGGGCGGCGACAGCACCCTTGAATCGGGCGTCGAGATCGCCGTCGACAGCGCTCTGGAGTCGATGGTGGCCTGGAGCGTCGAACGACTCGATCCACCGCGCCGCGAGCTCCTCGACCGTCTGTCGGTCTTCCGCGACGGCTGGACCCTTCAGGATGCCCGCGCCGTCTGCGGGTGCGCCGACCGCCCGGGCCTCGCTCCGGAGCGCATCCCGATCCTTCTCAGTGAACTGGTCGACGCGGCCCTGGTCGAATTCGAGAGACCCGACGGTTCGGCCCGCTATCGCATGCTCTCGCCGGTGCGACGCCTCGTGGAAGCAGGCTTCGAGCGCAGCGCCGCCGAGAGCCCTCGCGATTCGGAGGGGTCCGCGGCGACCGCATTGAGCAGGCTTCGGCCAGCCGCCGATTGCATCCGCACCCTTGACGACGCCCGCGAACGCCACCGCACGCACTTTCTGTCCCTTCCCCGCTGCGTCGCCGAAGGTCCCTCGCTGCGGCACGCGGCGTCATCATCGCTCCACGGTCGGCTGGAGCCGCTGGTTCACGAGTGGGGCAATCTCCGCGCCGCCATGGCCGCGACCCTGGCCTCTTCTTCGGACGATGGTCGCCGCGCCGAGGCTGCGGCATTCGCCATCGATCTCCATCGATTCCTGCTCGCCCGCGGACTCCACCGCGAGGGCCTGGCGATGCTCGACCAGGTCATCGCCTGCTGCTGCATGCCGGCAGCGTCGAGCGGCGCCGCGAGCGAATCGGAGCGGGAACGCGCCGGCGCCCTGATGCGCGCCCGCCTTCTCAACGCCGCCGGCATCCTCGCGTGGCAGGCGCTCGATCTCGACCGGGCCGAGCGACACTGCCTCGACGCGATCTCGATTCTTGAGGAGATGGGCATGCAGGATGAGCGAATCGCCCGGGTCCAGATCAATCTCGGGTTGGTCCACAAGGAGCGAGCGGCCCCCGATCCCGCCATCCGCTGCTTCGACACCGCCTGCGCAATCGGCGCCCGCATCGGCAGCACCGCGGTGATGGCGGAGGCCCGGCTCAACAGCGGTGCCACGCTGCTGGAGGCAGGGCGACTGAACGACGCCGCGGAGTCGCTCGACCAGGCCATCGCCGCCCTCTCCCCGCTGACCGAGCATGAGGAGTTTCTTGCCGAGGGACTCCACCTCCGGGCCCGCATCGATGTCGAGCGCGGCTCGATCCGCACCGCCGCCCAGCTTCTGATCCGAGCGCTTGGCAGCTTCCGCGAGCTCGGGAATCTCACTCGCCTCTGTCTGGCCTCGCGGACCGTCGCCCGGCTGGCCCAGTCCGTCGGAGCTCTCGACGACGCCACCGTGCTCCTGGTCGGATCGTCGACCATGTCGCGTTCGATGGATGTCCGGCTGCGCTATCCCACCGCCCGAGACGAAGCCGCGATCCTCGAACACGCTCGACAGATGCTGGGCGAGGCGGGGTTTGCGGAGGCCCTGCGGCGCGGCGAGAGCATCGATCCGGCGGGGCTCTTCGAACTTGCCGAGCGGGTCAGCCGGCGGATCAGCACGCTGGGCACCGGGCTGGTCTGATCGTTCACTTGATGGCGTCGTCGCTCACCGCAACATCGTCGGGCTCGGCCACGCCCAGCTGACGACGCAGGGCTTCGAGCTGCTTCTTGAGCATCCGAACCCGCAGCAGGCTCTTCACTCGGATGAGCAGTTCCAGCTTGTTCACCGGCTTCGACAGGAAGTCGTCGGTCCCGCTCTCGTGGGCCCGTTCGTAATCCCCGATCTCGTGCAGGGCGGTCACCATGATCACCACGATGTCCCGCGTCCGGGGATTGGACTTGATCTTCTGGCAGACCTCGAACCCGGACATCCTCGGCATCATGACGTCGAGCAGGATCAGGTCGGGCTGCTCCTCTTCGATGGAGCGAACCGCCTCGAGTCCATCGCGGGCGGTCCGGATCTCGCAGGGGAGCGACTCCAGGTAGGCCTGCATGAGTTCGAGGTTCTGCGGGTTGTCGTCGACCAGCAGGATGACTCCCCCGCGAAGGTCGTTGGGGTGGACCTCGGGGAACGTGCCAGAGTCGTGGTTATCGGCGCCGAGGTCGGGCATGGGGTTGAGGCTGGTTGAATCGGCTCGACGGCCCGAGGGCTCGACGAACGCGGTCGGACCGGGAGTGAGACTGACCCAACCCGATCGGCCGGGATCGTACACCTCTGTGGGGAACCCGTCGATCCTGCCCGCGGGGAGCCGCGGAACTCTCGTCGGCCAGAGCGCAGACCCGCGCAATCCCGACGCGAAGGGCGGCCAATTGGCGGGATTGCCTGCGATCCTGCTGACCGATGGCGGACCCCCGGTCACGTGGAAACTCACCCGACGTTGCGTGTCCTGACCGCGCCTGATCCGCCTGATCCGCCTGATCCGCCTGATCCGCCTGATCCGCCTGATCC
>CAYXKH010000025.1:0-20721 GCA_964465255.1 uncultured Isosphaeraceae bacterium
TGCTGATTCCTGATCCCCTGCGGCTCGCGAAGCGAGCCGGCGAGCCACGCGCCACCCAACGTCGGATTGGTCACGGGCCCACCCGCGCTCCTCAACTCGCTTCCGCGCGGGGATGGGCCCGGTCGTAGCTCTCGCGGAGTCGCGAGGTGCTGAGGTGGGTGTAGACCTGGGTGGTGCTGAGCGACTGGTGCCCGAGGAGTTCCTGCACGCTTCGCAGGTCGGCCCCGTTGTCGAGCAGATGGGTCGCGAAGCTGTGCCGCAGCGTGTGCGGCGAGATCTCGGGATCGAGGCCCGTCGCGCCGAGGTACTTGGAGAGCTTGCGGCGCACCGAGCGGCTGCTGAGCCGCGTGCCGTGCTTGTTGACGAAGAGGGCCTTGGCGGGGTCGGCGGCGCCGCTCAGGCCGGAGGCGTCGAGCATCGCCAGGTAGTGCCGCAGGCTCTTCAGGGCGTGGGCGCTGAGCGGGATCATCCGCTCCTTGCGTCCCTTGCCACGGATGAGCACCGTCTCGCCGACCACATCGATGTCGCCGCGGTTGATGCCCACGACTTCGCTCACGCGAATGCCGGTCGAATAGAGGGTTTCGAAGATGGCCCGGTCGCGAGCGCCGAGCAGGTCGCTGTCGTCGGGAGCGGCGAGAAGCCGCTCGACAGTCTCGACGCTCACCGCCTTGGGCAGCCGCTTGGGCTGCTTTGGCGTGCGGATCATGGTCATCGGATTGGAGGAGGTGTGGCCGCGCTTCTCCATCCACTTGTGGAAGCTGCGGAGGGTCGCGATCTTCCGAGCCATACTCGCCGCCGAGTAGCCCTTCTCGGCCAGGACTGCGAGATACGCCCGGAGCAGCTCGACGTCGCACGCCCGAATCAGTGAGGTCACCGTGCTCGAGCCCGACGGCGGGGCGGTGAGCGCTCTCGTCTCCGCGGCGGTGTCGGCCTTGATCGCGTGCCGCTCGATCACGAACTCGACGAACTGCCGCAGGTCCACGCCGTAGCACCGGGCGGTGCAGGGGCTGAAGTGGCGTTCGTCGGTGAGGTAGCTGAGGAATCCACGGATCAGGGGGACGGGCTCGTAGGGGGCGTTACTCATGGCAGTTTCCTATGGGCTCCTCTAGGCAGCGATCAAACCTGTCTTCGTGGCGGCTCCGGCTTCCGGCCGAGGCCCCGACAACCCTTTCACTCGCTCGAGCGGCGCATCGCTCGGCGGAGCAACGAGGCGGAGGCGGGGAGGCGACGCGTGCGGGCACCCGATTGGTCCCGCACCGAGGTCGCGGGCCCGCGTGGCCCGCCGGTCGGCATGCTCTGGCCGACGGGGTCGTATTCGGACCCAACCGCGAAAGGGTTCCCGGTCGAACCTGCAATGACGCCGCGGACCCCATGTCAGGCTGCTCCCGACCAAGAAGCAAATCCGAGAATGGCGCCGCAGGACCCAGTTATAGGTCCTTCATCGGCCGCATTTCGGGTCGAGTTGAGGCCAGTTGGACCGAGGAACGGTCGAACCGAGTCACCTCCCTCATTGCTTCAGCGGCCTCGCCGCGTGCGGACCAGGACTCCGGCTCGCGTCTCGCACCCCGACGGACCGCGCTCCCCGTTCCACTCCGCGCCGCTCTCCGGAAGGCGCCGACGAGCGTCCCTCACTCGGGCGGCGAGTCCTGGCGGTTCACCAGCACCCACACGAGATACCCGACGGCAATCATCGCCGCGGTCATCACGACGAAGGTGGTGAGTTTGAGGAGCACGGCGGCAGGGGGAGCAAAACGGGGGCAGGGGGAAAGCAGCAGGCAGACCGGCCGCTGCGCGGCCTTGCAGGGAGCAGCAGCGGGTTGCACGACTGGACGCGTTCGCGGGGATTCGGAGCGTTGAGTCTCAAATGAAGCGCACGCGTCCAGTCGTGCACCCCACTGCGATTCCCCCTGCTCCCTGCTCCCTGCTTCTTACTACAGAATCTCCGCCGCCAAACTCGCCAAGTCACTCCGCTCCGTCTTCAGCAGCGTGACGTGTCCGGCGATGCGCTGGCCCTTCATGCGCTCGATGAGGTAGCTCAGGCCGTTGCTGCTGGCGTCGAGGTAGGGATTGTCGATCTGGCCGACGTCGCCGCAGAGGACGATCTTGGTGCCGTCGCCGACGCGGCTCACGATGGTCTTCACTTCGTGCGGAGAGAGGTTCTGGGCTTCGTCGACGATCATGAACTGGTGCGGAATGCTGCGGCCGCGGATGTAGGTCAGCGGCTCCATCACGATCTTGCCGCCCATGATGAGCTGATCGATGCGCTGCTCGGTCGAGCGGCTCTCGGCGTCGTTCATGTGGCTGCCGCGGGTGCTCAGCAGATAGGCCAGATTGTCGAAGATCGGCTGCATCCACATCGACAGCTTCTCGTCCTTGTCGCCGGGGAGATAGCCGATGTCGCGCCCCAGCGGCATGATCGGTCGGGCCACCAGAAGCTTGTCGAAATGCTCTTCGCGGAGGGTCTTCTGCATGCCCGCGGCAATGGCCATCAAGGTCTTGCCGGTGCCGGCCGGACCGATCAGGGTGAGCAGCTTCACCTCGTCATCGAGGAGCAGATCGAGGGCCATGATCTGCTGCACGTTGCGGGCCATGATGCCGTAGACCGGCTTCCGCGGGCCGTTCACTGGAATGAGGTGCCCGGTGTCGGCGAGCACGCGGGCCAGGCCGGTGTGCGAATCGTCGGTCTCGTTCTCGAGGATCAGGTACTGGTTGCAGACCGGCGTGAATTCGGCCTTGATGCCCTCGGGACCATCGGTGCGGAAGTACCCCTCGACCTTCTCGACCGGAATCTGCCGTTCGTTGTAGAGCTCGTCGATCACTCCGCCGGGCACGACGATCCGGGCGAACCCGGTGTAGAGCCAGTCGGCGTCGATGCGGTCGGCCTCGAAGTCCTCGGCACGTATTCCCAGGGCATCCGACTTCACCCGGGCGTTGATGTCCTTCGAGATGAAGATCGTCCGCTGGCCATGACGGTGCAGCGAATACGCGATGGCGAGGATGCGATTGTCGTTCTGATCGAGATCGAGACCCGCCGGCATCGACTCCATGCCTCGGTCGAGTCGGTCGATGCGGATCGTGCCGCCGTCCTCGTTCCACCTCACGCCCTCGAAGAGATGGCCCTTGCTGCGGAGTCGATCGAGCTGCCGGATCACTTCGCGGGCGTTCCGCCCGGTTTCGTCGTTGTTCTTCTTGAACTTGTCGAGTTCCTCGATGACGGCAAGAGGAATGACGACGGTGTGCTCGTCGAAGAGGAAGATCGACTTCGGGTTGTGGAGGAGCACATTCGTGTCGAGCACGAAGTGCTTCAGCGTCGCGGAGGTTCCATTCACCGCACCGGATGTGCTCAGCTCGGTGGACGGCGACTCGGCGAGACCGCGGTTGACGCGGTTGGTCAAGGAGTTTCTCCTGCGGCTGCTGCCGCTCGAATGGACGCTTCGTTCGGGTCGTGACGGGTGGATCATAACGACGGACGATGCGCTCTCGTTGGAAGCTTCGGTTCGTCGGGGAATGAAGGTTCGGTGAGCGAGCGACGGACTCGCACGGCGTCGCCTTCGGCTCGGCACGGTGCCGAGCGCGTCTGGTGAGGCGGAGTCCCTCGGCGTACGCTGCCACGACGGCGCAGCCCTACGACAGGACGGGCGACCCCGAAGGAGGATCCCGAAGTGACCACAGTCGGAGCCGTCTGCAACGCCATCGAGGCGTTCGCGCCCACATCGCTTGCGGAATCGTGGGACAACGTCGGGCTGCTCGTCGGAAGCGAGTCGTGGTCCGCGGATCGAGTGCTGCTCACCATCGACCTCACCGAGTCGGTGCTGGAGGAGGCTCTGGCCCAGCGGGTCGGGCTGGTGATCGCCTATCACCCGCTGATCTTCACGCCGCTGCGCCGCCTGACCGACTCGCCTGGCAAGGAGCGGATCGCCCTCGGGGCCGCCCGTGCAGGGATCGCCGTGTACTGCCCGCACACCGCCCTCGATGCCTGCGTGGGCGGCGTGAACGACTGGCTCACCGAGGGTCTTGGCACCGGGGACGTGCGGGCCCTCAAGCCGCTCGAGTCGCTGCCGGCGAGCGAGGAGTGCAAGGTCGTCACCTTCTGCCCGGTCGACGCGGTCGACCGACTCCGACGAGCGCTGTCGACCGTCGGTGCAGGGAAGATCGGAAACTACGAACTCTGCTCCTTCGAGATCCACGGCGAGGGCACCTACCTCGGCAACGAGGCGAGCAATCCGCTCATCGGGCGACGCGGGGTCCTCGAGCGGATCCGCGAGGTGCGCCTCGAGATGGTCTGTCCGTCATCGGCGCTGGGTCTGGCGGTCGCGACGCTGCGGCAGTTCCATCCCTACGAGGCTCCACCGATAGAGATCTATCAGCTCCGCGCCCGCCCCGAGCGAGCGGTCGGTCTCGGCCGACGGGTGATGCTCGATCGTCCGACGGCGATCCACGATCTGGTCGCTCGGACCAAGGCCCACCTGGGAATCTCCGCGGTGGTGCTGGCCCACGCCCGACACACGCCGACCGAGATCCGGCTCGTGGCCGTCTGCGCGGGCAGCGGTGGTTCGCTGGTCGATACGGCAATTGCCCAGGGGGCCGAACTGTTCCTCACTGGTGAAATGGGTCACCACGATGTGCTCAAGGCCCAGGAGCGCGGGTGCACCGTGATCCTGGCCGGCCACACCAACACCGAGCGCGGCTTCCTCCCGCGACTCGTCTCCAGGCTGGCGCCGTCTTTCGAGGGAGTCGAGTTCATCCTCGCGGCCACCGATCGCGAGCCGCTGCGGGTGGTGTGAACGTCGTCGACTGCGGTCGCTACTTCTTCTTGTTCTTGTCGAGAGCCTTGAAGATGTCCTCGATGCCCTTCTTGACGCGATCGTCCTTGAGGATGTCCCCCGGCTTGCTCGGCAGATCGACACCGAAGTTGATCTTGTGGTCGAGCGCCCTGGAGTTGCCCTGCTCGTCGAAGAGGGGGCCGGAGAAGACGATCTCGGCGTAGAGCAGCCCCGCGGCGGCCGGGACTTCCTGGATCGACCTGGCCAGACCGTCGGCGGGATATCGCGCCTTGATCGAGCGGGCGAACTGCGGCCTCGCCACGAGATCGATGTCGCCGAAGAACTTCAGCGTGTGCTTCCAGTCGGTGCCGGAACGGCCGATCCGGATGTTGAAGTCGTCGTAGCGCAACTGGCCCTGGCGAACCGCCACGCGGAGGGGCTCGACGACTCCGGGGATGGTCTTGGCCTCCTTGGTGTTGAAGAGTTCGAGGAAGCTCAGCATCCGCGAGCCGCTGTCGAACTCGACCTCTCCGACGGTCATCTCCAGATCGGCATCGAGTCGGGCGGTGTTGCCGTCGGTCGGCACCACCGCGGAGGGAATGGTGACCTTGATCGGCTGAGTGGTCGTTCGCACGTCGGCGAGGATCGGGTTGATGCTCTGGAGCAGCTTCTCGCGAAGCTCCTTGGTGACGGCAAGCTGGGCCGTGATCGGTGCGCTCGGATCGATCCGCAGGGTGTTGTCGCGGGAGACGATCTGCGGAACATCGAGGAAGCCGTTGACGGAGTCGAGCCGGGCGCTCATGGTGCCCGAGGTCTTCGAGAGTCCGTTCGCCTTCGCCTTGGCGTTGAGCGTCGGTCCGAGGGCGGCGACGAGCTTGCCGTCGAACTGCTGCAGCTTGTCGAGGAAGATGGTCGGGATCTGCGCCGCAGTGGCATCGAGATCGAGCATCGCAGCCTCGGTCGTCAGCACTCCCCTGGAGTCGACCAGACCGCGAGCGGCTCCGGTGACCTTGATGATCGCTCCGATGTTCTCCGCGGCGCCCTTGCCATCGACGACGAAGGTTGCGCCCTGATCGATTCGCTGGATGCCGGCGGTCGCCGAGAGGCCGTCGAATCCAATGGCCTCTCCCGAGGAAAGCTTCATCCTGAGCCCGGAGGTCGTTGCCTTGAACGAGCCGCGGGTGCGGGTCGGATCGCTCGGCTCTCCGGCGAGGAGCTTCTGATCGATCGACACGCCCTCGAGGGTCACGCGAACTTCGAGAGGGGCGGCGAAGGTGATTGCGGGAGCGCTCGCGGGAGTGCCGGCAGCGCCCGACGGCGGGGGAGTGGTGGCGAGCAGTCGGTCGAGCTGGGCCACCGAGAGGCTGAGCACGAGCGAACCCGTCGGCACTTCGAGTGCGGTCGGTCCGTAGCGGGCCTTGAGCTCGCCGGTGGCGGTCTCGAACTGCGGCAGGACGGTGACGTCCATGACGCCATCGGACTGCGGAACAACCTCCGCCTTGATGGCCCCGCGGGCGCCGAGAAGATCGGTGAGGGAGCCGCGCTCCTTGCCGAGCAGAGTCTCGAGCGCGGCCACGTCGAGCTCGCGAGCGTCGACGGTGGCGCGGAGCGACATCGGCTCAGCGGCCGAGGCGCCCGCTCCGCTGGCCGCGGCACCTGCCATTTTCGCGTCGACCTTGAGCGTTGTGGTGGTCAAGGGGACGGCACCTGCGGCGATCGTCATCCCACCGTCGAAGGCGACACCGAGCCGTGTCCCTGGAGTGATCGTGGCCAGACCGGCGAAGTCGCGAACACCGACGGGTGACTCGGTGCCGGGCACATTGGAGAGAGTCACCGGCGAGAGCGAGAGGTCGGCCTTGACGACCGGGCCGCTGGTCATGAACTCCGAGGCCTTGTCGAGGGCGATTGCGAACGACTGGACCTTCGCGGTGAGAGTCGCCGGGGCGTCGAGGGCAACCGGACTCTCGCTGCCCTTCTGGAGCTGGGCCATGAGCGCCGGCGAGGCCGGCACGACCGCCGTGATGGGCTTCACCGTGAGCATGCCGTCGGCCAGAGCCGCGGCGCCCTCGAGACGCAGTCCACCACTGGTGGCCACAAGAGTCGCTTCACCCTTGGTGTGGTTGCCGGCGGTCGTGAGCGTGGCATCGATTGGAGCGATGAGGACCTCACGAGCCATGGCCGCGGTATCCGGCGGGAGGATCGCGAGGAGCCGCTGGGTGGCGATTCCCTTGAGGGCAATCGACCCGTCGAGGGTTGCGTTCGCGGCATCGAGCTCGCCCTTCGAATTGACGAGATTGGTCAGGCGCTCTTCGAGCGTGATCTGGCCGCCTTCGATCCCTCCTCCGCCGGCGACGGTCAGACCATCGCGCAGCGCGGTGCTGTCGAAGTTGATCACCAGGTCGCGGAGCGTCGCGAGGGCTTCGCCTGGCGCAGCCGAACCAGCCGCCGGCGCTGCGCTCGTGGCAGCGCTGGTGCGAAGCTCGATGACGCCCGGAATCGAAATCTGGCCGCGGAGCGAGAGGCCGCCCAGGTCGCGAACTCCGTTGGCATCGGCTCCTGGCAGAACCAGTCGGTCGAACTTCGCCGTCACCGCAACCGGCGCTGCGGCCGAGACTCCCGCAGCGCTCTCGAGGAGTGCGGGGACCACCTTGGTCTCCGCGACGAGGCGACTGACGGAGAGGGCGCCGCTCTGGGCGTCCACCGTGCCGGCGCCGTCGAGGGCCAGATTCGCGGCCTTCAGGGTGATGGCGACATCACCACCGCCGCCGGGAAACGCAACGGTGGCATCGACCATCGGGCCGATGTCGCGGCTGGCGACCAGCGGCGAGTCGGTGAGGAACGGGTCCATCAGGGCTGTCGGCACATTGGTGGCGACGACGCTCGCCTGGAGGTCCTGCGGTCGGAAGGCGAAGGTTCCACTGTCGCTGAGCATCCGCGTCGCGGCGACGTCCGCCTTGATCTCGCTGGGCGTGGTGCCGTTGAGCGTCGCGGTGCTGGCAAGAGTGGCCTTGATCACCTCGGTGAGATCGGCGCTCTCGACCTTGGCCGTCAGCGACTTCACTTCGACGAGCATCTGCGGCAGCGGCAGGGCGAGGTTCTCGATCGTGGCGTCGAGATTGGCGGTTGCGCCCTTGAAACGAAGCCGACCGTCCGACTGGATCAACTGTCCGACGGAGCCGTCGATTGCGACCGACCCCTTCCGCCCTTCGAACTCGCTTCCGCCGGCGAGGGTGAGCGTGGCGTCGCCACCACCGACCACCGAGGCGTTGCCCTTCAGGTCGCTGAGTGTGAGCGTGCGACGCGTGGCCTGCTCGACGAGCGTGAAGTCGAAGTCGCTGATTGCAAGCGACACATCAAGCCCCGCGGGAAGCGCCGGGTCGCTCGAGGAGGTGGATGGTGTGGACGATGGACTGGGAGTCGAGCGCGATGGCCCGCTCGGCGGCGCCGACGCCACGAGATCGGCGAGGTTGAGGGTCCCGTCGGGACGCAGCTCGGCATTCACGCTTCCGCTCAGCGTGGCCTTGGCCCGCTTCCAGTCGCCGCGGGCAAGGGCGACCAGGCCGTTGTTCAGAGTCAGATCGACATCGATGGCGGGCTTGCCGTCGACGTCGACGATCTTCAGGCCGCGCACGGTCTGACTCCCGGTCCAGGAGAGGTTGAGGTCCTGGATCGTGAGTGTGCCGTTGATGAAGGTTGCCGCGGAACCCTCGACGAATCGGGTTCCGGGTCCGCTGCTCAGGATGGTCGGGATCAGGGCGATCAGGATCGCTGCGAGAAGCAACAGGAACAACCCACCCTTGACCAGTCGGCCGAGGCACGAGCCGCGGCGGCGCGGGGCGCGGGTGGAGGGCGTCTTGGAGTCGGATTCGGTGGGTTGAGCCATGGGAGAAGTCGGGAGTGCAGCAGCAGGCGCCGGAATGGGAGCCGTGAATCGGATCGGAAGAAGGTCAGTCGACGAGGAGCTGTTCGCGGGGCGCGGCCGCAGCGGTCGATGCCGCCGGGCGGGGTGCGGCGACGTTGGCGAGCATGCGCTCGAGCGCCAGCCGGGCGAGCCGCCGAGCATCGGGATGGACCGAGACGCGATTGACGACTCGCCCTTCGGCGAGGTTGTCGAGCACCCACAGCAGGTGAGCCTGATCGATGCGGTACATCGTCGTGCAGAGACACTGGCAGTCGGAGAGGATCCGGACGTGGACACCCCGGGCAGCGGCGCTGGCGGCGAGTCGGTTGACGAGATGGACTTCGGTGCCCACCGACCAGTGCGAGCCAGGGGCGGCGCTCTCGATGGTGCGGATGATCATCTCCGTCGAGCCACTCATGTCGGCGAGATCGACGACCTCCTGAGCGCACTCGGGGTGGACGAGAACGGTGATCTCGGGCTGGCGCTCGCGGGCCTGGGCCACGTGTTCGGGCCGGAAGAGCTTGTGCACCGAGCAGTGGCCTGCCCAGAGCAGCACCTTGGCGGCGCGGATCGCTTCGTCGGTGAGACCACCATCGGGCTTGCGGGGTTGATAGAGGGCGGTCTCGGCCGGTCCCAACCCGGCGGCCTCATGCACTTCGGTGCGGAAGCCCTTCTGGGCCGAGGTGTTTCGCCCGAGGTGCTGATCGGGCAGAAAAAGGATGCGGATGTCGTCCTTGGAGCGGCGTGCCGCGGTTGCGTCATGGGCGTCGCCGGCGGCATCGTCACCGCCGCGAAGAGCCCAGTCGAAGACCTGCGCCGCGTTGCTGCTGGTGCAGCAGGCCCCGCCGTGCTCGCCGACGAATGCCTTGATGGCCGCCGACGAGTTCACGTAGGTGATGGGAATGACCCGCGCCGACCCAGCGAGCCCGTCATGGATCCGCCGCCACGCCTCGACGGTGTCGTCGTAGCCGGCCATGTCGGCCATCGAACAGCCCGCGGAGAGATCGGGCAGGATCACCTCGACCGACTCGTCCGTGAGAATGTCGGCGGTCTCGGCCATGAAGTGGACGCCGCAGAAGACGATGAAGCGGCTCTTCCGCCGGGCCGACTCCTCGGCGGCCATCTGGCTCAACTTCAGGCTGTCGCCGATCAGATCGGCGTGGCGGATGACGTCGTCCTGCTGGTAGTGGTGGCCGAGAATCAGGAGCGACTGGCCGAGTTCGCGGCGCCGCGCCGAAATCGCCTGTCCGAGTTCATCCTCGGTGAGGGTCGCGTAGCGGTCGGGAAGGGCGGGTTGCCAGAGCACGGGGCAGCGTAGGAACGGAGCGGCCGCGGGCGCGTGCGGCAGGTGCCCAATACACTCCGCCCGTGCCGCGCCAGACGACGACGGAACTCGCGTTCGCCAAGGTGAATCTCGCGCTCTCGATTGGGCCGCCTGGCGTCGATCGGATGCATCCGATTGCCTCGTGGATGGTCACGGTCGACCTCAGCGACGAGTTGGCGCTGACCCGTCTCGAGCCCGACAGCCTGTCGCGATACGCAATTCTCTGGCACGCCGAGGCCAGGAAGCGCTCCGAGATCGACTGGTCGATCACCCGCGACCTCTCGGTGCGCGCCCATCTCGCCCTGCAGGAGGCGGTCGGTCGCGAACTGCCCATTCAGGCGAAGCTCGAGAAGCGGATTCCAGTCGGCGGCGGACTTGGTGGCGGCAGCTCCGATGCCGCGGCGATGCTCCGCGGCGTGAATCGACTCTTTGATCTCGGGCTCTCCCCCGACGAGTTGGCCCGACTTGGCGGCGAGCTCGGCTCGGATGTGCCCTTCCTCGTCCATGGCGGAAGCGCAATTGTCGAGGGAATCGGCGAGAGGGTGGCGATTCATCCACGCGCGGATCGCACCCATCTGGTTCTGGTCTTTCCCTCGGCAACATGCCCGACCGGGCCGGTGTATTCGGCCTTCGATCGCGTGGCCAGCGCCGCGCTTCGACCCGAGGCGGTGCGGGCCCTGGCGAACTCGAAGCGGATCGACCCGGCGGCGCCCTTCAACGATCTTCTGCGACCTGCGCTCGAAGTGGCCCCGACGCTCGCCGACGATCTCGACGAGGTCAGCGCCCTCGCCGAGCGACCCGCGCATCTCTCCGGCAGCGGCAGCACGCTCTTTGTGGTCTGTGACGACCAGATGCATGCAATCGCACTCGCCGACGCCATCGAGAGTCGTCTCACGCTGCCGGCGGTGGCGGTGCAGACCAGAGGGTCCTGAGCGGCCATCGGCCTCCAGCATCGGGGTCCAGCCTTGGCGTTGGGAGTGCCGCGAAACTCGTGTCGCTTCGTGCGGCATCCGATATCGTCCGCCGATGTCATCCGCCATCGCTGCAAGGCCGGATCAGATCGATCCGACCGATTGGAACGAGCTCGCGCCGCTCTATCAGGTTCTCATCGATCGTCCGCTCCGCTGCGCCGGCTGCCTCGAACAGCTCATTCTGGACCGCAGCGAGCTCGATGCCCGGGTCAACGAGGCGGAGGCCAATCTCTTCATCGCGATGACCTGCCACACCGATGACGCGGCGGCCCAGTCGGCCTACACGCGCTTCGTCGAGCGGGTCGAGCCCGAGCTGCGACGGGCCGGCTTCGCCCTCGATCGACGCATCGCCGAGAGCCCGTTTCGCGGCGATCTCGACCAGGAGCGATTCGGAGTGCTGCTGCGCGACACCGGCGTCGACGTTGCCCTGTACCGCGAGGCCAATCTGGCCATCCAGACGGAACTGACCACGCTCGATCAGGAATACAGCCAGATCGTCGGAGCGATGACCATCTCCGTCGACGGGACGGAGCGCACCATCCCGCAGATGGTCGGCGAACTGGAGCGCACCGATCGATCGATCCGCGAGGCCGCGTGGCGGGCGATCTTCGAGAGGCGATACGCCGATCATGAGCGGATCGACCAGATCTTCAGCCGCATGGTGGCGCTTCGAAACCGGATGGCACAGAACGCCGACGAAGCCGATTTCCGCGACTTCCAGCATCGGAAGCTCCGCCGCTTCGATTACACGCCTGCCGACTGCGGAACTTTTCACCACGCCGCCGAAACCGTCTGCGTGCCGCTGATGCGGGCCCTGGACCGCGAGCGCGCCGCCACGCTGGGGCTCGAGCGGCTTCGGCCCTGGGACCTCGCCGTCGACGTGCATGGCCGCGCCCCGCTGCGGCCGTTCACGACCGCCGAGGAACTGGTCGCGGGAACGTCGCGCATCTTTCATCGCCTCCGCCCCTCCTTGGGAGGCTTGTTCGACGAACTCCGCGGCGGCGGTTGCCTCGATCTGGAATCGCGCAAGGGGAAGGCCCCCGGCGGCTACCAGTATCAGCGGCAGTGGTCGCGCACGCCCTTCATCTTCATGAACGCCGTCGGACTGCATCGCGATCTGATCACGATGGTGCACGAGGCGGGACATGCATTTCACTCGCTGCTCTCACGCGACGAACCGCTGCTGCACTATCGAAACTCCCCGATGGAGTTTGCCGAGGTCGCCTCGATGAGCATGGAACTTCTCACGCTCGGCGTGCTCGAGGAGTTCTATGCGGCCCCGGAAGCCGAGCGGGCCAGGCGCACGCTGCTCGAGGAGCTGCCGGGCAAGCTGGCGTGGATCGCCCAGATCGATTCGTTCCAGCACTGGATCTACACCCACCCGGAGCATTCGACCGCCGAGCGCGAAGCCGAGTGGCTCTCGCTCGAGACCCGCTTCGGTCGCGAACTCGACTGGAGCGGATTCGAATCGTGGCAGCGCAGCTCGTGGCAGCGGCAACTGCATCTCTTCGGCGTGCCGTTCTACTACATCGAGTACGGCATCGCCCAGCTCGGCGCGCTGCAGCTCTGGGGTCAGTTCCGCCGCGATCCCGCAGCCGCATTGGACCACTACGAGGCGGGTCTCTCGCTGGGCGGCTCGAAGCCGCTGCCCCGGCTCTTCGAGGCCACGGGGCTCCGCTTCGACTTCGGCGCCGCAATCGTGCGCGAGCTGCTCGCCGAGGTGGCGAAGGAGCTGGGCGTCGGCCGCCAGGGGTAGGACTCCTGTTGTCCTGTTGTCCTGTTCTCCTTCTCTCCTGCGCTCCTGTTCTCCTCTTCCCGCCCGCAATTCCCCGTCCGCAATTCCCCGTCCGCAATTCCCCGTCCGCAATTCCCCGCCCGCAATTCGTTGACTCTGCCCGGGCAGTCGCTAGCGTCGGTGAGTCGTGTCGCGCTCAGAGGCGACCGCCGAGAACGCTCCCATGTCTCGCTCCTGGAAAGCCATCATCGCCCTCGCTGTCCTGCTCTCGTATGGGAGCGGCGGTCTGCGTGCGCTGCACGAGCTGAGTCACTCGCTCGGGCACGGGCACGGCGAGACGGTTTGCAGCGGAGCTGTTGACGGGCCCAATGAGGGTGAGGGCCAGGATGGGAGTCAGGGTGGGGGCCGCACTGAGCGGCAGTCCTGCGGCCATCACTGTTCGAGCGGCGACGGTTCAAGTTCAGCCGACCGTTCCGTCGGCCACGCGCACGACGGGTCAGTGGCGGGCCAGCCTCGCGGCGAGGGTTCGCACGACTCCGGAACCGACTCCGCCCCACACGACCACGATGGGCCTGACTGCTGCGGCCTGTGCGATTTCCTCGCGGCCTCGGTGGCCGGTCCAGCCCACTGGAGCGCCCCGGCGTCGACTCTGCTGGTCGTCGCGGGGGCCTTCGCGGTCTGCGCGGATCAGTGCGCCGTCCTGAAGGGCGCACTCCGCCTCGCCGGGGCTCGAGCTCCGCCGCTGGTGTGACCATGACGGTTGCCTGACCGCAGCGCGGCGCAGAAGCTCCGACGCCACCGAGTTCTCGGGGCGCAGGCGCATGCAACCCGTGCTGCAACCCGTGCATGCAACCCGTGCTGTGGCCCGTGCTGCACCCCGTGCAGCGTCGGGCCCCGTCCCTGCACCTCACGTCACTCGTCCGACCCGCCGCCGTCGATGCATCGTCATCGCCGCAGCTGAGGGCGATTCGCATCCTGATCGACCCGCGCTCGTCGCGAGAGGTTGTCCATGTTCATCTCACTGGGTTCCGCTTCAGATGGTCGACGTGCGCCCCCGGCCAGTCGTCGCCGCCGAGCGCCGGCGGGCTTCACGCTCGTCGAATTGCTGGTGGTGATTGGCATCATCACCGTGCTGCTGGCCATTGCGTATCCGTCCTTCAGCGCGGTCCGCAACTCGGCGAGGGTGACCGCGTGCCTCTCGAACCTTCGCGGCATCCAGCAGGCGGCGGTGGTCTATGCCACCGATTCGCGCGGCGCTCTCGTCGACGTCGGACTCCCGCATGGCGGGCTCGGCGTCATCGAGCAGTCGTTCCTGACGACCCTCGTCCCCTACTGCGACGACGCACTGGTGTTCCGTTCACCTCTCGATGGAAGTCGCCACTGGCCACTCTCTGCGGGCGGTGATGGCACGCCCGTCCCCGGTGGGGGGAACACTTTCCGTCAGACCAGTTACGGGATGAACAACTTCCTCTCGCGGAACTACTCGCCCGCGGCGGCGATCGATCCGGCGCTCGCCACCGATCGCCTCTCCCGCGTTCCCTCGCCGGCCTCGACGGTGATGTTCCTGATGATGGCCGAGAGCGGCGAGTTCGCCGGAAGCGACCATCCCCACGTCGAGGAGTGGTTCGGGGGCGACGGGGACTTCGCCGTCATTCAGGCCGCGTCGCAGCTCTCGATTGCTGCGGCGGGGGGACCTCTCAAGTCCTTCGACTCGCGGGCGAACTGGGGCTTCGTCGACGGTCACGTCGGCACCAGTCCGTTCAGCAATCTCTTTCTCGATTCCGAACGCAACCGATTCGATCCGGCGGTGGCCGGGCTCTTCCGAGCCCGCACCGGCGGGTGAAGCCGTGCGTTCTCCACACACTTTGTTCAAGGAGTGATCTCCATCATGCGATCCATCACCCGCAGTGCAATCGTCGCCGCTGCCTTCGTCTCCACTGCCTTCGTTTCTGCGCACGCCGCCGCGCAGCACAGTGGCGACGTCTTTCTCTCGATTCAGAACAGCCAGATCAACACCGGAGCCGTGCTGGACGCCGGCGAGTACGAGACGTCCGTGTTCGTCTTCACCGGTCAGTTCGGCGATTCCGGATCGCCGCTGTTCACATCCAATCCCGGATTCGACTGCCTGGTGCCGACCTTCCAGCCGGGCACCAAGATCGGCTTCGACATCCTCGACGCCCTGCGAGTCTGGGATGGCCAGGGCTTCGTCGAGACCGGTGGCGAGCGTCTCAAGCTCCAGTTCCTGACCGCATCGGTGACCACCGGAAACGGACCGACGCCAGGCTTCGAGCTTTCGGTCCAGCCCAACGGCGGCTTCCATCGCCACTACAGCATGTTCCTGCTGCCCCCCAACGGCGGCGTCGCCGATCCCGGCGTCTACCTGCTGGCGCGGACGCTCTACAGCACCGCTGCCTCGGTGGCCCCCAGCGATCCCTTCTATCTGCTGGTCTCGTACAACGCGACCGCGCTGGAGCGGATCGCAGCCCAGGAGTTCCTGATCGAGTACCTCTCGGGCGGACGTGAGAAGGAGCCGCACTTCGACGTGTGGCTCCGGCCGGTCGACGGGGCGCTCTTCACCGGGGCGATCTCCGAGGGCGCTCCGGGCGAGCCCATCGCCGAAGACTGGCGGGTCTTCGGCGCCGAACTCGGCGAGGATCCCGACTTCCCCTTCTCGGCGGTCGAGCCCGGCATCCAGTTGCTCGAGAGCGAGGCGACCCAGAATCAGGTCCTTGCATTCGAGGCGGTCGATGGCATGCGGCGCTGGGATGGCGAGGCGTTCGTCCCCACTCCCGAGTCGATGCTGCTTGGATTCGGGCCGGAATCCGTGATCGTCGGAGCGGACCCGACCCCTGGGTTCAACTTCTCGGCCAATGCCGAGGGCTTCATCCATGACCACTTCGACCACACCCTGCTGGGAGTCGACGGCGCTGATCCTGGGCCGGGCATCTATCTCCTCTCGCTCTCGATTGAGGGAGTGGCTCCAGTACTCAGCGCCACCGCGCCGTTCTACTACGTCTTCAATCTTGGTCAGTCGGAGGAGGACCACGAGGCGGCCATCGCCTACGCGGATCTCTTCGTCGCCTGCGCAATCGATCTCGATGGCGATGGTCAGGTCGATGGTGCCGATCTGGGCGTACTGCTCTCGGAGTGGGAGCTCGACGGGGCGTCGGACCTGAACCGCGACGGGATCGTCGACGGCGCGGATCTTGGAATCCTGCTGGCGAACTGGGGATTCGAGTGCGCCAAGTGAAGTGAGCGCAGGGAGCAGGGAGCCGCAGTGGGTTGCACGATTGCGAGCGTGCCCGGGGATGCGGTTCCGTGCACGAGTCATCAGGCCGGTGAAGCCGGCGACTCTGCTCTTCTGACGGTGACCAGGGCGATCTCGGGCGGGCAGTTCACGCGAAGCGGGAACCACGCCCCGACTCCGGTGGTCACGAAGAGGTGGCTGCCGCAGCGCTGGTAGTGCCCGCGGTTGAGACCGTGCACCAGCGCCAGGTTGTGCCCGGGGCGCGCCCTCCGGGCGATCTGTCCGCCGTGCGTGTGGCCCGAGAGCGTCAGGGCCACACGCGCGGCGGAGGCCGCGAGGAACGACTTCGGGTTGTGCGAGAGGAGCAGATTGATCGGCCCGCTGCGGGTCACGCGAGCCACTCGGGCGGCACACTCCCGCGCGGTGCGGGCCCAGTCGGCGCCGCCGAGGGCCAGCCGTCCGCCGTTTCGCACGATCTCGATGGCCTCGTCGCGCAGCACGTTCAACCCGGCATCGCGGGCCATGCGGGCGAGTTCGTCGCCGCTGTCGAGGTAGTCGTGGTTCCCCAGGACGAGCATCTCGCCCATCGGGGCGTTGATCGACTTGATCGCGTCAAGGATCGGCGGCGCCAGATGATTGTCGAGGTCGACGACGTCGCCGGTGCAGGCCACGAGATCGGGTTCGAGCAATCGCACCTGCTCGATGATCTCGAGCGCCCGGTCCACCGGGAGCAGATCGCCGACGTGCAGATCGCTGATGTGGGCGATGCGCAGGCCCTCGAACTCGAGCGGCCAGCTCGGGTGGAAGAGATCGAGATGACGCTCGAGGACCGGTTGGGCGAGGTGGCGGCGCAGCAGCCGTCCGCCCGTCAGTCGATCCGGGCCGGTGGTGAAGATGAGATGCCGAAGCGCCGCCCGCTTGTATTGGCGGCTGCGGACGCTGGAGGAGTCGGCGTTGGGCTTCGAAGGGGTCATTGCCTGCGAGGGTCGCTCTCGGATCTTTCAGAACCAGATGGTCACGCCAGCCCACATGCCCGCGACGCCGGCGTCGATGTCGTAGCCGTCCTCGTCGGCATCGATCTGGAGCATCTGGTAGCCACCGGAGATCGCGACATTCTCGAGGAGGAACAGATCGAGGCCCGCACGACCCTGGAAGACCGTTCCGCTGCCACCGCCGAAGACCGCGCCCGCGCCGCCGCTGGCGCTCACCACCAGCCGCTTCGCCAGCGGGAACTCCTTCGGAAAGCGAATTGCCAGTTCGGCGCGTGCCCCTGCGTAGACCGCCGCCCAGTCCGACTCGAAGGATGCCTCGCCTCCCGCGGTCTCGTTCACCAGCGAGTGCTCGAATCCGATCCAGCGAGCGCCGAGGAAGGGGATGATGCGCAGGTCGCCGCGGTAGTCGCCCCCGTACTCGCCCCCGTTGGCGGCGACGTTCGACTCGTTGCGCCTGGTTTCCCCCCACGGCCACACCTGATCGGCGAGCGGACGATAGAGCGAGAGGCCCAATTCGAGGGCGGCGCTGCTCATGTCGAACTCGGAACGGATGCGCTCGCCCGCGCCGACCCCGAGACCGCCGAAGGCCAGGGGTGCCGAGGCATTGGTGCTCCCCTCGGTTGAGAAGGTGAATCCGCTGAGCGTCACGTGCCAGATGTCGAGGCGACCCTCGATGGTTCCATCGATCGTCGCCTCGGTGCTGCCCAGGGCGTAGTCGTCGCCGAAGTCGAGCGTGGGACCGTTGAAGGAGACGTCTCCATCGAGCCGCGGAAACCACACATTCGGCGTGAAGGTGAAGCGCAGGCTCTCGCTCGGTCGCCCGAGCGCCACGGCGGGATCCGCAGGCGCAGCACTCGGCGACGATTCCTGGGCGAGCGCACAGGAACTGGCGGCGAGCGCGGTGAGGACGGCAATGGCGTGGTGGGGCATCGGACCTGCTCGGGAGAAGGCGTGGCGAACCAGTCGACGAGGCCGACTTTAGTTCCACCCGA
This sequence comes from uncultured Isosphaeraceae bacterium, assembly GCA_964465255.1. Lineage (GTDB taxonomy): Bacteria > Planctomycetota > Phycisphaerae > Phycisphaerales > SM1A02 > CAYXKH01. The sequence continues at coordinate 17,926 of CAYXKH010000025.1, forward strand.
GTGCGCCGGTATCGGGTCGGTGCTTGAATTTGCGTCGCTCGCGCCACGGAGGCGCGGTTGCGTGCGCCCGCCGCGGGTCGAGACGATCTATCCTCCGCTCGACCCGCGTCGGCGGGCGAAGGGAGCCGTGCCGGTGCCGCGCGATGATTCGGAGCAGCGATCCACGCCAGAATCGGCCATCGACCTCGGTGGAGGTGTCTGGCTGGCTGCCGGCGATGCCCGCTGGAGCTTCTCGCGCTCCAGCGGCCCAGGTGGTCAGAACGTCAACAAGGTCAACAGTCGCGCCGAACTGCGGGTTGCAATCGTTTCGATCCGAGGCATGAACGACGCGGCCCGAGCTCGTCTGCGCGGGCTCGCCGGTTCTCGACTGGTCCGCGACAGCGAACTCGCCTTCGTCGGTGACGAATCGCGGAGCCAGCTCGACAATCGCGAGGCCTGCGTCGCCCGACTCCGTGAGCTCGTCACGCGAGCCCTCGTGGTCCCCAAGCAGCGGCGCAAGACCAAGCCCACCCGAGGCTCCAAGGAGCGAAGACTTGAGGGCAAGCGGCGCGACTCGGTTCAGAAGTCGAACCGGCGCAAGAGTGAGGACTGAGGTTGCCGGCGGGTCAGCCGGCCTTGCGCCGTCGTGATCGACCATCGACGCCGCGGGAGTTCTCTTCGGTGAGTCGCGCCTGCAGTCGACGCAGGGTCTCGACCTCGATCTGCCGGACGCGTTCCCGCGTCAGACCGATTTCGTTCCCGATCTCCTTCAGCGTCCGCGGGACCTGTCCCTCGAGGCCGAATCGCAGTCTGAGGATCCGCGCGTCCCGCTCGTCGAGGGTCTCGAGGATCTCGAGCACCAGTTCGAACTGCTCGGTCTGGCTGAGGCGCTGGTCCGGAGGGGAGTTCCGGGTGTCGGCGAGCACTTCGCCGAAGTCGAGGGCGTCGCCGTTCTCGCCGGTGGGGGCGTGACCTGCGCACTGGAACGCCTTCATCGCGTGCTGAATGGCGCTGATCTTCCGCACCGGCAGCTTCATGGTGCGAGAGAGTTCGGTAATCGACGGCGGGCGGCGCAACTGCTCCTCGAGGCGCCTGGAGCAGTCCCGCAGCCGATGGATCAGATCGACCATGTACGCCGGGACGTGGATGGGCTGGGCGGCGCTGGAGAGCATGCGACGGATCGCCTGCTTGATCCACCACGCTGCATAGGTCGAGAAGCGCGTGCCCTGCGCGGGGTCGTAGCCATCGACGGCCCGAATGAGTCCGAGATTGCCTTCTTCGATGAGGTCCGCGAGGGCGACGCCGCGGCCGGCGTACTGCTTGCCGATGGCGATCACCAGACGAAGGTTGGCCTTGATCATCCGCTCCTTGGCCTGGCAGCACTGATCGTTGATGATCAACCAGCCGAGATTCTTCTCGTCCTCGGCACCGAGCAACGGCACACCGTTGATCTGCTCGAGGTAGGTCTGAAGTTCGGAATGGAGTGAGGCACGGGCCATGGGCGTGTACCGGATGCGCTTCGCGAGTCGGCGTCCCTTGGCCGCGCGGGATGAGTCCGCGACAGGCTTGGATGCACCGAGCGTCGTCGAAGTGTCGATCCGCACTCGCCCTGCACGCTGTTCCACCGCACTTCCCACTCTTGGTGTTGTGGGCGGTGTGGAGGGGCCCGTGGAGGAGAGCGGAACTGCCTTGGCTGCGCCTCTGATTGAACGTCCCATAGGGGACAACTCCTCGACTCCGCATGGCGCCCGCGGCAGTTCAATTGCGGGACGGTTCGTCGTCACCAACACCTGAACGGCTCGCGCGGGGCGCACTCCGGAGCGTTGGACAATCTACGGATGAAAATCGCCCCCCCCGAAAGGCGGTCCCAAAGTTCGGAGATATCCGCGTAAACTCGTCGCGACCGCATACCAGAGGCGTTCCAGGACGGTCCGTGCCGCCGAGAGCACCCTGCTCGGTCGATATTCTGGGCCTCGCCGCCACGACATTGACGGCGCTTTTCGGACGAACCGCCCGTGGACTCCCCCGACCTCACCCCCTTCCTGACCTCCTGGCCCTACGAAGTGGGTCGCATCAACTGCCGCTTCGTCGACGTCCCCGACGGCCGTCGCGTGCTTCAAATCCGTCTGGATCTCGGCATTCTTCAGCTCGAGACCGTCGGTCGTCCGGACGGCCAGCGGCCCGAGGGACACGAATCGCTCCTGCGGCTGCACAGGTCCAGCCGCGAGCGATGGTCGCTGGTGCATGACGACGATCGCGGCTTCATCCTCACCACCGAGGAGTGCGCGGCCCTTCGCGAGGAAGCCGTGCAGTACTACCACCGTTACGTCGCCCTTCTGGTTCTGGAGGACTTCGACGGAGTGATCCGCGACACCTCGCGGAACATCGAGGTCTTCGATCTCTGCCGCGACCATGGTGCCGACGAGCAGGATCGCGACATCCTCGAGCAGTTCCGGCCCTACGTCATCATGATGCGGTCACGGGCCGAGGCGGCCAAGGCAGTCGCCGCAGGGGAGCCGAAGTCGGCAATCGCCGCAGTCGATCGTGGGCTCGAGGAGATCCGAGTGGCGATGGACGACGCCGGCGCCGCCGAGCGGTTCGAGGGCAGCAACGAGGTGCAGCTCCTGCGCGGGATGCGGGACATGCTTGTTCCGCGCCTCCCGGTGAGCCAGCGCAGCGAGCTCGAAGAACGGTTGCGGTCGGCGATTGCCGCCGAGAACTACGAGCTGGCGGCGATCCTGCGCGACGAGCTTCGAATGCTGAGGGAGTAGTTTGAGCGCTCCGTAGCGGCCTCCGGCCGCACACTCGCTTTCGTGT
>CAYXKH010000026.1:0-4307 GCA_964465255.1 uncultured Isosphaeraceae bacterium
CCTGCTCCCTGCTCCCTGCTCCCTGCTCCCTGCTCCCTGCTCCCTGCTCCCTGCTCCTGCTCCCTGCTCCCTGCTCCCCGCCGACCACCTTTCCCCTCTCCGTGACCAAGTACGCTGAACGCCGTTGTCTCCTTGACGAAGCAGTGGCAGGCAACGCGGGCTCAAGCCGCGGCGATCGATCCTTGAACGGAGCGCGACCACCATGTCCGACAACCCCCGCCTCCCACTGCTCGGTCTGCTCACGACCGCCTTCGGACTCGGAGCCCTTGCCGCGGCGGGCTTCATCGCCAACGGGCTGCTGAACCTGCCGGAGTTCTCGTGGGTTCATCTCGCCATCGCCGCCGCCACCGGTTGGCTCGGGCTCTGGCAGTGCGTGGCCGGATATGGGCTGCTGCGGCACGGTTTCGCGGGCGCGGGAACGGCGGCTGACTGGGCCGAGACGATGCTCGACCCGAACAGCATCCTGCTCCTGCGCTCGCGTCCACTCCTGTTCGTAGGCGGCGAGATCGACGTCGCGAGCGCCGCGTGGCTGCGGATCGTCGGATGCGTCCTTGCCGCAATCGTCGTCACCGTCCTCGCGATGAATTTTCCGGATCGCATCCCTTTGCTCGCGCTGATTCCAATTGCCGCCTCGGTGTGGCCTGCGATCGTGTCGCTTCGCATCGCCCACGTCCATGATCGCCTCGAGGCGGCCCAGGCCAAGCGGCCCAACTCGTTGCGGCGCAATCCCCAGCGCAATCTTTATCGCGACTCGATCGAGCGATCGTCCTGACCGCGCCGTCGGTCCGTCGTCGCGCCTGATCGCCCCACCTCCGCAGAAGACGACGCGCCCCGACGGCGCCGCATCGCGCCGCCCCAATACTCGCCAGCGCGAAACCGCCGCATCCACTTCCCAAGCAGGCGGTAGATCTTCTGCCTTCCTCCTTGCGCCGAGTGGCCTCGGCACTCACGCTCCGCGTGAATGCCGAACGTGTGCAAGACGCCCGTCGGTTTCACGCGCGTTCAACTGTCTCTCGATTCTCGGCTCGCGATTCAGGTCACTCCTCCCGCTGCACTCGCTTCGCGGCACTTCTCAACGCAACTCGACGATGGTTCAGGGCGATGCCCCGCGGCTTCGCGCATGCTTCGCTTCGTCTTGACGTTCGACTCCCGCAGCGGTGCGGGGACGCTCGCAAGTCGTGGCGGTGCTCGGGTCCCGGGACCAGCCTGGGACAGCCAGCCGTTTCGAATCGCAGGCGCGTCGCCGCCGGGGCTCGGGATTTCGATGGGGGGTCGTCCCGGACTGTCTTCGACCTTGATTTCAAGTACTGACGATCGTGGCGCAACTCAGCGCGGGAGAGGTGTGTGATCGATCCCGTGGCGACACGCAGGCAAGGATGTCGACATGGGCGATGGGCGGAGCGATTGTCTGAAGGCACAATCCGCACGAGCCCGCGAGTTCCATTCGACCACGCACCACGACCCCAGCTCCCGTCACGGATCGTTGGCGCCGTCGGTCAGTTCGTACGACGCGGCTTGCCGAATGTGGGCCTGGCGATCGACGGCGAATCCCTCTCGGCGGCAGTCCAGTTTGGATCAGGCATTTCATGCTCCATGAAGCGTCGTCACTCGCCTCACGCCCTCTGCGGCCGAGAGGCACGAAGGCGCGTGGCCAAGGCATGGCCAAGCCACGCCATGGGGATGTAGGCGAGCAGAAGATCGGTGGCGTTGAACCACGCCGGGGCGGGCAGCATCATCACGTTGTAGATCCCGCCGAGCAGGAACAGGCCGCCGACGACGCAGGTCGGCACCATCGACCTGCCGGGCGCCAGCAGGCCCGCGACGAAGGCGCCGACCAGTGTGCCCAGGGCGTGCGCCAGGAACGGGAAGATGAAGTGCTTCGGTTCGAACAGATGAAGCGACGCCTTCAGGCCCTCGAAGGTGGTGACGTCCGCACCGGCCGGCGGCGGGATGATCGTGCCGCTCACCAGAATGAGGCCCATGTTGACGATGCTGCCGATCACCAGGCCAACGACGACGGCCAACAATCCACGAAGAAATGTACCCATGATGCGACTCCCATTCTGGCGCCGAAGGCTCCCGAGGCTTGCTGCGCGCACGTACGCACGTGCGACGGAGGCCGTGAGCCCCGCGAACAGCCTGACACGCCCACACGCGTCGGCACGGGGGGATTGTTAGGCCATCGACTGTAGCGGCGAGTCAGCCCTGCGATCACAGCGCGTTCGACCCTGCGTTCGACCCGCAGCATTTCTTGTGCTTCCGTCCGCTCCCGCACAGGCAGGGGTCGATGCGACCCGTCGCGACCATGGCCCGGGCGGGCTCGGGAGGGTGCAGAAGTCGCTCGACATCCGAGACATCCTCCTCCTCAGCGGGCTCGATTCCGACAACGACCTTCCAACCGTGGCGCTCGCAGAACGCGAGGATCTCTTCCGCGCGGGACTGTGTCTGAACCCGCACGACGGCGGGCCGTGAGTCAGTTCCGAGTTTCGTCATGACGTCCCTCCTGGGTGACAGCGGGCTGCGGGACGGGGTGGGTCGAGTGAGGAAATGGTGTGATCTGGCGACTCGGTGGTGTCATGTCGAGTCAATACGCGTGCCACGCTTCAAATCGTTGGAGGAACGCCGCAGCGCGCTCGAAGCCGTGGACATTGAGGAAGTCTGTCTTTCAGATCGGCAATCACGCTCTGGTCCTTGTGACTCGAGCCGACGACCCCTTCGGTGCCGGTGGCTGCCCCGCGCGCGCATCCGGTGCATCTGCCTCGGGCGGAGCGTGACCGACACGGTCCGACGCGGCAGGGCTGGGGGTCGGGTGGGCAGTTGCAGGTCGCCTTTCCTTCCGTGAATCAACCGTACTCGCGAACTTGCTTGTCCGTGCCCGTCGTGTCACACGCCTCCTGCGCACGACGTGAACGGATGCGAACGCGCCTGGCTGCTCTGCGCATGGCCATCTGGCCGAGCTGGTGCTCGGCGGTCCAAGGGGGCGATGTCACGCCTGTGGACCACGCGCATCGCCGCGACGTTGATCTTGCGACCCACCGTCACGACTCCAGGTGACTGCGCAGCATCCAGGCATTCTTCTCGTGCACATGCAGTCGACGAGTCGCGAGATCGACGCTGGCCTGATCGCGGACTGTTTCCGCCGCCGTGATCACTCGGCGGGCCGCCTCCGCGATCGCTTCCTGATCGGAGACCAGGTTCTGGATCATCGCCTTGGCTTCGGGACGACCAGTCTCCTCCGTCACGCCGCTGAGTTTCGCGAATGCCGAGAAGCTCCCGGGAGCGAAGGCCCCCACGGCGCGAATTCGTTCCGCGATCTCATCCACCGCCAACGCCAGTTCCGTGTACTGCGTCTCGAAGAGCGTGTGCAGCGTGGTGAACATCGGACCCGTGACGTTCCAGTGATAGTTCTGGGTCTTGAGGTAGAGGACGTAGCTGCTTGCGAGAAGCGCGGAGAGGGCTTCGACGACTTGAGTGCTGGAGGATTTCATGAGAGTCACGGTGGGTAGCGCGTGTCCACAGGAGCGACGTATCGAGCGGAGTAGGCGGGCCGCGCTGGGCTCGCATCGTAACGGCTCGGGGCGCGCTGGCAGCGGGGTGTTTCAAGTCTCTTTCATCCGTGTGCCAACGCCATTCGCGCGCCTCCTTCTCGGTGTGCTCCGTGACCTCCGTGTCACACAATCGCCGGCGCACGACGCGCTGGAATGGCGGCGAGAGTTGTCGAGATCCCACTTCACTGCGCGCCTGAAGATCTGGCCGAGCTGGTGCTCGGCGGTCCAAAGGCCGAGCCACGGTCGTCGACCACTGTGGATCGTCCCAAGGCCACCAGAGCTGCACGCGCTCAAGCAAGGGCAGCGGCCAGCCGAACTCCACGCACTCCATCTGATGAGTGGTCGGGGAGTTCGTGGAGCTGATTGCGTTGACGTGCCGATACGCGAACGCCCTGTCGTCGGAGCAGCTCGAGACCCTCGGCCATTCGAGCGGCGGCGACGTGGGCCAGCCGACGGCGGCAGCCTCCGCGTCGAAGAGGCTCGCCCGAGTCGTGGTCGCCACGGTGTGCGTCGCGTGGATGGCGATGATCAGATTCGCGACCCCGCAGCCGAGGAGGAGGATGACGAAGAGGGTGAGGGTGCGCTTCATGGCCTACCGGTGTCGCGGCCGGCGTAGCCGTCCAGCATCGCGGCGAGGCGCTGCGCGTCGGCGATGTCGTCTGTCCCGCCGTACTCCTCCGGGTCGCGATTGACCAGCGCTTCGACCACCCGGATCACTCCGTCGGTCGGTTCGAAACGCACCTGCTCGAAGCGCACCTG
>CAYXKH010000026.1:4407-9916 GCA_964465255.1 uncultured Isosphaeraceae bacterium
CGCACCTGCTCGAAGCGCACCTGAAAGATGCCAATGCCGGTCCAACTGCGGTGCACGTACAGCCACGGCTCCTCGAAGAAGGCGAACCACCGGTGTTCCATCTCCTTCGGGACGCGGCCCTCTCGAATCCGCGCGAACTCGGCGGCCGTGTACCCGCGCTCGAGCGTGCGTGACGCCCGCGCCTTCGGGAGGGGCGTCGTGCGCCAGTCGTTGCGGTTGGCGGGCATTGGGGTGGGGTTCGGTGGGGTGAGACGTCGCGGTCCAAGCGCGACGATTGCCAGCGTACGCGCCTGGATCACGCGGCCCGAGTCAGCAGGAGCGAACCCCGGGGCCTGGGTGAGCCGCGCCCCCTGAACTGCTCGGCTCGATCGGCGGCGCAGGCGGAGGCGAAGCCGCAGCCGGAGCCGCTGATCGCGCCGAGCTCAAAAAGGTGCCGCGCACGCGGCACACCCAATCACGCGGCGGCGAAGCCGACCATTCTCAGTACGACACCGGCGTCAACGTCGCACTGAAGGTGGTCTCTTCCTTGATGTCGTCGTAGCCCAGCGACACCACGGCGAAGAAGTCGGGGAAGGTGCGGATGATGGAGAACGTGGCGGCGCGGAAGCCGCCTTCGCGGAGATCAATCTGCGGGGCGCAGATCACCCGGTACTTGCGGCTGAGGCGGTAGTCCCAGCCGATCTCGATCAGCTCGCTGTCCTCGGCCTCGATCGTGCGGTACTCGACGAAGGTGGTGAAGTCGGGCGAGTGCTGGAGCTCGACGCCGGTCGATCCGCGGGCGAGATCGTCGTCCTCGAGATCCCAGATGCCGGCGCCGGTCAGGGCCAGAGTGTCGGTGAGCTGCCAGATGCCGTTGCCGTAGAGGTGATCGCCGAAGCGGCTCAGCTCGGGTCGACGACGATTGAACTGGGGCGTCGGCGATTCGCGATTGGCGTCGCCGCTGTTGAGCACTCCGCCGAGATCGACCGTCAGGAAGTCGACCGAACGCCACCGACCGGGTCCGCCGCGCTGGGTCTGGAAGGTGTTGCGGATGTTCATGTCATACGCCGTCGCTCCGCCGATCGATTCGGCGTCCTCGTCGTAGACCGGATACGCGCCGTCGGGGACGTTGCTGTAGCCGTACCACGCGACCAGGCCCGGCTCGATGATGTGGCGCACGCGATGCAGGTCGAAGAAGCGGCTCTCGACACTGTTGTTGACGTACTGGAACTGGGTCGAGGCCCGCACGCCGCCGGCGCCCAGCCAGCGGAAGTCTTCGGCGTCGGAGTTGTACTGCTCGAAGTCGCTCTCCATGTAGCTGATGGCCTGACCCGAGACGAAGGGAGCGATCTTCAGATTGGCGAAGGCGAAGGGGATCGAGAGCTCGTGCCGAGTGTCGAGTCGACCGATTGCGCTGCTGGAGACCCCGCGGGTGCTGAACGAATCGCGGATGTCGTCGTTCGGTCCCACGCCGAAGGCCGCGGCCGGAATGCCGAGCTCACGCGGCGTGCCCTTGGTGGCCAGGAGTCGCATCCGCGAGGCTCGCCATTCCTGGGTCCAGGTGATGGTCTGGAAGAGGTCGTCGCCGATTCGGCGATAGGTGGCCTCCGGCATGCGCTCGACGCTGTAGCCGCGGCTGCCGAGGAGCCACTCGTTGGAGATGAAGTTGTTGAGGTCGTACTTCGCCAGAATCGACCCGCCGTGATTGTCCTGCTGGCGGAGGAGGTAGGCGCTGGTCTCGTACTCGCGGCGCGTGGCGAAGTCGTCTTCGCGCCACGAGCTGACGAAGGTCCGATCCGAGATCCACGAGGCCTGCACGTCGAGTGTCCAGTAGTCGGCGAACGCCGCCCGATGCTCGGCAAGGGCGAGCCCGCGCCACTTGGTGCTGGGATCGACGTCCTCGCCGGCGCTGGTCTTGTCGGTGCCGTCGTCGTGAAGCCCGAAGAGTTCGAGGTTCCCGTTGCCGAGATAGTCGTACTTGAGCCGCGTTCCCAGGGCGGGGCCGCGCTTGCTGTAGGCATTGACGATCAGATCGGCTTCGAGATTCGGATTCGGCTGAGCCCCGGCGAGGGCGAGAAAGTCCCAGGAGGTCTCGATGGCGGCGCCGCGATCGTCGCTGTAGCCGGCTCCGGCGGAGCGAAGCGGGATGTCGCCGTTGTCGACCGTCGCGGAGGGCCAGTAGAAGAAAGGAACGCCGCTGGCGCGGAGGGTGACGTCGCGGGCTCCCGCGGTGACGACTTCGGCGGGCGATGCGCCGTCGGCCGAGGGGGCGCCGGGCGTGCGGGTGATTGTCACATCGCGGGCGCCGATCCCGAGATGGGGCGTGAAGAACTCGCTGGTCGAGACCACCGCCCGCTGACTGGTCCATTGATCGCGCGAGAGCTGCCGCATCTCGCCGGCGCGGACGACAACCGGCAGACCGGTCCCGCGCACGTACGTGCGCAGCACGGCATCGGCAAGCAGAGCGCGATTCCCCGGCACGTCGTAGTAGATGCGTCCGCTGCGCACGGTGTACTGCCCGTCGCTGGCGACGACGTCGCCTTCGAGATAGATCCCAAGGACGCGGTCGGTCTGCACCTGTCGACGCCCGGTGCGCACCGCTTCGACCGTGCCCGGCCTCAGGAAGACCACCGCCCGCTGCGCCGTCAGGGTGAGCCGACGCGGTCCCTCGGAGGCTTCTTCATCGAGCGAATCGATCACGACGCCGCGCTCGAGGACGATGGTGTCGCTGCGCTCCTCGATGGTCACGAGGCCGCCGGAGAAGGCCACGAGCCCGCGGGGATTGAAGAGATTGAGTCCGGTCTCGGAGGGCAGTCGCACCGACGTCGGAAGCTGATCGGGGCGGAGTTCGGGCGAGGCGCCCGGCACGGGGATCTGCGGCGGCGGGGCGGCGCTGGGCCGGTCGATGTTCAGGATCGGCGAGAGCGGTGGCGGCTGGACCAGCAGGCGCCGCAGGTGATCGGAGAGTCGGCGCTCACCGCGGGTGAGGATGCCGGTGACGGCGGGACGCGACTCCTCGGTGAAGGGTGCCCGCAGGCGCACCTCGCCGCGAGCGCTCGAGGTCACCAGCAGGTCGCGCCCGCGCGGGGCGAGTCCGGCACGCTGGGTCGGTGCGTTGGCCTCGTCGAAGTAGAGCGCCACCTGATTGATCAGGCCGTCAGCCGAGGGAATGCGATTGAGCCAGACCGCCGCTTCGTTGGCGCGAAAGGTCGTCCCGGAGACGAAGATCTCGACGTCGCCGCGCAGCAGCAGTCGGGTGGTGTCGTCGACGGTCCAGGTCCACGCCTGGGTGGCGCGGAAGGAGAGGTCGCCCTCCACCGCCTCGATTGGCAGGACGAAGCCCGAGAGCCGATCACCGCTGATGGGGACGACCGTGCCCGAGGAAGCCATCGACGCCGGCTCGAGGTCCGGCGGAGCGGCGAGCGCCGTCGAGGCGAATGCGACCGATGCCAGAGCAATCGAACCGGCCGCGAGCGAAAGGATGAACGTCCGTTGCGGCGCGCATCGACCGGGCGGGCACGAGCATGGTCCGCCAACAGACCGCGGTTGCCGATTGGGCCTCGACATGCGCGGATCCTACCGAAAGCCGCTGCGGGGCTGTGGCCGAACTCCTCGATTCACCGGGCCGCCATGACATCCGGCTTGCCCGGCTCACGTTCCGGCTCGACATCCGGCTCGACGCCCAGATAGCTGAGGGCGTCGTCGATGATGTCCCGCGCCACCGGGGCCGCGGTCTCGCCACCGAAGTGGGCGATCCGAGGATCGGGATCGTCGATTGTCACCACCACCACGATCTTCGGATTCGCGTAGGGGGCGCCGGCGACGAAGGTGGCGATGTAGCGATCCTGGAAGTAGCCGCGGCGGCCATACTTCTTCTCGAGCCTCCTGGGAATCGGGAGCTGAGGCGTTCCGGTCTTGCCGAAGATCTGATATCGCTCCGACTGGGCTCGACGACCGGTGCCGGCGGTCATCACGGTTCGCATCACGTCGCGGGTCTTGAGGGCCACGGCCTCCGACATCACCCGCCGGCGAATCGGCGCGACCCCCGGCTCTGACGCGAGGGTCTCGTCGGGAATGATGAGCCGCGGCTCGACCATGGTGCCGTCGCGGCAGAAGGCGCTGAAGGCTCGAGCCAACTGCACCATCGTGACGGCAATCTCCTGCCCCATCGGCACCGAAGTCTGAGTGTGATGGGTCCAGTTCTTGGCGCTGGTGACCAGGCCGATCGATTCACCGGGAAGACCGCAATCGGTGCGCTCGCCGAAACCGAACTTGCGCACGACTTCACGCAGCTCCTTGGACGTGAACCGTTCGCCGACATAGGCCATGCCCGAGTTCAGGCTCTTGATCAGGACCGTCTCCCAGGTGACCGGGCCGTAGTTCTTCACGTCGCGGATGGAACGCCCGCGACTGGTGGTGTAGAGGCCGTGCGGGAGGGGCAGCATCTCCTCGGGACGGGCCTTGCGCAGATCGGTGGCGGCGCCCCACACGAAGGCCTTGAAGGTCGAGCCGGGCTCGAAGGGATCGGTGACGCAGCGGTTGCGACCGCGCGAGGGGTGGATCTCGCGGTCATCGCCCTCGATGACCTCGGTGAAGCCGCGGCGGTTGCGCAGGACATCGACGATTGCGAGAATGTCGCCGGTCTCGCTGTCCATGATCACCGCCCGCGCTCCGCGGGCGTTGAACTGTCGCGCCGCCTTCTCGAGACGATCCTCGACCATCTCCTGAATCACCATGTCGATTGCGAGGCGGATGTCCTCGCCGTCGCGCTTGGGGATGAAGTTCTCGTCGTCGATCCAGAGCAGTCGGCCGGCGGCATCGTGCTGGAAGGTGAGGCGGCCACCGGTGGGCTCGAGAGTCTCGTTGAGCCGCAGCTCGGCGCCGGCGAGACCGCCATGCTCCTTGCCGACGAAGCCGACAATCGACGCGCCGACCTCGCGATGCGGGTAGTGGCGCACCAGCCGCGGCTCGAGTCCGACGCCCTTGACCGGCTGCTGGCGGATGGCATCGACCTGCCAGTCCTCGAGTTCGTCATCGAGGACGACGTAGCGCGACCTGGGATTGGCCTCGAGACGTCGGTACACCGCCTGGACGATCTCCTGGGGATGGAGCCCGAGGCGCGGAGCAAGCTCGCGCGACGCGGTGTCGAGATTCTCGACTCGGGCCGGATCGAGGAAGACCCGGTAGCCGACCACGCTGGTGGCGAGGACCCGACCGCGCACGTCGACGATGTCGCCGCGTCGACCGAGTTCACGCCGAGTGGAGGTGGGCGGTTCGAGATACGACACAAGGCGGTCGTCGGGAGCGACCTTGAGCTGGGCCACCCGCGCCAGCGACGCCCCGATCAGGAGCAGAATCGCCACCCCCATCACCTGTCCGACGCGCATGATCCGAGCCTGCTGTCGGGCCTGAAGGTCGTTGAAGTTCATCCGCCGTACTCCTGCCGACTCTGGGTGTGCTGGGGCCCGATCGACCGGGGCCCGATCGACCGGGGCCCGATCGACCGGGGCCCGATCGACCGGGGCCCGAT
>CAYXKH010000026.1:10016-11639 GCA_964465255.1 uncultured Isosphaeraceae bacterium
GGGGCCCGATCGACTGAAGATTGGTCGACTGGCGACGGATCTCGCCGGCGAGCTGCGGCGCAGGCTCCATGCGCGACCGGTCGAGTCGGTCGGGAATCGGCACCATCTGCACGCCGAGGCGCTCGACGGCGAGCCGGATCTGAGGTGGGCGAGTGCGGAAGGCCACTTCGTTTCGAAGCTGCCACAAGGCCTGCTCGTGGTGCCGGATGCGAGCGTGGGTGCGGGCCATCTCGGCGGCGAGATCGAGCCGCTGCTGACGGTCGACGAGCAGCGCCGCCGCGACTCCTCCAAGAACGATCACCACCAGGACGAGTTTGCCGAACATGGTCGTCAGCCCAGATCGCGGCGCACGCGGACTCGGGGTCGAGTCATCGGCGCTACAGGTTTGCAATGGGGCGCGTTCCGAGAGCGCCCACGGTGGTAGATCGGCACCGAGGGCGCGGAGGGATGATTCTTTCGGAGGCGCCGACCGCCAGGTCGCGGCTCGTCGCCAAGGGGGGTGCTCGAAGTCCGCTTACGCCTGGGCCCCGCGCGTCGGCTGCACCTTCGAGGGCACCTTGAGCATGGTGCCCGGAGCGACACGATCGGGGCTCTTCAGCTTGTCGCGGTTCATATCGAAGAGCTCCTGCCACCGACCACGGCTGCCGAGCACTCGCTCGGCGATGGTCGAGAGCGTGTCGCCCTCGCGAACCTTGTACTCCTCGCGAGCACCGGCTCCACCGACCGGAACTCCCGCACCGCGGCCAGAACCGGCGCGGTCGTCGAGGGCGAGGGCAGGCGCGGGACGTCCACCGGCGACGTCGGGAAGCTTCAGCGTCATGCCGGCGCGGATCGTCTGGGCGTCCTTGATGCCGTTGGCGTCGAGGATGCGCTGCCACATGGCCCCGTTGCCATATTCGGCCACGGAGATCCCGTAGGCGGTGTCACCCTTCCGCACGACGTAGGTGCGCGGCGCCGAGCGGGTGAGCGGATCTTCAATTCCGCTCGGAGAGTTTCCTCCCGCAGGCGGGTGAGGGATCAACCTGACCAGTTCGTTCGGCGAGGGCTCCTGGTGCGGCGGCGGCACGCTCACGCCGTTGCCGCCGATCACCAGAGTCTCGGGCTGGTTGGGCGCGGCCTTGACCGGTGAGTCGGAAACGTTGGCGATGATCCCCTTCGGCTCTTCCCGACCGCGGGCGAGAGCGATGGTCCGCTCCTTGGGTCGAGCGGTGCCCGAGGGCTCGTTGAGATCGGCGCCGGGCTTCTGACGGACCCAGTTGTAGTGGTCGGAGACCAGGATGCCAACGAACAGCACGAGGGCGAATCCAACCACCAGCGCCAGCTTGTTCTCACGAGTCATGTCGTCGCGTCCTTGCGTCGAGTTCCGCCGTGACGAAGCGTGCAACGTCACCGAGCGGGATCTGTGTCCGAATTCGAATCGTCGTTCCGTCGACGTCGTTCTGTACTGCTGAAGTGCCCGCATGGAGCACCGATTGTTGCGTCGTTTCCAGCCCCTGCCCACGCTCGGCACCGAAAGTCCGCCGATTCGACGAATCGCGTCGTCGGTGCCCCGTCATCCGTCGTTCGTCCGGGTTCCGACCGGAGCCTACCTGCCTTTCGCAATCCAGTCCCAATCCAGTCCCA
>CAYXKH010000026.1:11739-20526 GCA_964465255.1 uncultured Isosphaeraceae bacterium
TCCAGTCCCAGAGGGCTCAATCCAGTCCGGGCTCTTTCGCCTCTCAAAGTTCCTGCGGCTCCGACTCCTCGGCATCGTCCTCGTCGTCCCACTCCGTCGACCATCCGGCCCCCGAAGCTGGAGAGGCGACTGCCCCAATTCCCCCGATCGCCCCAACCCCGATGGCCCGCAGCTTGGCTGGCCGGGCCCGCGGGTTCATCGCCAGTTCCACGTCATCGGCCATCACCGGCTTGAAGGTCAGCCGGCTCGCCAGCCCACGCTTCGCCAGATCGATGAAGGCATGCTTGACGAGGCGATCCTCCAGACTGTGGAAGGCGATGATGGCCACCCGAGCGCCAACTCGCAACCACCCTTCGTCCGAACCTTCCTCGAACTTTCCCTCCGCAACCATTCGAACCTCTGCGAGCAGTCTCGAGAGGGCGTTGAGTTCGTCGTTGACTGCAATCCGCAGGGCCATGAAGGTTCGCGTCGCCGGATGAAGGCGCGAGCGACGGGCTCGCGGCCCGTAGACCGACGTGACCAGACCAGCGAGCTCCAACGTGGTCTGTATCGGCGCGCTTCGACGCACGTGAACGATTTTTCGCGCAATCTTCGCCGCCAGCGGCTCCTCGCCCAGACGGCGAATCATCTCGGCCAGTTCGCGCTCGCTGAGGACCGCCAGAAGTTCGGCAGCCGTTCGTCCCTTCGAGCAGTCGTAGCGCATGTCGAGCGGGCCGTCGCTGCCGAAACTGAGCCCGCGAGCGGCGTCGTCGATCTGGGTCGAAGCGAACCCCAGATCGGCCAGCACGCAGTCGGCGTGGAGCCCGAGTTCGCGGAGCCGCTGCGGGGCCTGATCGAACGAGGCGTGAATGGGAATGAATCGGGCGGCGCCGAGGGCGTTCACCCGGGCCTCCGCGGCGGCGAGGTTTCCGGCATCGAGATCGACGCCGATCACCGTGCCTTCGCGGCCGAGCCGCGCCGCCAGCGCCGCGGCGTGGCCGCCGCGACCCGCGGTGCAGTCGAGGGCGGTCTCGCCGGGTTGCGGGGAGAGAACCCGCAGCACGGGGTCGACGAGAACGGGAATGTGGCCGTGGGCAATCGTCACTCGCCGCCCGCTCCCGCAGGCAGCGAGGCGAGGGCCGCCACCGCGCGGTCCCGGTCCGAGTTCAGGGCCTCATCGAGCACCCCGCCTGCCTCCATCGTGCGGTACTCGCCGAGCGCCGCCGTCAACGTGGTCCTGGCCTCGCTGAGGTCGCCGCGCTCGAGCAGCATGACCCCCAGCACGACCAGGGCTCGCGCCGTGTCGGCCCGCTCTCGCCGGCTGGTCCCCCCTCCTGCCGCGTCCCCTTCGCCTTCGGCACTCGGCCCCGCAAGCGACTGCCACAACGCCAGCGCTTCGCGCTGGTGCATCAGGGCCTCGTCGGGACGCTCCTTGCTGCGAAGCGCCGCGAGCTGCTCGTGGGCCGACGCGGCCATCTGTCCGGCGAAGCGGTCGGCGGGATCGGCCTTGCGAAGTTCGATGGCAAGGGCGCAGGCCTCTTCGAGCTCGGCGGTCGCCGCGGCGTCGTCCCCCCGCTCGCGAAGCGTTCGCCCAAGCGACTCGTGGGCCAGAGCCAGGTCGAGTCGACCGCGGGCGTTCTTGGGATCGGCGTCCGCCAGGCGCTTGGCCAGCTTGAGAACCGACGTGTGCTGCTCGAGAGCGCCATCGAGATCGCCGGTCATCCGCAGGCCGTCGCCATAGACGCGAGCGGCGCCGAGCATGTCCCGCTGCAAACGTCCGTCGCTTTCCCTGGTCGCGGCCAGCTCTCGCCGAACGTCGTAGTTGTCGCGGTAGTGCTTGAGCGCCGTCGACAGATCACCGCGTCGTTCGGCGATCCGGCCGAGACGAAGCAGCGACGTGGCCAGCGAGCGCCGCAGGTCAATCTCCTCGGGTCGCTCGGAGATCAGTCCGCGGCGGATCTCCACCGAGCGGTCGTAGATCCGGGCGGCCGCGGGAAGGTCGTCGTCCTGGAAGAGAAGATCGCCCTCGCTCTGGAGCGCCGCGGCGAGGGCCATCCGCGCGACCGTGTCGCGCGGGGTGGCGCCGACCACGGCTTCCTGAAGGACCGTGGCGTCGTGGTAGAGCTCGCGGGCTGCTGCAGTGTTGCCCTGCCGGCGCATGACGTCGGCGAGAGCGAGGATCGAGGTGGCCAGCGAGGCCTGCGCGGCGGCGTCCTCGCGGCTCATCGCCACGATCTGTTCGCGCAGGACTCTGGCGTGGCGGTAGCTCTTCTCCGCGCCCTGCGAGTCGCCGAGGTTGTTTCCGCGCATTCCGCCCTGCACGTCGCCGAGCCGCTGATATCCCGCGGCGACCTCCTCCATCAACGTCGGATCTCCGCCGGCCTCCTGGGTCAGGCGATCGAGATAGGTCAGTCCTTCGCGAACGACGAGCTGTCGGGCCTCGGTCGAGCCCTCCAGCCGGTTGATCGAGTCGTAGACCTCGAAGAGGACGGTCTTCGCCAGCGAACGCAGTTCGGTGAAGCGCCGATCGGCGCGATCGCGCTGCTCGACCGCGGTGGCCCGTTCGCGGTTGGCGACGTTCGCCTGCCAGGCGAACGCGGCCGAGGCGACCACCAGGACCACGGCCACGACCACGGCGGCGGCGACGGCGACTCTGTTTCGAGCGAGAAACTTCCGCGCCCGGTAGCGCAGGGTGTCCGGCGCCGCGACCACGGGATGGCCGTCCTGATGCCGGCGCAGATCTTCCGCCAGGGCCTCGGCCGAGGGATACCGCCGCTGCGGCTCCTTGCGCAGGGCCATCAGGGCGATGTTGTCGAGGTCGCCGCGCAGGATGCGCTCGAGCCGCGCCGGGGTCTCGCCGCGGAGGGCCGCAACCTGCTCGGGGGTCTTCGTCGGCGACCGGGCGGCGCTCGGCCTGGGAAGGTCGTCCGAGCTCTGGTCGTCTTCGGCCGAGAAGGCCAGGGCCACGCGGGCGATGGCCTCGCTGGGCCGCTCCGGTTCGATCTCGCAGACGGTGCGCTCGACTTCATGGAAGGAGCGATTGCGAAGGACGAACGGTCGGTGACCCGAGAGGATCTCGTAGAGCACCACGCCGAGCGAATAGATGTCGGTTGCAGTCGAGACGGGAAGTCCGCGGATCTGTTCCGGCGAGGCGTATTCGGGAGTCATCGCCCGCACTTCCGGCGCCGTCGGCAGATCGGGGCCCGAGGCTTCGCCGGGATTGATGATCTTGGCGATGCCGAAGTCGAGGAGCTTGGGCACGCCATCGGCGGTGACCATGATGTTCCGCGGCTTGATGTCGCGGTGCACGACCAGGTGCTGATGGGCGTGATGCACCGCAGCGCAGACGGCGCGAACCATATCGATCCGCTCCGCGACGTTGAGCTTCCGCGAGTCGCAGTAGTCGTCCATCGACAGCCCGTCGACGAACTCCATCACGAAGTACGGCTCGGCGTCTTCGCTCTCGCCGGCATCGAGCAGGCGGGCAATGTTGGGATGGTCGAGCTGGGCGAGCACGTTCCGCTCGCGGCGGAAGCGTGTCAGCACTTCGTCGACGCTCATGCCCCGTCGCAAGAGCTTGAGGGCCACCGGCTTCGGCGGATCGGCCTCGACGTGGGTGGCCAGATACACCACGCCCATGCCGCCCTCGCCGACCTGCCGCACGATGCGATACGGCCCGATCTGGGTCGGCGGCGGCTTCTGCGGCGGGGCTTCGCCGAAGCCAGTGCCGGTTGCGCTGTGACCGGTTCCGTCGCCCGTTCCGGTCTCGAGGCCCGAACCCGGCATCCCCGGACCAACGCCAATCGCCGCCGTGGGAAGGTCCTCACGGTGGAGCATGGGATCGGAGTTGGGGCGGTCGTGGATCGACACGGGGTCAGCGGTGGCGCCGTCCTCTCAGCCGTCCTCTCATACGGGTTCGGCGGGATCGGCGGATGTTCGGGGAAAGGGGGTCGGGGCGATTCTACATTTCGAACTCGCCGGATTCTGAGACTCGCCGGCGGTGATTCATCCCACGATCTCCCAGCTTCACAGGGCCATCTCCACGCAAATCGCTTCCCTCGACGGCGCAGATCGACGATGATCTGCCCTCTGGGTGACATGCGCGTCGCTGGATGTGCCGGGTCCGAGGTCCGGGTGTCGAGCGAGAGCGTGTCGTCCAAGGGAGAAGACTCATGATGGCGAATCGCCGCTCCGGCACCGATCGGTCCGTACTCGTCCAGCGCCCCGCGTTCTCAAAGGGACAGCTGCCTCTGTTCTGCGCATCGCTCCTTGCGGTGGCCTTGGCCACCCCTGGGGCGTGGGCCGTCGACCGCGTCTGGACCGGCGCATTCGATGGAATCAGCTTCGGCAATCCCGGCAACTGGTCGCCCGCGGGCGTTCCCGGCGCCGCCGACGGGGCCCTCTTTCAGAGTGGGCTGTCCAACGTGCTCATGCCGGGCGGCCTGGTGGTCAACAACCGCCTCTTCGTCGGGGGCAGCGGAACGGGACTGACCCTCGACCTGGCCTCCGGGCTCTACCGACTGACGCGACTCGGCTCGCTCGGCCTTGATCGATCGCTGGTGGTCGGTGGAACCACCGGCTCAGGCGCCCTCGCACTCGAGAATGGAACGCTGGTCATCCAGCACGGCGTGATCGGCCTCGGCGCTCGCAGCACCGGCCTCCTCGAGGTCGGGAGCGGCGCCGAGTTGCAGGCTCTCCAGTCGGTGGTCATCGGCGAAGGCGGTGCCGCCGCAGTCGCAGTCGCGGGCAACGCCACGGTCGGACCGACGACTCTCGCCCAGAACCTCGCCTCCTCCGGTGAACTGACCGTCGCGGGAATGTCGGCACTCTGGCTGACCCTCGGCGACTTCAACACCGGCTTCGGCAACGCCGCAATTGCCACCGTCGACGGCGCCCTCGTCCTGGTGACGGGTGATGTGAATCTGGCCAAGGGTTCTGGTCGCGGCAGCGCCGCCTCCCTCGAGGTCGCCGATCTCGGCAGCACCTGGCTGGTCGACGGCGCACTCAACGTCGGTGGCAGCAGTTCATCCGCCGGCGGACCCGCCGATGTTCTGGTCGCCGACGAAGCCCTGCTGCGCGCCGGCACCGACCTGCGACTCTGGGCCGGCAGCACCTTCTCCGTGTCCAATGCCCGGGCCGACGCCAATCTCCTCGAGATCCTCGGCGGAACGTTCGAACTCGACGCCCTCTCGACTGCGGTCATCGGCCCGGTCGGCGACTCCGAAGATGCGGGGCTCCTGTCGGGTCTCACCGACGACGGCTCGTCGATTGCCGTCAGCGAAGGCGGCCTCCTGAAGGTGGTCAACGCCTCGTTCGGTCCGACGCCGGGCGGCGTCTTCACCGGAACGCTCGAGGGCACCGACACCTCGGCCTGGTTCCAGGGCAACCTCGCTCTCGGCTGGCCCGCCACCCCTGGGTTCGCCCGCACCGGCGGTGCCTCGCTCGCAGTGCTCGACGGCGCGTCGCTGGTCTCTGATGGCACCGTCGAAGTGCGGCAGGGCGGGCGTCTGGTTCTCGACGGCGGCACGGTCGAGACCGCGGACTTCGTCGTGACCGACGACGGAACGGTGCTCGGCACCTTCGCATTCTCCGACGGTCCGGCGCTGGTGAAGGCCACCAGCGGCGCCACTCTCGGCGGCGGACTGCTGGTCGATCGCACCGATCCCCAGGACCTTCCGCCGCTCGGGGCGATCTATCGCGCCGTCGAAGCACCGCTGGTCGATGGCCAGTTCTCCGTGATCATGACGCGACCGCTGCCGGCCCTGCGGCGCCTGCGACCGTCCGGCACCGGCGTGGGCCCAGCGGGAGTCATCCTCGAGGTCGAGACGCTGCCGGCATTGGTCAATCTCGGCGCTCTCAGCCCGATCGATCTCCCCGGAGCGCCCAACAAGATCGTGGCGGGCAAGTTCAATCCGAACATCAAGCCCGATCTCTTCGTGACGATTCCAAACGGCGATCCGGACGAGCCGGGTGATGGCATCCTCCTGGTCAACGCCACGGGAGTCGCCGGAAGCGACGCCTTCGTCATCGCCGGGTCCATTCCACTCGGCCTTGAGCCCAGCGGCGTCTCCGCCGGCGACATGAACGGCAACAACGTCCCCGATTTCGTCATCAGCAACGAAGGTGACGGCACCATCCGCATCATCATCAACCAGAGCACTGCGGACGGACCCGCGCTGGTCGAAGGAACGATCCTCGAGGTCGGCGGCAGGCCCAGCGGCGTCTCGGTCGCCCGAGTGCGCGGCTCGGCCCGCAACGATGTCATCTGGACCGATCGCGATGCCGGCACCGTCAATGTCAACGAATCGAACGAGGACGGCACATACGGCAAGACCCAGTCGGCGACGGCCGGAACGCAGCCTTCGTCGGTCTGCCCGATCGATCTCGACAACGACAAGGACCTCGACCTCGCGGTGCTGAATACCGGCGCCGGCGCGGCGTTCGGCCCGATCACGGGATCGAGCGTGACCATTCACAAGAACCTTCTCACCGACGGCGGCGAGTTCTTCGCCGGGGCTGTGGCCTACGAGGTCGGGGCCGGCGCGGTCGGCCTTGCCGAAGGCGATCTCAACGGCGATGGGGCCGTCGACTTCGTCACCGCGAACTCGATTGCAGGCACGATTTCGGTCCTGATCGGTCGAGGGGATGGAACACTCCATGCCGCCGTCGATCTTCCCGCCGGCGGTTTCCCGACGGCCTTGGCCATCGGCGACTTCGACAACGACAGCGACGAGGACCTCGACATCGCCGTCCTCGTCAATGATGAGAAGGACGAGAAGGGCCAGCCGCGGTTGACGATCTTCCGCAACGACTCGGCCGGCGGACAGACGGTGCTGGCCATCATCGAGAACGCTCAACTGCTCCTCGGGCTCCCAGTGGCGCTCACCTCCACCGACACCGACAACGACGGTCCGGCCGATCTGGTCTTCGTTGGCGGTGGCGACGACGGCGAAGGCTTCGTCTCGGTGATCGAGGGCAATCCGATCGTCTGCATCGGTGACATCGACGGCGACGCCGCAATCGACGGAACCGACCTGGGCATCCTCCTCGTGAACTTCGGGCTCACCGGCGTGCCGGGCGATCTCGACGACGACGGGGTGATCGACCAGACCGATCTGGGAATCCTGCTGAGCAACTGGGGAGCGTGTGATCTGGGCGGGAAGTGAGTGTCGGCGGAGCCGACGCCTCCCGCGTACGCTCCCACCGCAAATGACGCTTCCTCTGGGAATTTCCCGCACCCTCGCTCGTCACCCACGGCCACTCGGGGGGGATACGGCCCGCTCGATCGGCGGAAGTCTGCTGAGCCTGACCGACATGGTGGTCAACAACCGCGAGGCGGAGGCCCAGCAGCTTCGAATCGGCCGCAAGCCCGACTGGCTTCGGGCCCGCGCCCCCGGGGGCGAGGGCTTCCTCCAGACCAAGTCGCTCATCGACGAGCACGGTCTGCACACCGTCTGCCAGGAGGCGTCGTGCCCGAACATCGGCGAGTGCTGGGCCCGCGGGGCCGCGACCATCATGATCCTCGGCGATGTCTGCACCCGTTCCTGCGGCTTCTGCAACGTGAAGACCGGGCGACCGCCGACGACCGACCATGACGAACCGCGACGCGTCGCCGAAGCCCTTTCAAAGGTCGGACTGCGGCATGTGGTGATCACCTCGGTGAACCGCGACGAACTTCCAGACGGTGGCGCGGCGATCTGGGCCGAGACGATTCGACGGGTGAAGGAGGCCTGTCCGCAGATGTCGCTCGAGTGTCTTGTCGGCGACTTCGCCGGGGACGAAGGGGCGCTTCAGACGGTCATCGACGCTCGTCCTCACATCCTCGCCCACAACGTCGAGACGGTGCGACGCATGCATCCGGCAGTTCGGCCACAGGCCCGCTACGAGCGCTCGCTGCAGGTGCTCACCCAGATCAAGGCCGGCGGGCTGAACACCAAGACCGGTCTCATGGTCGGCATCGGCGAACGCGACGACGAGGTGCTTGATCTGCTCGACGATGTCCGCCGCGCCAGCGATTGCGACATCCTGACGATCGGCCAGTACCTCCAGCCGACACGCAACCACCTGCCAATCGATCGCTGGGTCCATCCCGATGCGTTTCGGATGTTCAAGGTCGAGGCGCTCTCCCGCGGGTTTCGCGTGGTCGAAAGCGGGCCGCTGGTCCGCAGCAGCTACCACGCCGACGAACAGGCCGATGTGCTCGCGAAGCTCGCCGCCGAGAGCGGCGACGCCCCGTCGCGGGAGTGAGAACACCCGGAGTGTGGCGCTCTGGGGAGCCTGCGAGCCCGGACACGCATTTCGAGGATGCTGCCGATTGATCGCTGCACGAGCGAGCGGTAGCGTGGGTGTCGTTCTCACGCACCACCAGGGGAGGTCCCAATGTCTCGATTCTTCATCGCCGCGACGCCGCTCGCGCTCGTGGCCGGCGCTCATGCCGCCTTCGTCACCGCCACCTACGTCGGTCCAAACGGCGGATCGTGGTCCGTCGCCGCCAACTGGTCGCCGGCTGTCGTCCCCAACGACGGCGCGGACACCTATCACGCGGTGATCAACTTCCCCGGGACGGTCAACATGCCCGCGGCGGTGGCGATCACCCAGCTCACGCTCGGGCCCGCCTCGACGGTCGTCGTCGCC
Source organism: uncultured Isosphaeraceae bacterium (assembly GCA_964465255.1). GTDB lineage: Bacteria > Planctomycetota > Phycisphaerae > Phycisphaerales > SM1A02 > CAYXKH01. The sequence continues at coordinate 20,353 of CAYXKH010000026.1, forward strand.
AACGGCATCGACCCGGTCTTCTCGGGACCGACCTTCACCAACGACGGGCTCTACAGGCTCTCGAGCGGCGGATCCTTCACCCAGTTCCAGCTCAACTCGCCAGTTGTGACCTTCAGCGGGTCCGGGACCTTCTCGGGGACCAACACTCAGGCCAATCAGATCCTCAGCGTCGGC
>CAYXKH010000027.1:0-17685 GCA_964465255.1 uncultured Isosphaeraceae bacterium
GCACGGGCTGCGCGGAGGCCCCTGAGCGTGGACACGACCAGCGCGGCCACCGATGCCACAGCCGCCAGGAGCACCGCGGTCCCGACCTCTATCGACCACCACCGTGGTGCACTGCAATCAGCGAGAAGTCGGCCTCCGACTCCGACCGTGCCTCCACCTCCCGGAACACCCGCGCACTGCGTGACACACTCCGCCCCCGGACCGAAGCACCAGCCGAGGACGATGCCGACCGAGAAGGCAGCCACCGCCGCGACGGCGGCACCACCGCCCTTCGAGTCCTGCATAGGCCCGACATCTTCAACGACGGGCGCGGCGCGGCGCAAAAGTCGGTGAAAGTACTTCTCGCGTGCTCAAGCGCTCTCGCCACAGGCTGCTATCCGCCCCACTCCAGCCGAGCGTTCCGAATCCGATACAGCCCGACGAGCCACTCGCCGACGATGAAGGGTTCGACTTCGAACTCGCCGGTCACCGTCCCGTATCGGAGCATGTGCTGACCGCGCAGCTTGACCGGCGTGTCGAGGTCGACTTCGACGGCGTCGAAGGGAGTCGGCGGAAGCCCGAGACAGCAGCCGTCCCACTTGTTGAACATGACGAGAATGTCGCTGGTCTCGTCTTCGACGATGCCCGCGGCGATGTATCCGGTGATGGCCACGGTGAGGCCCGAGAGCGCCGTGACCCGGCTCGGAAGCTCGGTCTTCTTCTGGGCGAGGTCGTAGGTCTCGTTGGCCGAGATCAGGAGATTCCAGGGGATCCGCATCGGGTCGGCCGGTGTCCCTGCGCCGCGGACGATGAAGCGATCGTCGAGGCGCGTGGCGCCGTTCTCGCTCGTTGCCGTCCCCGCAGAGGCGGGGATCGCACGATCCGCTGTCGGCGCCGGCGGTCCCTCGAGTGGAGCGGTCGTCGCCGAACTCGAGGGCTCGCTCGGCAGTGTCGCGGCGGATGTGGGTGTGCCGCTCGCCGGCGGTTCGGTTGCGCGGCGGGCGTCAGCCGTCACTGCGCCCGTGAGATCGTTCGCGACCCCGCTCTCGAGCTCGGCTGGACGATCGGCCAGTGCCGCTGCGCGTCCTGGATCCGCTCCGGCGGTCGTCGACTCGGCGCCCTGCGAGCGACTCCGCGAGTAGGCGCTCCAACCGGCTGCACCGAGGAGAAGGATGATGACCAGCCAGACGACGCGCACGACGCGACAGTAGTGGCGATCGAGCAGGGCCGACGCCATCTCCGCGGCGCGACTCGAGGGTGATGCCCTGAATGCCGAGAATCGCAGCGACTGGCGGAGTTCCGATCCTGAGGAGGGACGCTCCCGCTCGACGCTCGAATGCCCGCATCGCCTCGGCCTCTCCGTCTGGCAGACGACTTCGAGTTTGGTCGAGTCGCCCGAGCGCTGAATCCGCAAGCCACTTTTCCCAACTACCATGCCCGCCGCGATCATCCCCCGACCGTGTCATCGCCCGCTCCTGGAGTCGATGGCACGACGGGTCGCCCGATCGATTCACGCACTTCGCGGCGTACGCGAGAGGATGGAACGTCTCATGGCGCAGAAGCAGAACATCGTCGAGAAGCTGGTCGGATGGATCCCCGGCTACAAGGGATACGCCGACAAGGAAGCTCGCCGCGACACCGATCGCCTTCTCCGCGAGGCCACCGTGCGGCTCCTCGAAGAGCCCAAGCGGAGCATCGACCGGGCCATTGCCCTGTGCAGCCAGTCGATGAAGTTCGACTCGCTGGAGTCGCTCGAAGCCCTTCGGCGGCGCCTCGCCACGGTGAGCGACCGCATCCGCCACGCGCCGCAGGGCTACGGCGGCTTCTTCGACACCATGAAGATCGATGCGGCGGTCCTCGCCGACATTCACGATCACGACGAGAGGCTCCGCGAACTGGCGACTGCGGTCGGGACTGCGGCCCGCGGACTCGAGTCGGTCGACGAGTCGTCGTCGGTCGCGTCGGCCAGCAAGACCGTGCAGCAGTCGATCGAAGCGGTTGAAACGCACCTTCGTCGTCGAGACGAACTCCTGAAGGGAGCTGAGTGACATGCCCAAGCTTGCCCAGATCATCGAATTTCGCGACGGCGTCGGCGACATGATGGCCGTCCGACTTCCCTCGCAGGGCGAGGGAATCATCGAGTGGGGTTCACAGCTCATCGTGCGCGAAGGCCAGGCGGCCCTCTTCTTCCGCGACGGCAAGCCGATGGCCAAGTTCGATCCCGGCCGCTACGTGCTCACCACGCAGCAGGTGCCGGTGCTGACGAACTTCATCACCGGGCTGGTCTACGGCAAGGGCAACACCCCCTTCCGGGCCGAGGTCTACTTCGTCGGCACCCAGCTCTTCCGCGACCTCAAGTGGGGCACGCCCGAGCCGATCTATCTGCCCGATCCGATCCTGATGCAGATCCCGGTGCGCTCGCACGGCCGCTTCGCCATCCGCGTGAACGATCCTTCGGTCTTCGTGCCCAAGGTCGTCGGCACCATGGGCGAGTTCCGTACTCGCGACATCGAGGACTTCCTGCGCTCGCAGTACCTCGTCTCGGCCCTCACCGACGCGACCGCGTCGCTGCAGCGCACCTTCCAGGAGCTGCCGCGGTTCCTGCGCGAACTCGGGCTCGGCGTGCGCGGTCTGCTGGCCCCGGAGTTCACCACCCTCGGACTCGAGCTCGTCGAGCTCTCGGTCAACAGCATCTCGACGACCGAGGAGATCCAGGCGACTCTCAATCGCAATGCCGCCATTGCCAGCGAACTCGCGGCCAAGGCCTACGGCGCCCGCATGCTTCAGGACGCGGGGACGAGCTATCAGCAGGTGGGCATGACCGACGCCATGAAGATCATGGCGGCGAACCCCGGAAGCGCTGACGGGGGCGGCAACAACCCGATGGCCACGGGCGTGAATCTGGGGCTGGCGATGATGATGCCGCAGATGATGTCGAACATGATGAAGGACCCGTCGCTCAATCCGACGGTGAACCCCGCGGGAGTGACCGCCGTGCCCACGCACGCCGATCCGGTGGCCAAGCTCAAGCAGCTCAAGGAGCTGCTCGATGCGGGAGTCATCGACAAGTCGGAGTTCGATGGGAAGAAGGCGGAGTTGATGAAGCAGTTCTGAGGGGGGAGCAGGGATCAGGAATGCGGAATGAGGGGTTGGGTGTGTGAACTGAGCGGTTCGAGCGAGTGAGGCATTACAAATGGCGAAGCGGAACACGAGTGGGATGGCGCGGAAGTCGGTGGGCCGGACCGGGGCGAAGGCGGCCTCGAAGTCGGCTTCGAAGCCTGCCTCGAAGGCAGCCTTGCATTCTGGGGCGAAGAAGGGCGCGAGGAAGGGCGCAACGAAGAAGGTCGTCGCATCGAAGGTGAGCAAGAAGCGAACGGTGACGGGTGTCGCGACCAGTGTCGCGAAGGGGAAGCCGGCGGCTCGTGGGAAGGCGGCGAAGGCGGCGCGGAAGCCGAGTCGTCCGGCGGCGGTGGCCAAGGCGGGGAAGCACACGGCCAAGAAGACCCGAACGGTTGCGGGTGCCACGCGCGGCTCGCCGACATCACGCGGAGGTGGCTCGAAGCCCGAGCGACTCCAGCGCACGTTCGCCGAGGCGATCGAGCGGGCCATGCAGGGCTATCTGTTCGATGCGATTGCCCTCTTCCACGATGTCGTCCGCAGCGATCGCCGCAGCGAGGTCGCCGACGACGCCCTGTTCAATGTCGGCGCGTGCTGTCTCCAGATGCACCTCTACAACGACGCCGAGAAGGCCTTCACCCAGGTGCTCGATCAGTATCCAGACGCCACCATCCACGCCGTCGCCGGCGGGCAGGAGGTCGGTCGAACCGCAGCGAAGGCGCTCCTCGGTCGCTACCGCGCTCGCCGCATGTTGAAGGATTCCGCCGGTGCCGCCGCAGACCGCGATGCACTCCAGGGATACAGCGACTCGTACGTCGTCAACCCCGACGGGAAGCGGATCACGTTCTTCGAACTCGCGGGCACGTGAGAGGCGCCGGATCAGGCCGGATCGGGTCGGGCCAGATCGGGTCAGGCCAGATCGGGTCGGGCCAGATCGGGTCGGGCCAGAGGAGCGAGGGCACCGCTCGGGCGCGGCGAGTTCTTCCCAGCCAACGCCTGGGCGATCATCGCGCGGACGTCGGAAACGGTGACGGCCTCCGCAATGGGCACCATCGGGTGCACCTCGGCCGTCCGGCCGATCACTCGGCCGCGCGGCATGCCGCCGCCGAAGAGCAGCAGGCATGTTGCTCCAGCGAAGTGAGCGTGGAACCCGTACTGCGACTCGTGGGTGATGACCGACGGCGACGACTCGGTCTCGGTCGCTGGGCCATCGCCGGCGTCGTGGCGGGTCCCGACCGTTCGTCCGAACTCGCTGGCCACGATCACCAGCGTGCGCTCGAGCAGACCGCGCGCCTCGAGCGTGCGCACCAGCGAGGCAATCGGGGCGTCGATCCGCGACTTGAGCTCAGCGATACGGGCCGCGCCGTGGTCGTGGGTGTCGAAGCCATCGAAGCCGGTGAAGGGTGTGTCGATCATCACCCGGGCCGGCCCGCGCTCGACGCGCCGCAGCGCCGCCGAGATCTGGGCGGCGAAACCACCGAAGGTGTTGCCCGAGACCGCATCCTCGGCGGCGCAGCCCTCCCATGCGAGCCTCGACTCGGGAGTCTCGTCCGCAGGGCACGCTGACGCAGGCAGATCCCATCCGAAGCGCTGCCACCCGCAGCGATGCGACGTCGTCGCAGTCGGGTCCTCGACGATCGATCGAATCAGGCAGCCGCGGTCGAGGACGCTCGCCATCTCTTCGAGCCCCGCACCGAAGCGCACGCCGTCGAGTGCCGTTGGAATCGATTGGCACGTGCCCAGGAGATCGCGTGCCGGCATGCCGCGCCGAAACGGCGTGAAGGCCTTCGGATCCCAGGTGTCGGTCTGGGCGATGCCGCCGTTGAGTCGGATCAGAATGCACGACTCGGCCGCAGGGACGGCGCCTCCCACCGGCGCCGAGACGACAGAAAGCAGCGTCGAACCCAGCGAGCATGACGCCGCACCCGAGGCCGCACCCAGCGCCGCCCCCGCGGCAAGCCCCGTCGAGAGCGAAGCGAGAAGGAACTCACGCCGATCGATCGCATTCGTGGCCATGCGGCGATGGTACGGGCGGGTTGACGGCACGCAGCGGCCAGGGCGCCGCCGAGGGAGAGGGAGCCTCGCTCTTCGCACGATCCAAGGGTGTGCCGATCGCTGGGCGGCGTCGCCCCCCCGACTCGCGCCAAGGTCGATCGACGACACAGTCTTCCGATGGAAGAGCGCCCCCCCCTTGCCTGAACGCGCCGATTGCCGAAGCGGTACTGGAGCTTCGGTGCACGCGGCCCGACGGTTTGGCTCTCGACTCACTGGCTGCGCTGCATCGTGCTGAGACAGCTCGGTATCCACACGTGCACACACTGCATGCCGTTGAAGCCGAGTTCCACGCGAAATTGGACGAGAGCACGCAGAACCCCGTGACCTCGACCGCGCGGCAGACTCCCGCTGGATTCGTAGGAATCAGCGCCGATCGCCTGCAGGTCTTCCACGCGAGGCTTGATGGCTTCGTGTTCTCACGGTTGAGTCCGTATGCCGGCTGGGCGGACTTCTCCGCCGAGGCGAGGCGGCTTTGGACGGCGTATCGCGAGATCGCAAGCCGAGCGTTGATCAGTCGGGTCGCGATCCGAACGATCAATCGACTTGAGTTCCTCGCGCCGATGGCAGATCCCGCAAGTTTCCTCAGAACAATGCCGCTCATCGGCAGCGGAGTGGGCAGCACCATCAGCAACTTCTACATGCAGGTCGAGGTGCCTCAGCCGGAGATCGAGGGGGTGGCCATCATCACCGAGGCGACAGTGGATCCACCATCTCCGCAGCGGATCGCATTCGTCCTCGACATCGACCTATGGCGCACAGCTGACCTGCCGCAGGACGAGTCCTCACTGTGGGAACTTCTTGGCCGAATGAGGCGTAAGAAGGATGACATTTTCGAAGCATGCATGACTGATCGGACAAGAGAGGGGTTTCGCCAATGACCGTCGCATTCGTGCAGGGCGCAGCACTGGCGCTCACGGGTCTTCACAATCCCCCTGTTCCGCTGGTGGAACGGTGGTACGAGGTGTCGCTGGATGCCATGCACATCGAGGGCGCCAGCACCGAGCGTCGTGAGTTGCGTGTCTGGGCCACAAAGGCGCTGGACCGCTCCCGCTCGGCCGGTGCCGAGGCACGGATGCTGGACGATCCGGACGCCTGCGACACTGTCTCTCCTCCCTTGGTCGTCAGCCGCTGCGTCAGCACCCGATTCCGCCGGATCGCACCGCTCGCGCCACCGTCGCTCGATCCGGACGACTTCCCGCGATGACGTCTCCGTGGGAATCTTCGACCGGCGCGGCGATCCGGCAGGGCGACTTGCTGGTCGGCTGTCCGGTGCCCCTGTTTGGCGCGGAGTACGCGACCATTGGACTCGAGGCCAGCGGAGAGGTCGGCGTGGCGCCTGCAGACGTACTCGTTGTCACGCAGAGTTGCGATCTCGAGGTTCGAGACGGCAAGCCACCGAAGGCTCGTCTTGTGGTCGTGCGCGCGGTCCATCACATGGCCAGATGGATCGAGTTGAATCCTCGCTTCAAAGATCCCAAGCCCAAGGAGCAGGCGCGACGGGGAGAGATGCCCGCGATCCACCTCGTATCGGCGCCACATGCACCGCTCGACAACAGTCAGGCTCTCGCAGCCTGCGTTCACGACATGTACAGCCTTCCCCATCAATTCATTTCGGCTCACGCCGCCGGTGCGGACGAGCGATGGCGACTGCGTTCGCCGTACCTCGAGCACGTTTCACAGGCGTTGGCGCGCTTCTTCATGCGCGTCGGACTGCCCTCAGACATTCCGCGGTATTGCTGAGCACGATCACGTGGCTCGACGGCGGCGCGTCAACCTCCGGGCACGCGGGCGGGCGTGGGGACTTCATGATGAAGATCCGAGCTGCGAGGCCGCCAAGGGCGCACTGCTGTTGAACCGCGACCCGGCGTTGCGTTCAGGGTGGACTGGTCGCAGCAGCCCGCCCGTCCCAAGAGCTCCCGAGCGGCGATTCGTGTCGGCACGGATCGTCCGGTTACCATCGCGACACCTCCGGAGCACTTCATGACGACGGCGACGACCGACAGCGTGGCGCAGATCGAAGCGGCAGCTCGCAAGTTCAAGAGCGACTACGACAGCACGAAGACGCAGATTCAGAAGGCGGTCGTCGGTCACGACGAGATCGTCGACGGCGTCCTGACATGCCTGTTCGCAGGTGGTCACGCGCTACTCGAGGGCGTACCGGGGTTGGGCAAGACGCTCCTGATCCGCTCGCTGAGCCAGGCGCTGCATCTGCACTTCTCGCGGATCCAGTTCACCCCGGACCTGATGCCGGCCGACGTGACCGGCACCACCGTCGTCATGGAGACCGAGCATGGCCGCGAGTTCCAGTTCCGCCGCGGGCCGATCTTCGCCCAGATCGTCCTTGCCGACGAGATCAACCGGGCCACGCCAAAGACCCAATCGTCGCTTCTGGAAGCGATGCAGGAGCACTCGGTCACGGTGGGCGGCACGACCCACAAGCTCGAGCAGCCCTTCTTCGTGATGGCCACGCAGAACCCAATCGAGCAGGAGGGCACCTACCCGCTGCCCGAAGCCCAGCTCGACCGCTTCTTCTACAAGCTGGTCGTGGGCTATTCCTCGCGCGAGGAGTTGAGCGAGATCCTCAACCGCACCACCACCGGCGAGACGCCCAAGATCGAACAGGTGCTCGACGCCCCGGCGATCCTCGCCCACCAGCAGCTCGTGCGGCGCGTGATCGTCGCCGCGCACATCCAGGACTACGCGGTGCGACTGGTCCTCTCGACCCACCCGCGGGGGCAGTTCGCAACCCCCAAGGTGAACCAGTACCTTCGCTTCGGGGCCAGCCCCCGCGCCGCCCAGACGATCATGCTCGGCGCCAAGGTGAAGGCCCTGCTCGACGGACGCGGCAACGTCTCCGTCGACGACATCCGCTCGGTCGCACTCCCGGCGATGCGTCACCGCTGCCTGATGAACTTCGAAGGCGAAGCCGAAGGCATGTCGACCGATGACGTGATCCGCAACGTGATCGAGACGTTGCCGCCGGATGTGCGGGGATAGTTGGGGATCGGCTGCGCCGACGCTCACAACCCCTCGAAGAACTCCACCACCCCCGTCTCCAGGGAGTACTCGGCGCCGACGACACGGAGGGCTTCATTCAGGATGAGGGTCTCGAGCACCTCGGAGCCGTGGCGGAGGTGATTGGCGGAGTAGCGGATGTTGGCGCGGATGGCGTGATGCACCAGCGACTCCGGATGGTTGGCGAGCTCGGTGTCGAGGAGCGATTCGACCGACGGACGGATCCGATCGACGATCGAGCGGAGGTTCCTGGACTGGTCCTCGGTCGGTCGACGCAGCTCTTCGAGCGTGGCCTGCACGGCGCTGCAGTTGGAGTGGCCGAGCACGACCACGAGGCGCGGGCCGAAGCGGCTGGCGGCGAACTCGACGCTGCCGACTTGCGACGGGGCCACGATGTTCCCCGCCACGCGAATCACGAAGAGGTCGCCGAGCCCCTGATCGAAGACGATCTCGGCCGGCACCCGCGAGTCGGAGCAGCCGAGGATGATCGCGAAGGGCTCCTGATTCACGGCGACTTCGCGACGACGCACCCGCCCGGTCATGGCGTCCTGATTGCGGACTTCCTCGACGAAGCGGCGATTGCCTTCACGAAGTCGCTCGAGTGCTTCCTGCGCAGAGATCATGTCGACCGGATTCCTAAACCAGATTGCCAGACCAGTGCCAGACCAGTGCCAGACCAGTGCCAGACCAGTGCCAGACCAGTGCCAGACCAGTACCTGTCTCGTGCCAGTGTGCGGCCCCCTTCCACGTCGGGCCCACCTCCACACGCCGCGACAATACCCGCTTGCTGCAGCCTGTGGCTGTCGCGGAGGAGAGCGCCGCCCGCCCGCGTGCCCGCATGCACCGAGTCACCGAGTCAGCGTCGAAAGAGAGACGGGTCCGCGCATCGGGCTACCGTCGCCTCGTGGATCGAGAGGCAGAGAACAGATCGACCGCCGCGCCGAGGACGACCGGTTCGCCTGCGCCGACGTCCCCTCCTGCGATTCCTCCGGCCGCGTCTCCCTCCGTGCCCGCCCCGGACGAGATCATCTACGGCAAGTTCCATTGGCGAGCCCTGCCGCCGATGCGCTACCAGTCGGCCTACCTCTGGTTCGTCTTCGTCTCGTCGCTCGACATCATGCTGACCTGGGCGATCCTGCAGCGCGACGGCACCGAAGTGAACCCGATTGCGGCACTGGTCATCGATCTCTGGGGCCTGCCCGGTGCAATCGGCTTCAAGTTCAGCCTGATGACCTTCGTGATCATCGCGTGCGAATGGATCGGCCGGAAGCGGGATCAGCTCGCTCGTCGCTTGATCGTCGCCGCCACGCTGGTCAGCGCCATGCCAGTGGCCTGGTCGATCGCGCTGCTGCTGATGCACGCGTGGTCGTTTGAGCCCGTGTGAACCGCGCCAGAACCGCGCCCGAACTGCGCCAGAATCGCGACCGGGGGCCGGAATGGCCGAAGAACGAGGGGTCGTTCAGGAGCTCACGCATGAAGGGTGGATCGAAGAAGGCCGACCGCGCCACGATTCGGAAACTGCGGGCGGCGCTCTCGAAGGGCGACGTCGCGGGGGCGATCGGGCACATCCCGTCACTCAATGACATCGACCGGCGCCACCTCGAGCGCCGCCTCGGAGAGCCGACCGTGCGGGCCCTGGCCTCCGGCAACGAGACGGCCCGTGCGGTTCCGTCCCTGGGTCGTGTCGTGGTCGTCCCGGGATTCATGGGGAGCGAACTGCGAACCGCCGAGGGCACTCTCTGGCTGGATGCGACGCGCCTTGCCACCGGCGGCTTCGAGGCGCTCGGGCAGGTTGAATCGGAGCCGGTTCGCGTCGGAGGCATCCTTCTCGAGTACCTGCCGCTTCTCGCCCAACTCTCTCGGAGCTGGGACGTCGTGCCTTGCCCCTACGACTGGCGTGAGCCACTCGACGCATGCACCGACGCCCTCGCCGCGACCATGCGCACGGTGCTGCGGACCGGACCGGCGCACATCGTCGCCCACGGCGCCGGCGGGCTGGTCGCCCTGCGGATGATCGAGAAGCACCCGGAGCTCTGGGCAGCCATGCTCGATCCGACGGAACTCGGACGCGGTGGACGCCTGGTCATGCTGGGGAGCGCCCTCGGCGGCTCGTACGCAGCGCTGCGTCTCCTCGACGGGACTGATCCCGCGGTTTCGATCCTCGCGCGGCTCGCGCCGACGACGGGTGTGCCCGGGGTCGTGAAGACTCTTGCGACGATGGCCGGTCTGATCGAACTGCTTCCACTTCCCTCCAACGACGACCTGGCCACTATGCTCGCGCCGAGTGCCGGAAGTGCCGCCGTGAGCCCCGCCGGTGGCGGAATTCCAGTGCCGCTCGCCCAATTGCAGGCCGCCGCCGTGCGCGGCGCGGCCGTGGCGCGGCTGGTCGATCCGCGGCGCATGCTGGTGGTCGGTGGCTTCGGATACGAGACGCCCCGACAGGTTCGCGTCGACGCCCCCGGGAAACTTGCCTTCCAGACGATGCGCGGCGGAGATGGCGTCGTCCTCTGCGACTCGATCATCGCCGTGCCCGAAGCGGCGCGTGACGAGCTTGCGGCCTTCTGGTTGAAGACTCGACATGGCGATCTGGTCATCGAGCGCCCGGTGCTTGCCGCCATCGACGACCTCCTGATCCAGGGACAGTGCGAGCAGCTCGCCACACTTCCCGCACTCGACGGGCTCGAGCAGATCTCGCCCTGGAGGCCATCCGACGACGCGGTGCCGCTGGAGTGGATCGTGCGCGTGGGGCAGGAGACCTTGAGCAGCACCGCGCGGATCTCGCTGGTCCAGGCCGATCAGGGGAAGTCGCCCTTCACGCCGATGCAGGCGGGAATCATCGAGGCGGCGGCGGTCCATCAGTTCGTCGGACACGACACCTCCGGAAGCGTCACCGTCGAGCGGGCGGTGCCGCGGTTGACCGTGCGCGTGTGGCACGGCAATCTGACCCAGGTCGACGCCGACGTGTACGCCGTGGGCCATTACATCGGCGTCTCGCCGCAGAACGCCGAAGCCGCCATCGACGAGGTGATCTCGGGTCCTGATCGTCCGCTCGAGGATCGGGTCATTCGGCGCTTCACCCAGCGTGGCGCACTGCGCGGCGAGCTTGGCGAAGTGAGCTTCTTCCCCTGGGCCCGCGATCCCAGGAAGCAGGCGGCGATTGCCGGCATGGGTCGGCCGGGTCGCTTCGGCGCGGTCGAGCTCGAGCGGCTCGCGCAGAGCGTGGCTCTGGCGGTCTCGGTGATGCCGCGGGTCGACGAGGTGGCCACGGTGCTGATCGGCGCGGGCGGTGGCAACCTGGCCATCTCGGTCGCGGCGGAGGCCCTGCTGGTGGGATATGCCGCCGGACTTTCGGCCTGGTCGAAGCCCGGTCACTCGCCGGTTCTGCACCTGGTCGAGCGCGATTACGTGCGGGCCCACGAGGTGCTGCGCACGGTCGAGCGGCTGGCCAAGGACCCGCGGATTGCCCGGCGAGTGGCCCTCGACGCGGATGCGAAGCTGCGCGAAGCGCCCGGAAACGTCCCCGACGCGTTTCTTCCGCTGGCAATTGCCCTGGGCGCCACGGCGCTCCGCGGCGCCTCCATGCAGCAGACGAAGCAGCAGCAGCATGGCACTCCGCGCCGCGGAGATCGTGCGGACGCAATCCACGATCTTGCGGCGGACATCGCCAACCCGCGCCCGCCGCAGACGAGCTTCACGGCCCGATTCCTCGAGATCGCGTCGTCGATTGCAGACGGAATCCCACGGACGCATGCCGAGCTGGGAGCGCTGGCGAAGGGACTGGGATTCGTCGACGACGATCAGAAGGGAGACGCCGACGAGCTGCGCCTGATCGGCGCACGCATCGCCAACGCCATTTCCGGGGCCATTCGCCAGCACGAGGCCCTCGACCGGGGACGCGAGGACCGCTGGAGCACGGCCACGCCGACCCGCATCAGTTGCTGGACCCACGATGACTGCACGATCCGCTTCGCGGCCCTCACGCAGAGCGCAGTCGTCGCCGAACGGGCCGTGGCGACCGACATCAAGATCCTCGCTGATCTGGCCAACGCGGCCTCGGCGCTGCAGACTCGCGACGTCCGCCAGACGGCCGAACTCTTCGTCCGCCTGCTCCTGCCGCACGACTTTCAGGCGCTCATCACCACCCGTGCGCCGATTGTGATCGAGGTGGATCGGTCGACGGCGGCGCTGCCCTGGGAGCTGTTGGCGGCGCTCGATGGTTCGGCCGGGGCGAACGAACCGATTGCTCTGCACGTTCCGGTGTCGCGGCAGCTCCGCACCACCTACTCCGCGCCACCCGAGGTCGACGATTTCAACGGAGGGCGGATGCGGGCCCTGGTCATCGGCGATCCGGGCGATGCGACCAAGGGCGACGCCCTCGACGGGGCGATGCGCGAAGCCAAGGCCGTCGCCACTCAACTCCGCGAGAGTGGCGTCGACGTGACCCTTCTTCTGGGCGCCCCGGGGCGTGCCTTGGGCGAACGGCCGCGCGGCTTTTCCGAGGCCGAGATTCGTCCCGCGACTCGGATCGCCGCCCTCGACCAGCTCCTGCGCGGAAGCTGGGACATCCTCCACTTCTGCGGTCATGGCACCTTCGTCGAAGGCGATCCCGCTCGGTGCGGATGGATCTTCTCCGACGGTCTGCTCACGCCACCTTTGATCTCACGGCTCCCGCGGGCGCCTCGGCTGGTCGTTGCCAACGCGTGCCTGTCGGGGCGCACCGCGGCGACGGAATCGGTTGCATCACCCGATGGCTCGAAGCTGCTGCCGAGTCTCGCCGACGAGTTCTTCAGGCGCGGTGTGCGGAACTACATCGGAACGGCGTGGCCAATCGACGATGCCGCCGCCATCGGCTTCGCCGCCGAGCTGTATCGCTCGCTTCTGCCCCGACCCATCGCAGAGCCCGGCGACGCTCCGGAGAAGGTGGACTCGGCCGCGACATCCGCAGGCGGGTCAATTGGCGAGGCGATCCTGAACGCCCGCAAGCACGTCGCGGAGTTCTCCCACCATCAGGCCCACTGGGCGGCATACCAGCATTACGGCGATCCGCAGGCGATCCTGTGGCGACGGGCCGAGATCGTCGAGCCCGCCACCTCCGCGCCCATCACCCCCGCAAAGGACGTGAAGGCTGCCAGGAGCCCGAAGGACGACGTCGCTGCGGCGCCGCCGCGCTCGCCGTCACCTCCGGGACGAACGCCGTCGGCTTCGAAGCCGAAGCCGCGCGGCTGAGCCTCAGTGGGTTCGTCGTGAAGCGACCGATCCCGCGCCCGTGCGAGTGGTCGCGAGGCGCTTCCCGCCACCGCCTCCGGCTGCGTTGCGGGCCGGCGCATTCGCCGGCACTGAACCATCGATTGGTGATCGAGCACTCACGCTGCGACCCATCAGCGATTCGATCTCGGCAACCGACTTCGGAATGAGTGACGAGAGCACGGTGGCGCTGCGACGACCGATGACGATGTCGTCCTCGATGCGGATGCCGATCCGCTCCTTGGGCAGGTAGATCCCCGGCTCGATGGTGATCACCGCGCCTTCGCGCAGCGCAGCATCCGGCGAGGCGTCGTGAGTTTCGAGCCCGAGATGATGGCCGATCCCGTGAACGAACGCGTCGGCGAACCCGGCCTTGGTGATCACGGCGCGGGCCGCGGCGTCGAGAGCCATGATCGAGACACCAGCCTTCGCGGCCTTGATCGCCGCACTCTGGGCGGCGAGCACGACCTCGTACACCGCGCGCTGCCGCGCTGTGAATCGTCCACTCACCGGAAGCGTGCGGGTGATGTCGGCGGCGTAGCCCTCGACCCGGGCACCGCTGTCGAGACAGATCAGATCCCCGTCGAGAAGGGCCTGGTCGTTGGCGTGGTAATGAAGCACGGTGCTGTTGATGCCGCCGCCGGCGATGGTGCGGAAGGCGAGATCGCGGGCGCCGTGTTCGCGGTAGGTGTGCTCGATCAGGGTCTGGACGTCGAACTCGTTGAGTCCGGGGCGCAGCTCGCGCATCACTGCTTCGAAGCCCACGGCGGTGATGTCGATGGCCCGCTGGATCAGGGCCTGTTCCCCCGGGCTCTTGACGGCGCGAAGTTCGGCGAGCAGTTGTGAGCGATCGTCGATTGCACTGCCGGGGATCCGCTCCGAGAGCTTGCGGAAGAGTTCAAGGTCGGGCGAGACTGGCGCCGTGTGCGGGGCGAGCGGATGCAGGCAGGCGTAGCGCTTGGCCCGCCGCGCGGCCTCGAGAAGGAATCGCGACAGGGCGAGGGTGCGGAGGATCGTCTCGATGCCGCAGCGGCCGCGGAGGGCGCTGCCGAGGGGCTCGCGCAGACCATCCCACTGTTCAAGCTCCGGATTGAGCGGCTTCAGAAAGAGCATCACCCGTCGCGCAGGCACGGGATTGAGCGGATCCAGCAGCAGCACCGCGCCCGGCTCGTCGACCAGACCGGTCAGGTATTCGAAGTGAGCGTGCGGTCGATATCCGTGCGCGAGATGAGGATCGGCATCACCCGCGAAAACGAGCCCAATTGCGTTCTTGAGCGACGCCAGCACCCGCGCCCGACGCGCGGCGAATTCAGCAGCTTGGAGCATGGAGGGAGGATATGGGGGGCCGGGAGCCGGGAGCAGCAATGGGTTGCACGACTGAATGCGTGCGCGGGGTACCGGAGCGCAGCGCATCGGATGCAGCGCACGCGCTCGGTCGTGCAACGTGCAGTACTCGATCAAGTCTCACATCGGGCTCGGAGTGTCGGCTGCAGCGCACGCGCCTCGTCGTGCAACCCCCTGCCATTCCCCCTGCTCCCTGCCCTCCCCCCCGCTCAGCTGACGCTGAGCGTCCTGCCACTCAGAACCCGGTCCGCGTACGTCTGCATCGCGTCGCGGAGCTGCTCGAAGCTCTCGAGCACGTAGAGGATGGGCTGGTAGTGATCGATCTCGAAGTCGGTGTCGCAGACCGTTTCGAGTTCGAAGGGGCGCCGCTCGACCTCGCTCGAGTTGAGCGAATGCACGCTCTCGCCGGGCGAGGAGATCAGGCCGGAGCCGTAGACCTTGAGGGAGTCGTCCTCGCGGATCAGTCCGAATTCGACGGTGAACCAGAAGAGCCGGGCCAGTCGCTTGGTGTGCTCGTCGTCGTTGCAGTGCAGCGCCGCCTGGCCGTAGGTCTGGAGGAAGTCGGCGAAGATCGGGTCGGCGTGCAGCGGCACGTGGCCGAAGACATCATGGAAGATGTCCGGCTGCGGCAGGTAGTCGAGGGAGCTCTTGGGCCGGATGACGATGGTCGTTGGGAACTCGCGCCGGGCAAGGCAGGCGAAGAAGGCCTTGGACGGCAGATAGCCCGGCACCGCTCGCGACTGCCATCCGGTCAGCGGCCGCAGTCGAGCGTTGATGTCGGAGAGCGGCGGGATGCAATCGCCGCGCAGGTTGATCGCCTTCGCCCCCTGCAGATAGACATTCGAGGCGTGGACCGACAGATACTCCATCTGGCGGGTGAAGAGCATCTGCCACGCCTCGTGATCGTCGGCGGTGTATCCCTCGTACCGCTGTTCGATGAACAACTCGGAGGGATCGGTGCAGCCGGGAGCGCCGAAATTGTCGGCGACGGCCTGAGCCCGCTTCGCCTGGGTGTCGTCGATCATCGCGTGATTGAGGCTGGGCATGTCCATGCGCGGGTCTCCCGAGTTCATGACGAATCAACGGGGTGATGGTAGCGATCGGAATGGTCGCTCGGCCAGAGTTTGGGGTCCATCTGGAGCACCGGCGACGATCGATCATCGGCTCGTTGGGGCGGGCGCCTCGGAGCCGTGGCGACGAGTTCACGGACGCGCCGAGCCTGCGGGCGTGGCGGGAGCGGCGGTTGCGAGCGCCCCACCGGAGGCTTCGCGGGGGACGGGCTCGCCCCGCAGCGCCGCCACCAGATTGTCGACCGCCTGACGAGTCATCCACACTCGGTCCTCGTGCGTCGAGCTGCCCAGATGCGGCATCAGAAAGACGTTTCGCAGTGCGGCAAGCCCCTCGACGATCCGCGGCTCGTTCTCGAAGACGTCGAGACCGGCGCTCCCGGGTCGGCCGGCGCGCAGTGCCTCGACCAGCGCCGCTTCGTCGATCACCGCCCCACGGGCGGTGTTGACGAGAATCGAGGTCGGCTTCATGAGCGCCAAGCGCCGCCGGTCGAGAAGATGCCTGGTCTCCGGGGTGAGCGGTGTGTGCAGGCTGACCACATCGGCCTCGGCCAGTCCGCGGTCCAGTTCGACCCGCTCGGCGTCAAGCGGTGCGGCCTCGAACTCGGGATGTCGGGTGCGGGCCACGTAGCGCACGCGCATGCGCCAGCCGAGGGCGCGACGGGCGACCGCGAGGCCGATCCGGCCGGCCCCGACGATCAGGAGGTTCTTGTCGACCAGTCGGTGCCCATTCAGTTCCTTCGGTGAGACGCCGCGCCATTCGCCGCTGCGGATCAAGGCGTCACCCTCGAAGGCCCGCCGCCCCGCGGCGAGGATGAGAAGCCACGCCATGTCCGCGGTGGGTTCGGTCACCGCATCGGGAGTATGCCCGACGAGGACACCGCGCTCGCGGCAGGCGGCGAGATCGATGTTGTCGACGCCGACGGCATAGTTGCTGACGATTCGAAGTGTCGGACCCGCCGCGTCGAGCACCGCGGCATCGACCCGGTCGCGCGGCGTGGTCAGGATGGCGGTGCATCCCCGGCAACGATCGAGGAGTTCGTCGGGTTCAAGCCGCCGATCCTCGCGGTTGGCGTCGATCTCGAGACCCGTGGCGGCGGGGGCCATCGCCGAGCGCACCATGTCCGCAGCGTCGCCGGGCAGTGGTCGAGTGATCAGGATCTTCATGGGCGTTGGGTCCGGTCTGCTCAGCGGCTGCCGACGCCGCGGACCAGTGCCTCCCACGCGGCTTCGGCATCGTCGGCCGATTCCAGAGGCGTGTCGAAGTCCAGTCGGTAGACCTCGAAGGCGCCGCGGACGTCGAGTCCGAGTGGATCGACGCCGACGATCCGCGGATCTTCGATCCGCTTCGGCAGATGGGCAGCGGTCACCGCCCGCAGGCGATCGAGATCGGCATTCATCAACCGGCAGAGCCTGGGCTCGTGCTCGGCGAGGATGTTGATCCGGCTGAGGCCCTCGCCGTCGAGGAAGTGCTCGTCGAATCGGGCCGCGTCGAGCGCAAAATAGGCCCAGCGCAGATCGGGTGGCTCGCCGTGATAGACCCGCCAGCGGTCGGCGGAGACACCATCGGGCCCGTGCTCCTGGAACTCGGCGAGCGTCACCTGCAGGTGCAGCGACTCCGGGGCGTCGTCGGGGAGGAAGAGCACCGTGTCGAAGGAGCGAAGCATCGCCACCATCACCGGGGCGATGAGGCGGCCGTCCGGGGCCACCACGATCCGCATGGGCTCGAAGTGCTCTTCGAAGCGGAACTTTCCGCGCAGGTGCGAGCGCAGAAACCGATAGGCGCTGTCGACGATCTCATCGGGCATGGGGGCCATCGTAGTTTCATGCGCCCCGCGGGGACCGCGGGCTTGCCTGACATGCC
>CAYXKH010000027.1:17785-20405 GCA_964465255.1 uncultured Isosphaeraceae bacterium
GACATGCTGTCATGGCGACGAGGACCAGGCTGCACCGGACGAGTCCCCCCATCCGTTACACTCGCGCGTCATGACTCACCTTGCGGTGTCGATTGCCGTCGAGGATGCCGCCGACATCGGGCATGCCCTGGAATCGGCGGCAGGCGCCCTTCGCGACGGCGCCACCCTCGTCGAATGGCGGATCGACTCGCTCGCGGAGGACCCTGACGCGGCCCGGCACGTCGGACGACTCCTCGCCGAATCGCCGCTGCCGTCGATCGTCACTTGTCGCCCGGTCTGGGAGGGCGGCATGTACGAGGGCGACGACGACGAGCGGATCAGTCTCCTCGAAGCAATCGGCGTCGCTCCGCACGCCCCCCGCTACTTCGATGTCGAACTGGCGGCGTTCCAGCGCAGCGCGAACCTCGCCCAGAAGGTCAGGCTCATCGTCGATCACGCCGCACAGCCGCGGGACATCGCCGCGTCGCTGATGCTTTCGAGCCACGACTTCGAGGGCCGTCCGACCGATCTGCTGCGCCGAGTGAGCGCCATGGCCGGCGAGCAGGCCTGCGCGGTGGTCAAGGTGGCCTGGCGGGCCCGATCGCTTCGCGACAATCTTGAAGCCTTCGAACTGCTTCGGCATCGCTTGAAGCCGATGATCGCCCTGTGCATGGGCGAGTACGGCCTCATGAGTCGAGTGCTGGCTCGGAAGTTCGGGGCCCTCCTGACCTTCGCCGCGTCCGACTCCTCGGCGCCCACGGCCCCCGGGCAGACGACCGTCCGCGAGATGCGGAGGCGCTGGAGGTTTGATCGCATCACGCCGAAGACCAAGGTCTACGGCGTCATCGGCTGGCCCGTGGAGCAGTCGCGGAGCCCGCGCCTTCACAACAGCGCCTTCGACGAGCTGGGCCATGACGGCATCTACCTGCCGCTTCCAATTCCACCTGAGTGGGAGCACTTCAAAGCAACGGTCGGTGCCCTTCTCGATGCCGAGTGGCTCGACTTCCGCGGGGCCAGCGTCACCCTGCCGCACAAGGCCCACCTCGTGCGTCTGGTGCGCGAGCGAGGCGGTCGCGTCGAGCCGGCGGCGGAACTCATCGGGGCCGCGAACACGCTGGTCGTCGACGACGACGGCACGCTCTCCTGCACCAACACCGACGCCCCGGCGTCGTATCAGACCCTGATCGAAGAGGCTGGCCTCGATTCCACGGTGCTCTCGAGGAGTCGCGTGGCAATCCTCGGCGCCGGTGGTGCCGCTCGGGCGGTGGCCTGGGGATTGGCCGAACGCGGCGCGACCGTGGTCGTCTTCAATCGCACGATCGAGCGGGCCGAGCAGCTTGCGAAGGATCTGACTGGCCGTCCGACACGCTCGGGTGCCCCGGCGCGGGTGATCGTCGGACGCCCCGACGCCATCTCCTGCGCCTGCTTTCCGGTCGTGGTGAACTGCACTCCCGTTGGCATGACCGGTGGACCGGCACCCGATGAATCGCCGCTGCCCGATGACTTTCCCTTCGAGCCGGGGGTCACGATCTTCGACACGATCTACACCCCGGCGCTCACCCCGCTCCTGCGCGAAGCGCGGAGTCGCGGCGCCAATACCGTGGGTGGTGCGGGCATGTTTCTCCGCCAGGCGGCGCTGCAGTGCGAGGCGTGGACCGGACGGCAGGCGCCGATTGCGACGTGGCGCGAACTGCTCGCGGAGCGCGCTGGCGACTGATCCGAGCCCGATCCACGACCCGCGATGCCAAGCAGGTGGGAGCAGGTGGGAGCAAGTGCGAGCAAGTACCAGCGAGTTCCGACATGTTCACGTTCGATCGTCTTCCTGCTCGTCCACTGGTCATGGGTGTGCTCAATGTCACACCCGACAGCTTCTCCGACGGCGGGCGCTTCATGGACCTTGACGCCGCCTGCGCCCAGGGCCGGCGACTCTTCGCCGAGGGCGCCGACATCCTCGACGTCGGCGGGGAATCGACCCGCCCAGGAGCGCAGTCGGTGCCCATAAAGGAGCAGATTGCCCGTGTGTTCCCGGTGGTGACTCGGCTGGCGGCCGAGCTTCCGGAAGGGGTGGCGATCTCAATCGACACCACCTCATCTGCCGTCGCCGAAGCGGCCCTCGATGCCGGGGCGAGGATCATCAACGATGTGTCCGCCGGTCACGACGACTCCGGCATGTTCCCGCTTGCAGCCGCGCGCAAGTGCGGCGTGATCCTCATGCACCGCGTCCGCCGACCGCACGACGATTCGTACAGCGATCGCTGCGCCCAACCTCTCTTCGAGGGCAACGCCCTCGAACTCGTCGGCGCGTGGCTTGCCGAACGAGTGCAGTCGGCCGTCGACAGCGGGATTGCGCGGGACGCTCTCGCCATCGATCCCGGACTGGGCTTCGGCAAGAGCGTCGCCCAGAACTTCGAGCTCCTGGGGGGAATCGCGGCCCTGCGCCGCGTGCATCCCACTGTCGTAATCGGCGCCAGCCGCAAGAGCTTCCTCGGCGCCGCCACCGGCGTCGCCGAACCCGCCGAGCGACTTGCCGGTTCACTCGCCGCAGCGGTCATCGCCACCCTCGGCGGCGTCCGAATCATCCGCGTCCACGACGTGGCCCTGACGCGACAGGCAGTGGACGTTGCGCAGCGCGTGCGGGGAG
>CAYXKH010000028.1:0-20384 GCA_964465255.1 uncultured Isosphaeraceae bacterium
TTGAGCGCTCCGTTCGGCCCTCCGGGCCGACACTCGCTTTCGTACGCCGCGCGTGAGCTTCGCGAGTGATGCCGGCGCCTCGGAATTGCACACGTGCAGATCGCCTTGCCACCCCGCGCACGCACCGAGTCGTGCAACCCTCTGCGGCTCCCTGCTCCCTGCTCCCTGCCCCCTCACCCCACTTCGCGATCCTGGAAGAGGGCCACCGCAATCGCCAGGGCCACGACCACATGGAGCAGGCCGTAGGGGATGAGCGTGGCGATGTAGCTCAGCGGAATCGGGCTCTTCTGGGTGAGGGCGTCGGAGAGCCAGAAGACCTGGAAGTTGGGAACCACGGAGTAGAGGGTCTTGGTGATGGCCAGCCCGAACTTGGTCGCACCGAGCGCGGCGTCGCTGCTCGAGGTCGCCAGAACATCGGCGAAGCGCGCTGCGGGTCGGCCAAAGAGCCAATCCGAGAGCATCCCGGTCATGAAGACGCCGAGCGTCACCGCGACCGTCAGCACCTGACCGAGTCGGGTCGACGCGGCGACGGCGATCGCCGTCAGCACCAGAATCGCCATCGACATCGCCGCGATTGCCAGCCAGATGTCCGACCGGAATCCCGCCGCCAGCGAGTCGCCGGTGAAGTCGGCCTTGAAGAGCATCGAGAGGAAGTACGCGACCAGCAGGATCGGCACCGCCGAAAAGAGCACGGTGCTGCTGAAGACCTTCCCGTAGAAATAGTTGCACCAGACCCCGATCCCCGTCGCCAGGGCCAGGCCGCCGAGCCCGAAGGCGATCACCGGAAGGTGGTAGGGGGTACGAACCGTCTGCAGGGTTCCGTGCCGTTCGACCAGCACGAAGACCAGACTCATGTAGACCAGGACCAGGAGAATCGCGGCCGCCACTCCCACGAACTTGCCTACCACGAAGGGGGCTCGCCCGACCGGCTTCGAGATCACCATGAGCACGGTGCGGTTCTCGATCTCCCGGTTCACGACGTTGGTGGCGATGAACGCCGCAAGGATCGTGGCGCAGATGAAGACCGTGGAAAGACCGATGTCGATGAACATCCGCTGGTCGTCCTGCATGGTGAATGCAGCGAAGGGATTGCTCAGGACCACCAGCAGCGTGGCCACGACCATCGCCACCAGAACGACCGGCTGGCGGACGCTCTCGTAGAAGGTGTTCGAGGCGATGGTGAGGATCTGGCCGAACATCGGGTCGGGGGGGTGTGTCGCACTGTACTCGGCAAGCAAGTAGATTGTTCAGGTCGCGGGCGAACCGCGTTGCAACCCGGTCGTAGCTAGCAGGTTCCGGATCGTCCGCCGACCTGAACGCCGAATGTCGTCTGTTGGGGTACCGCCGCATGAGGATCGACCACGTCGCCTACCAGCAAGCCACCCGAGTCGCCGGATTCGGCCTGTTCCTGCAGTTGGCCATCGGCCTGACGCTCCTGATCTTCGGCGTCGTCGCTGGCGACACCGCGCTTCAGTTCGCTTCGGCCTGCGCCCTCACGGGCCTGATCATCTGGCTCAGCCTGGTGATCCTCTTCCATCAGCAGAAGCTCGAACGACTGGAGTCGCTCGAAGCGGACGAACTGGCCCAGAGCCGCGGCACGACCATCTTCGATCGTGAGATCGAGGCCACCCGGGTCGCCGCCCGTCGGCTTCACCTCATGCACACCTGGCTGATGCCCGCGGTCAGCCTGCTGGTGGCGCTGATCCTGATTGGATTCGGTGTCTTCATCATCCGCTGGTTCGCAGCGACCGACGAACCCGATGGCCCGGTCTTCCGAGTCACCGATCGACTCGGCTGGGCGATGGCCATCTGTCTGGCCCTGGCGCTCATCTCCTTCATCTGCTCGCGGTTCGTCGCGGGCATGGCTCGACAGCCGGCCTGGCAGAATCTGCGGGGCGGCGCCGGCTTCATGGTCGCGAATGCGGTGATCTGCCTGGGCTGCGCCGTCGGCTTCGGCTTCGCCTTCGCCCAGCGGGGAACGGTGCTCGAGGGCGTGGCGTACGGCATCGCCATCTTCATGCTGGGTCTTTCGGCCGAGATTCTCCTCAACTTCATCCTCAATCTCTATCGGCCGCGACGCGTCGGCGAAACGCCGCGGCCCGCATTCGACTCGCGGGCCCTCAGCCTGCTCTCGGCGCCCGATTCGATCGTGCGTTCGATCAACGAGGCGGTGAACTATCAGTTCGGGTTCGACATCACCAGCTCCTGGGGCTATCAGCTCCTGCTGCGGAGCGTGACTCGACTGGCGGTCCTCGCGTTCGTGGTCATGGCTCTGCTGAGCTGCATCGCCACCGTGAACCCCGATCAGCAGGCGGTCCGCCTGCGGTTCGGCGCCATCCAGGCCATCCATGGTCCGGGCCTGATGTTCAAGCTGCCGTGGCCGGTCGAGACCGTCGAGTTTCATCAGGTGGGCCGCGTCCGCGAGCTTTCGATGAGCGTCAATCCGATCCCGGTCGGACAGCGCGTCCCGCCGCGGGCGCGGGTCAATCTGTGGATCAACGAGGATCCTGCAGCCGCGGATCGCCGCCTCTTCGTCACCGGCGCCTCGCGACTCGGCATGGCCGACAGCACCGGCACTCCGATTTCCGAAGGTGTTGAAGAGACGGCCGCGGACGCTCGAGTCGGCGCCCGCTTCTCCCTGGTCGACGCCGAGGTCATGCTGCACTACCGGGTGCGGCCCGATGGGCTCGCAAAGTTCCTGGCCTTCGGAACCGAGGCGATCGGGCGACGAGCGACGCTCACCGCCCGCGAGCGCGGCATGCGGGTCCTGGCCCTTCGAGAGCTGTTCGATCACCTCTCGCAGCTTCCTCTCGAAGACGTGCTGAGCCCCGGTCGGTCCGGCATCCTCGACGGACTCAGGAAGCGCGTGCAGGCCCGCTTCGATGCCCCCGAGCACGACGTCGGCGTCGAAGTCGTGGCCATCACCGCCGCGTCGATTCGGCCGCCTTCCGGAGCCGCCGACAAGTTCGAGGAGTTCTCAATCAGCGTGCAGGCTCGAAGGCAGGAGCAGGACATCGCTCAGCGCGCCGCCAGCGTGACCATGGCGGTGCTGGCCGGTGGCGAGGAGAGCGCCGCCCGTCTGGTCGCCAAGATCGACGAGATGCTGGAGCTTCAGAAGAACCGTCGCTTCGAGGAGGCCACGGCCCTCAAGCTCGAGATCGAGCAGGCCCTGGTCGCTTCGCGCGGGCAGCCCGCGGCGATGATCGAAAGCGCCGAAGCGGGACGGTGGCGCACGCAGATGCAGGCCCGCACCGACGCCAATCGACTGGCCGGCGATCTCCCGATGTTCGAAGCCGCGCCGCAGCTCTATCGCGAAAGGCAGAAGATGCGGGTCCTCAGCCAGATGCTCCCCAGCGTGAGGGTCAAGTACCTTCTCGGCGTTCCGCCGGAACGCGTTCAGTTCGATCTCGAGATGCTCGAGACCGACGCCGCACTCAACTTCCTCGACAACGTCGAACAGAATCCCAACCGAGCTGACGAAGGCTGATCGCGAATCCGCCTCGCTTCGCATGAGTCGCAGGACCGGTCGGTCATGGCGAACTCCCTTCGAATCACACGTTTCACTTTCGGATCTCCTCCATGAAGAAGACGCTTCCCGTCATCGTGGGTCTCCTCCTGCTCGGTGTGCTCGTCCTGTTCAACACCACCTACACCGTCACCTTCCATGAGGTCGCCATCAAGAAGCGCTTCGGGAAGGCGGAGGGTGTCGAGCGCGAGCCCGGGCTTCACCTCAAGGCCCCGTTCTTCATCGATCGCGTGACCAAGATCGACAACCGACTCCAACTGGTGGACTCGCCGCTGGAGACGGTGCAGACCAAGGATGGCCAGCAGATTCTGGTGCAGTCGTTCCTGCTCTGGCGGGTGGCCCAGGACGACCAGGGTGTGCTGCGATTCTTCGATCAGTTCGGTTCGATCGACGATGCCGGCAAGAACCTGGAGCAGTCTCTGCTCACGTCGCTGCGAGTGCTGGGCGGCTACGAGTTCGGCGAGCTGATCGGGCCGGGCAACAAGCTCGCCGACGCCGAGGGTCAGATCATGGCGGAGTTGCGCCGCACGATGCTCCCGGGCATCGATCCGGTCAGCGTCGGTCTCACTCAGATCGTCCTTCCGCCGAAGACCAGCCAGGCGGTCATGCGCCGCATGCTGGCCACCCAGGATCGACTCGCCGAGACCGAGCGCAGCCGCGGCAACGCCGAAGCGGAGCTCATCCGTTCCGAAGCGGCGACCAAGGCCGACAAGATCAGGGCCTTCGCCGAACAGGTCGCTTCGGAGATCGAGGCCGAGGGCAATCGGGCCGCGGCACGCTACTTCGAGCAGATGAAGGACAACCAGGAACTGGCCATCTTCCTGAGCTGGCTCGACGCCTTCCGCCAGTCGCTCCGCGGCAACACCACGGTGATCCTCGACACCACTCGTGAACCGTTCCACCTCCTCGATCTGGAGTCGCCGGTCGGCGCGGGCGCGATCCCCATGCCCCGCGGCGGGGTTCAGGCCCCGGGAGCATCGCCAACCGTTCCACCGGCAGCGTCGCCCTCGACTCCTCCTCCGTCCGCGCCGGAAAAGCGTTCCGCGGCACCGGGCAGCGATCAGCCGGGAGCGAACTCATGACCGACAGCACGCGAGGCGACGGCTCTCCCGACACGCCCCAGCCCCAACGCCCGCCCCAACGGCCGGCCCAGCGGCCGGAGACTGATCTGGGGCCTCTCGGCCGCTACGAGGTCGAGTCGGACGCAGCCGAAACCGAAGCGCCGCGGCGGGCCGCATCAGCGCAGTTCGTGGTCGAGGGCCAGGCCAATGCCGAGGTCTCGATGCGGGCCGCAATGGATCCGGCCAACCAGTCGCTGGCCGAGGCCCTGCGCCTCAGCTATCGACTGCTCCAGGTGGTCATTCTGGTGCTCGTCGTGCTCTTCCTCTTCTCCGGTTTCCAGAACGTGCAGGAGGGTTCGACCGGGGTTCGCACGCTCTTCGGTCGGATCTACGGCGCCGAGACCGATCGCCAGATCGGTCCTGGATTCACTCCGTTCTGGCCCTATCCAGCGGGCGAGATCGTGACCGTTCCGGCTCGTCGCTCGGTCGAGCTGGCCCAGGCCTTCTGGCCGCAGACGCGGGCGGCGACCTTTGAACAGGCGGTGGAGCAGGCCAGCGAGAACTCGCAGCTCACGCCCGGCATCGACGGGTCGCTCCTCACTGCCGACGGCGATCTCGCCCACCTGCGGATCAGCGCGGAGTACGCCATCGACGATGCCGTCTATTTCCTCGAGCAGATTGAGCCCGGGCAGGCCGACCTCCTGGTCCAGCGGGCGATTCAGCGAGCCGCGGTGCACACCGCGGCGAGCATGCCGATCACCGATCTCGTCGATTCGCGGGATGAGCCGGTGCTGGCCATTCGAGATCGGGCCCAGAAGCTCCTGACCGAGATCGCCAGCGGTCTGACGCTCACCGACCTGCGTCTGCCGAACCGCACCCCGGTCCTGGCGGTGCGCAAGGAGCAGCCAAGAGTCCAGAGCGCGAATGAGGAATCGCAGGCCAACGTCGAAGGGGCGAGAAAGCAGGCCGAGACCATCCTGAACGGCATCGCCGGACCGGCGTACCAGCGTCTGGTGGCGCGGATCGACGCCTACGAACTCGCTCTGGCCGAGAACGACGACGAGGCAGCGACCGCGGCGCTCGCGGCCCTCACCGCGGAACTCGAGGATCCCCGGACCTCCGGCGAGGCCTCGATGATCGTCAGCCGCGCCAAGGCCTATCAGTCGCAGATCGATGCCACCATCGGCAATGACTACCGCCGCTTCGCCAGCCTGCTGCCGGCCTATCGCGACAATCCCTCGCTGATCATCCGCCAGCTCTGGTACGAGGCCTACGGAGATCTCTTCGCCGAGAACCTGATCGAGATCATGAATGTGCCGCACGCCCTTCAGGGGCTCCGCGTCCTCGTGACCAGCGATCAGAACGTGATGCAGGACCGTCGCCGCGCCCAGGTGGATCGTCGTCGTCAGGACGCCGATGCCAAGGCCATGATGGGTGGACAGTACATCCTCCGCGGCAGCGACACGGTGAACACCGGTCCCGGCCGCCGACTCAACCGCGACGCTCAAGGCGGCTTTGGCCGCACTCCGTGACGCCCCGACCTTCGGACTCCACTTTCATGAAACTCACGAGCAGCAAGAACGAGCGGCCGATCGTCGAAGCCGTTGGACTGACCCGCGTGTTCCGGGACTTCTGGATGAGGCAGAAGGCTCGGGCAGTCGACAACGTCGACTTCGTCATTCACGAGCACGAGATCTTCGGTCTGCTGGGGCCCAATGGCAGCGGGAAGAGCACCACGATCAAGATGCTGCTGGGCCTGCTGCACGTGAGCGCCGGACGGCTCACGGTCTTCGGCAAGCAGCCCGACGATGTCAGTGTGAAGCGGCGCATCGGCTACCTCCCGGAGGAGTCGTACATGTACCGCTTCCTCAATCCCATCGAGACACTCGACTACTACGGCAAGATCTTCGGGCTCGATCGGGCCACGCGAAAGCGCCGCACCGCCGAGCTGCTTGACATGGTCGGCCTGACCCAGGTGGCCCATCGAGCAGTGGGGGAGTTCTCCAAGGGCATGACTCGTCGACTCGGGCTGGCCCAGGCCCTGGTCAATGATCCGGAGTTTCTCGTCCTCGACGAGCCGACCTCGGGTCTCGATCCAATCGGCACGCGCCAGGTGAAGGACCTGCTCATCGAGCTCGGTCGGCGCGGCAAGACCATCCTGCTCTCCTCGCACCTGCTGGCCGACGTCGAGGATGTCTGCGATCGGATGGTCGTCCTCTACGGCGGCAAGATCCGCGCCCAGGGAACGGTCGACCAGCTTCTCAGCGACACCGAGAAGACCATCATCCAGACCCAGCGGCTTCAGCCGGCGACGATCGCCCGGATCGAGAGCGTGCTGGCCGCCGAGGGACTCGGCATCGACCGGGTGCAGGCGCCGCGGCAGCGGCTCGAGGATCTCTTCATGGAGATCGTGGAACAGGCCCAGCGCGAGCAGGTGGCGACCTCCGGCGCCCAGGGCGGAGGTCAGACTGCGAAGTTCCTCCGCGGTGATGAAGAGGAGGGCGCAGATCTCATCGAGAATCTCGTTCGCGAGACGCCGGCCTCCGAGAGCGCCCGAGCTCGCTCGGCCTCGAAGCCCGCGGCGGTGGAAGGTCCGCGGGCCGACGTGCTCGGAGAGCTCATGAAGGGGGCTGTTCCGACGGAGACGGCGCCGTCCCGGTCCTCGGGACGAACCCCTGCCGAGTCCGCTCCCGCAGCGGACGTGGACGCGTCGGTCATCGACGCCCTCCTTGGGGACAAGAAGGATCGCGACGGAAAGGACCGCAGCACCCCGTGATCCGCCGACTGTCGCTTCTCCATCAGCACATCGACGCTCTCCAGGAGCGTCGTGCAATCCGCATCGCCCTGGCGGTGCTGGCGGTGCTCGTCACGGCGGCCGTGATGATTCCGATGCACCGCGCCGCCACCGGATTCGCCTCGACGCGACTCGCCCTGATCCGCACCATCGAAGGGAAGAACGTCCTCCGGAAGGACACCGAGGCCCTCGCCCTGCGGGACTTCGGCACGATCGAACTGAATGGCGTGGTCTATGGCGGCGAAGCCGTCAAGCGGCTCGGCGAGATGCTCTTCGACGCCACCGGCGATGTCGCGGCTCCTCAACGCCTCGTCGAACTGATGCTCGCAGGACAGCGACCGTCGTGGATCCCCGAGTTCCTTCTCCAGCAGTCCGAGACGCTTCTTCTGGTCGGGCTGGTGACGCTGGTATGGCTCCAGCTCATCGTCTGGCTCGGGCTGACGCTGCCGTTTCTGATCACCATTGCGCTGACGCTGCTGGCCACGCTGCCCTTCCGCGCCCTCGACAGCACCGCGGGTGTGCTCTCGGTCGCCGGAATCGGACTGCTCACCTTCAGTTTCGTGCTCCTGATCCGCTGCACCCTGGCGGTGCTCCGCGGGCATTTCAAGCCCTTCGCCGTCGCCCACACCGTGGTCAAGGAGGCGACGCGGCAGAACATCTCCCTCGCCTTCATCGTGACGCTCCTGGTGATGCTCCCGCTCCTTCCGCTCTGGATCGACGCGGAGCAGCCGCTTCGCTACCAGGTCCAGACCTTCATCGCCCGCAGCCTCACGCTCACCTACGTCGCGGCGGCCTGCATGACGCTGCTGCTCTCCTGCGCCACGGTCGCCTTCGAGATCCGCGACCGGCAGATCTGGCAGCTCATGACCAAGCCGATCGGCCGCTTCCAGTACCTGCTGGGCAAGTTCATCGGCATCGCCGCACTGAATCTCGTGCTGCTTCTGATCTGCGGCATCTCGATCTTCGTCTTCGTCCAGTATCTGCGGACCCGCCCCAGCGCCGACATCCGCGACGCCGCGGCGGTCCGCGACGAGGTCCTGACGGCGCGGAGTTCGGCGTTCCCGGTCTACCAGGCGATCAGCCGCGACGAGTTGATCGCCCGCGTCGATCGCACCATCGCCGAAGACGCGATCATGACCGCCGAGATCGCCAGCGGGCAGCGCTCCGAGCAGGAAGTGCGCCGCGCTCTGGCCATGCAGATGACCACGAACTACCTCGCCGGCCAGCGCGAGATCAAGCCGGGCGAGAAGCGCACCTACGTCTTCCCCGGGCTCGGACGGGCCCGCTCGAGCGGGGCGCCGTTGACGCTTCGCTACACCTTCTACGCCGGCAAGCACGATCCCCACGAGGTGCACCCGGTGATCTTCGAGTTCACCGGTCTCGAGCGGGTGATCACGCGGCAGTTCGTTCCAGTGCAGGGGCACGTCCTCACCGTGCCCAGCAGCGTCGTGGGCGAAGACGGAACCGTGGAAGTGGCCATCTACAACGCCGGCTTCGACGAGGCCAGCGAATCCTTCTTCCCGGGGCGATGGGCCATCAACTTCGACGCGAAGGACTTCGAGGTCCTCTACAAGGTCTCCGACTTCGAGATGAACTTCCTGCGGGCGGTGGCGCTGCTCTGGATCAAGCTCTGCTTCCTGGCGATGCTCGGGGTCTGCGCCGCGACGATGCTCAGCTTTCCGGTGGCCTGCATCCTCTCCTTCACCGTCTTCCTCATCGGCAGCATGGCCCCGTTCATCGCCGAGAGCCTCGAGTACTGGTCGGTCGACAGCTGGGCTCGCGTGGACCAGTGGGTGATCATGGGAATCGCCACCGCGGCCGAGTGGGTGCTCCGCACCTTCGGGTCGATTCAACCGACCGCGATGCTCGTCGAGGGTCGACTGATCTCGGTGAGTTCGGTCGTCCTCGCCGCCGGCACCATCGGAGTGGTCTGGTGCGGCGGTGCCCTGATCGTCGGCTGGCTTGGATTCAGGCGCAAGGAACTTGCGATCTACTCCGGTCATGGCTGAGGTGAGCGTTCCGTAGCGGCTTCGCTGCACACGCGCTCCTGCGAAATCGACACGTTCCGATCACGAAGCGACACAGTTCCTCCGCCACTCGATTCCCACTCGTTCGGTCCGCTCCTCCCCGACACTCCTCCTCGGCTCACACCACGTGCACTCCAGACTCGTCAAGATCATCGCCCTGGTCCTCGCGCTCGGCGCCGCGGTATCGGCGGGATCGCTGCTGCCGAGGCTGCTGCGCAGCGCCGAGGACAACACGCTGCGCTACACCGACGTGGCCATCGACGGCGCTCCGCCCATCGTGCAGCTCGGCACCGCCATCGGCGCCCTGCGCGGGATCATCGTCGACTACCTCTGGATCAAGGTGAACGCCAACAAGCAGAAGGGGCTCTTCTACGAGATCATGTCCGACTCGGACCTGATCACCAAGCTCCAGCCGCGCTTCGCCGAAGTCTGGGGATTCCATGGCCACAACATGGCCTACAACGTCTCGGTCCTGACCAACACGCCGCAGGAGCGCTGGGACTGGGTGAACGCCGGCATCCGCCTGGTGCGTGAGAAGGGGCTCTTCTACAACCCCAACGACGTCGTGCTCCACAAGGAGCTGGCCTTCTGGTTCTCGCACAAGGTCGACGGCACCGCCGACGACGCCCACTTCTTCTACAAGCAGGAGTTCGCCCGCGAGTGGCACCTGCTCCTCGGACAGCCGCCGGTGACCCACGAGGAACGAGCGGCGTGGATGCGGGAGATCGCCGACGCCGCGGACACGCTGACGCAGGCCATCGAGGGCCGTCCCGCCCTCACCGTGCCGGTCGAACTGCTGGAGCAGATCTCGGCCGAGCTGGACCGCGAGATCGCCCAGCTCAAGGAACGGGACAAGCGTCACATGCGAGCGGACGAAGCGGTCGCCATCGTGCGACGGCTGATCGAGTCGGCGGATCTTCCCGACGCGGCGTCGAAGGAACTGCGGCGCATCGCCACCACCTCCGACGACGGGGCCATGGCCTCGTTGAACTTCAAGCGCCTCGCCCGTCAGGAGGGCGTGCTCCTTCCGAAGCTGCCGGCGACTCCCGCGGTGCGCGAACTCGTCGATCGACTGCAGAAGACGCTGGAGGCGTTCGATCCGAAGTTCCGCTTCGCGCCGGATCGGAACTTCCTGCTGAACTACGGGCGCTGGGCCGGAGTGCGCAGTTCGCGATACGCGCAGATCCTCAACCTCGAGGCGACGTTTCTCGCGAACGATCCGATCTTCAAGGCCTTTCAGGAAATCGGGGCCGATCCGCACTTCACCGATGCGTGGCGGGTGCTGCTGGCCCATCTGCGCAGGCGCGTGCTGCTCGACGAGTACCGCATGGATCCGCGGCTGATGTACGAGTACACGCGAGACCTCGGTCCCATCGACTGGCGCCACCCGCAGGCCCACGCCCTCTACTTCTCTCGCCGCGGAAGCCAGTTCGGCGTCAAGCGCTACGACGACGAAGACGACATCTACAAGATCCTCAACAACGACCGGCTCCAGATCCAGGCGATGCAGGCTCTGGCGCGATCGGGATTGATGAACGTCGATATCTTCTCCAACGACAACCCCAGTCGTCTCAACGATGTCCGCTGGATCAAGGTGCTCGACGCCTTCTTCCGCGTGCTCTATGACCGCTACTACCGAACCCGCGGCGCCGGTCCGGACTCGTTCACCAACCAGCACGAGAACTTCATGAAGCAGGCGGTGCGCGAGCTGTACCGCGCCGGCGACGTCGAGGGTGCCCAGCGGATCCTCGACAACCTCGATGCCCTGTACGGCAGTGGCGGTACACCGCCGCACGGCTTCTACGCCCGGCCCATCGATGTCGTGGTGCAGGAAGTGACCTTCGGCGAGTACGAGTTCCAGCCCGAGGTCGCCCGCTCGGACGTCTATTCGGCGCTCGAGCGCGGCTTCCGCGAGGGACTGCTCACGAACAACCCCAAGGTTCTCGAAGACGCCACCAAGTTCGCCAATCAGGTGACCCAGTTCTTCCAGAAGAACCGCTACACCGACTTCGTCAACAAGTTCGGCGTCGCTCGACTGGGCGCGCTTCTCGGCTCGCTCGAGACAAGCGCTCGCGACGTGCTGCAGCGGCTGCTTCTGGATCGATCGCTGCCTCTCCTCGATCGGCTGATCATGTACAGCCGGGCCACCGAGGCCCAGCGGCGGATGATCTTCGACGAGGTGAAGGACCTGCTCGAACAGGAGTTCAAGGCGGACCCGATCTCGAACGGGCTGACCTTTGCGCAGGTCTTCCCCGAGCCTCCGGGCATGGAGACGTACCGCGTCGAGCGGGCTGCGGAGGCGGCGCGGAAGGCCGAGGAATCGCGGCTCGATCCGAGGCGCGACTTCGAGCGGAAGTAGCGAAGTCGCTCTGGCTGCGGAGACTCACGCGTCGCGGACGTGATTGCGGACCTTGCCGACCCCTTCGATCTCGACCTCGATGACGTCGCCGTCGCGCAGGAAGCGGGGCGGGGTGCGACCGGCGCCAACGCCACTGGGTGTGCCCGTCAGCAGGATCGTCCCGGCCAGCAGCGTCATGCCCTGACTCAGGTCGGCGATCAGCCGGGCCACGCTGAAGAGCATTCCAGAGGTCGAGTCGCGCTGCATGACCTCGCCGTTGAGACGAGTGATCAGGCGCAGGGCCTGCGGATCGGCGACCTCCCGCGCCGGGCGCATCGGTCCGACGGGACAGAAGGTGTCGAAGCTCTTCCCGCGACAGAACTGTCCACCGGATCCGTTCTTCTGCCACCACCGGGCGCTCACATCGTTCGACGCCGCGTAGCCGGCGACGAAGGAGAGCGCCTTCGCCTCGGAGCAGTCGCGGCAATCGTGACCGATGATCACGGCCAGTTCGCCTTCGTAGTCGACCTGGGCCGGGCCGCCGAATGCGTCAGCCCGGCAGATCGGCGGGATGACGATGTCGGCGCCATCGCCGACCACCGCGGCCGGGTTCTTCATGAAGATCAGGGGATGCGTCGGGACTTCGTTGCCGAGTTCCTTGGCGTGTTCGGCGTAGTTCCGACCGACGGCCAGTACTGCTGGAGGAATCTGCATGCGAGCAGCGTAATCCAAGTCACGCTCGAGGCGGGTGGAAGCGACCAATCAGATTCGTGTGGGCCGCATGTTGATTGCGATGATGGCCCGCGGGTTGCGGCGGCGCGCCGCGCATACGCTCGCGGAGCGTGAAGGACGAGCACCGACGATTCCGATTCAGCCGCGCCGCCCGCATCTCTGGGGAACGGGCCTTCGAGTCCGTCTTCGCCGCGCGGGTCCGGCGCGGAATCGGACCGTTCGTCTTCTATGGGCGGCGCAACGGTCTGGAGCACTCCCGACTCGGACTCAGCATCGGGCGGAGGGTCGGAAATGCCGTGGCGCGCAACGGCATCAAGCGCCTGCTGCGCGAGGCATTCCGACTCGACGCCGAACAGCTCCCGAGAGGGATGGACCTCGTGGTGGTGGTCAAGCCGCATTCAGATCGCGCCCCGACCAGCAGTCTGGAGGCCGTGCGAGCCGCGCTGCTCGAGGGAGCCCGTTCCCTGGATCGAGCCCTGTTGCGCAGAGCGGAGGGAGCCCCGGCGTCGCCTTCGCCGGCGAGTTCCAGCTCGAGTTCCGCCGCGAGTTCTGCCGCGAGTTCCGGGGCGAACTCTGCGAAGAGTTCTGACGAAGAAGGCCGGAGGTCATGAGTCGTCCGTCGACTCCCGCGGTTAGCCCGAGCGCGGCGCCCGCGGCGCCGCTTCCGACACTCGGCCGTCTCCTCCTCGCGGGAATCGCCCTCTATCGCTGCACGCTCGCGCACGTCCTCGGCGGGCACTGTCGCTTCCATCCCTCGTGCTCGGTCTATGCGGCGGAGGCGATCCGCCTGCACGGAAGTCGGCGGGGTGTGGGGCTGGCGCTGCGGCGTCTCGCCCGCTGCCATCCCTGGGGCGGCGGGGGCGAAGATCCGGTGCCGGAGAGCGCCGTACCGGGCCCCTTGAGTTCAGGTGAAGAGGACGCCCGGCGCGTGGAAAGGCCGTCAGGCGCGGCTCACTCGTCAGACTCCAGCGACTGCTGATAGCGCTTGAGAACCCGCGAGCGGGCCAGCACGCCCGCGATTCGACCGTCACCGTTGGCCAGTCCGACCGCAAGGCAATGCACGTCGGTGGTGTTGAACCGTTCGAGGACGAGATCCAGCGTCTCCGACGGATCGACGACGGGGAGGTCCCTGCGGATGAGATCGCTCACCTGCATGAGCGGCACGGCCTCGCGAAAGACCAGCGTGCGGCGGAGATCGACGCCAGTGACCATGCCCACGTAACGATCGTCGCCGTCGAGAACCACGAAGTCGCCGACGCCGGTCGATTCCGCCAGATCGATCAGCCGCTGCGCGGGTTCTTCGGGACGCACCACAATCGGCGGCAGCAGCGGAACATCGCCTGCGGTGAGTCGACGAAGGAGCGGCAGATCGCTGGTGCCGCCCACTCGCACGCCCATCGCCGCGAGCTTCATGGTGTAGGCGCTCTCGGGGTAGAGGATTCGCGAGGTGATGGTCGAGATCACCGCCGCCAGCATCAGCGGAAGGATGATCTCGTAGCTCCGGGTGATCTCGTAGACGATGAGTATCGCAGTCAGCGGCGCGTGACTCGTGGCCGCAACCATCGCGGCCATGCCGACCAGCGCGTAGTGGGCGGGGCTTGCGGAAGGGAACCAGCCGAGCGAAGCGACGACATGGCCCATGGCCCCGCCCAGCGTGGCACCCAGCACCAGCGATGGCGCGAAGAGACCGCCGGAGCCACCCGAGCCGAGAGTCAGCCATGTGGCCGACATCTTGAGCGCCAGCAGCCCAACGAGACCCAGCACGGTCCAGAGGAGCGGACTCCACTGCCCCGTCTGGACATCGCGGTAGCTCTCGATGCGCAGCAGTCTGGCAATCTCGAGATAGCCGTTGCCGTAGAAGGGTGGAACCAGTCGATCGCCGCCGATTGCCAGCAGAAACAGCAGGCCCATCAGGCCGAGGACCACTGCACCGAGCGCCGGGCGCAGCCAGCGCGGGGCGCCCGAGCGGGCGAAGATCTGCTCCGATTTCCCGAGTCCCACGATGAAGGTCGCGGAGAGGACGCCGGCGAGGAGTCCGAGGAGCAGGTAGTTCGGAATCTGTAGGAGCGTGAAGGCCTTGTCGTCGGAGTTGAAGAACTCCGGGCCGACGCCGAAGAGGGGAGTGGAGCCGAGGACGCTCTGCGTGGTCGCGGAGGAGATCACCGCGGCGATCACAATCGGGGTGAAGGTGCGCATCGAGAAGTCCCGCAGCAGCACCTCGAGCACGAAGAAGATTCCGGCAATCGGGGCGTTGAAGACCGAGGCCATTCCCGCGGCCGCAGCGCAGCCCAGGAATGTCGCGGTGGTGGTGGGGGCCACCCGCAGCATGCGACCGGTCACCGATCCGATGACCGCCCCGATGGTGACAATCGGCCCCTCCGGTCCGGCCGATCCGCCGGAGCCGATGGTGAGCGTCGAGCCGATCCACTTGCGCACCGCCAGGGTGAGTGGCAGGCGCGACTGCCGGCGGTGGATGGCGTACATCACCGCGGGCACACCTTGGCCGCTGGCGTCACCGGGGAGCGCGGACTGAACCAGGCCGCAGAGAAGGGCGCCGACGATGGGGCCGAATGCGATGAGCCACGGAATCAGTGAGGAGCGGCCGGACTCGAGCCGACTGGGGAGCGCCTCGAGCCAGTGAAACGGCAGGATGAAGGCCATCGCCACTCCGGACATGACCACCCCGATCAGGGCGGCGACCACCAGGAGACCCCAGTCCGGTCCCAGGCTCAGTCGGCTCACCAGCGTCGATCGAGGGGCCGGCGTGTTGGTCGTGGGGCTGCTCACGGGGAGAGGGGAGACGCCCGCAATCGCGGGGCGCTCCGCGGCCGCGGGGTGAGACGGGGCCGGGACACTGACTCGCGGGAAGGCCGACTCGCAGCGTAGCGGCGGAACACCCAACCGGCGAGGGGGACCGGACCCGCGAGCAG
This sequence comes from uncultured Isosphaeraceae bacterium, assembly GCA_964465255.1. GTDB lineage: Bacteria > Planctomycetota > Phycisphaerae > Phycisphaerales > SM1A02 > CAYXKH01. The sequence continues at coordinate 15,409 of CAYXKH010000028.1, forward strand.
GATCGGGAAAGGCTTGAGTTGTCGAGCGGGGCGGCCTGTCCTACTGTCGCCATCCCCCTCGGAACACCTGCCCCATGATCGAAGCACTCAAGAGTGACGAAATCGTCCAGAAGGTTGGCGGGCGATTCAAGCTCACTGCCCTCATCCAGCGCCGCCTCGCCCAGCTCATCGAAGGTGAGCGCCCGCTGGTGGAGCGCCGCGGACGAACCGATTTTGAAGTGGTGATCGACGAGATCATGCAGGACAAGATCACCATCGACTTCGAGGCCAGCGGCATCGTCGCCCCCAAGGCCGAGAGTGTTCGCAAGAGTCGCGGGCGCTGAGTTCGCGGAACGGGTCGCCATGGACCGCATCGATCCCGAGTCCCTCCGCGCGTCCGTCGAGGGCCGGCGGATCATCGTTGGCATCTGCGGGGGCATCGCAGCCTACAAAGTCGCGGCGGTGGTCAGCGGGCTCGCCCAGGCCGGTGCCGAATGCACCGTGGCGATGTCGGAGTCGGCGACCCGCTTCGTCGCCCCGCTGACCTTCCAGTCCCTGTCGGGACGCCCCGTCTACACCGACATCTGGAGTCACATCGAGGCCAGCGACCCGCAGCACATCGCCACCGCCCGAGCGGCGGAGTGCATGCTCATCGCCCCATGCACGATGGATTGTCTGGCCCGGCTCGCCACCGGTCGCGCCGACGACATCGTCACGCTGCTCGCTGCATCGATCGATCGTCGACGATTCCCGGTCCTGCTGGCCCCCTCGATGAACGAGGTCATGTGGAATCAGCCGGCGACTCAACGGAACCTCCAGACGCTTCGTGCGGATGGATTCGGCATCCTCGCGCCCGGCGAGGGTTGGCAGGCGTGTCGGACCGTGGGCGTGGGCCGACTGCCTGAACCGGCGGAGCTCGTGGCGGCGGTGCTGGAGGCCATCGGGCCCGTCCGGGCCGATGGCCGGCGACCATGATCGAGTTCCAACTTGTTGTAAATTCGATGGTTAGGAAGTATGTTTGGGGAGGTTGTCTCGCCCCCGCGATCGCGGGCCGCCTGTGGTCGCCCCCGCGGAAACACTTCTTCGCCCTCACACAGAGGATTTCACGAATGACCGCCGGAATGAACCGCGCCTTCCTCGCTGCCACCACGGCGCTTCTGGTGCCGCTTGCCGCAATTGCGACTGCTCAGACGCAGGAGAACCGCGTCGATCGATTGGTGCAGCTTCGCGCCGGATTCCGCGAGCAGCCCGAGCTGATGGTGAGTTACGCCCCGATCAAGTCTCCCGCGGAAGGCGGGATTGCCGGCGGTTGTTCAGCGGTCGAGTGCACGCCGCAGCAGTTCACGCATACCAGCTCCGACTTCGGCCCCGGGAGCTACATCCTCCAGGCGGGAATCATCGAGGGAGAGATGGCCGCGGTTTCGTACACCGTTGACGCCGCCCTCTTTCCACTGCGGTTCGATCTGGCGGAAATGATCTTCGGCACCTCGAACGCAACCGTGCAGACGATCACCGAGTGGTCGATCATCATCTGGGAGGGCACGCCGGCGAGCGGACAGATCATCGCCGTCTACCGGTCGCTCGACGGCGATCTGCCGCAGATCGTGCTGCCGCCGGGGACGAGTGGCGTGAACGTGGCGTTTGCCATCGACAGCTCGCAGAATCCCAGCGAGGAGCTCTGCATTCAGAACAACGGAAGCGGCACCTTCAGCGTCGGCTACCGCATCGACAAGCACAGCGCCCAGCCGGCAAGCCCGTTGTGCGGTCTTCTGGGTCTGCCGCCGGGATGCTGCGCACCCCCGCCTCCGTGCTGCAATGCGTTTCCAGCCGTCGATGTCGGCGGTCTCCAGGTTCCGGCGAAGAACTGGCTCTTCGCCGTGAACTGCGACGCCCTCGGCTGCGCTCCCGGGTGGAAGAATTTTCAGCAGCTTCCGGCGGAGTGTCGCCCGAGCGGTGACTGGGTGATCCGAGCCTCGGTGACGCCCAGCAATTGCGCTCCGTCCTTCGGGGCCTGCTGCTTCGCCAACGGCAACTGCGATGAGCGACTCGAGGCTGATTGCATCGTTTCGGGCGGACAGTTCCAAGGCGCCGGAGTCTCATGCTCGCAGATCACCTGCAGCGTGCCGACGGGCGCCTGCTGCTACGCCAACGGCACCTGTGACACGCTGACTGCCGGCGACTGCGCGGCTTCGGGCGGCGTATACAAGGGCAACTTCACCACCTGCGCGACGCAGACCTGCCCGGTGCTCATCGGAGCATGCTGCTTCCCGAATGGTTCGTGCTCGGCGCTCACCCTCGGCGCCTGCGTCTCGGCGGGGGGTACCTTCCAGGGCAACGGAACCAGTTGCGCAACTGCGAGCTGCCCAGTTGCCTCGGGACCCTGCTGCTTTGTCGCCACGGGCAACTGCATTAAGATCTCCGCCGGCAACTGTCTTCTCGCCGGCGGCATCCCTGGTCCCGCGGGGCAGTCATGCGCCGGCTACGTCTGCTTCCCCGAGGGCGCATGCTGCCTGCCAAACGGCGACTGCGTCAACGGCGTGAGTCCCTCCGAGTGCGCGGCTCTCAACGGCTTCTTCCAAGGCAACGACACCTCGTGTGCGGTGATCACCTGCCCGGAGCCGGAGGGTGCCTGCTGCTTCGCAACCGGCTTCTGTCTGCAGTTGACCGAGCTCGACTGCGTACTCGCGGGGTCCACGTGGATCGGACCGCAGACCAACTGTGCCGACGGCAACAGCAACGGAACCGCGGATGCCTGCGAGAAGCGCGGAAATCCTGCCGACCTCGACGGCGATGGTGACGTCGACGGAGCCGATCTCGGCCTCCTCCTCACCCAGTGGGGTGGACCGGGAGTCGGCGACATCACCGGCGACGGGGTCGTCGATGGGGCCGATCTCGGCGAACTTCTCGCCGCGTGGACCGGTTGACGCACGCCACATCGGGACTCGCCTCGAGGCGTGCCGCGACCCACTGGCCCGAGCCGGCACAACCTGAAACCAATGAACAACGCCCCGGTCTCGACCGGGGCGTTGTTGTAAAGCGGAGAGGGGGAGATTCGAACTCCCGATGAGGACGAGCCCCATACCGGTTTTCGAGACCGGCGCGTTCAACCGCTCTGCCACCTCTCCAGCAAGGACGGCGATTGTTGGCGAACCGGGCGGGGGCGTCAACCAGTCGGATCGGACGCCGGGGTGGAATTCGTCGCGGGACGTGCTGTCGGGCTGTACAGAAGGACGTACATCCCCTGTCCGTAGCGGTGGATTTCCGGGCCGTCGAGTCCGGCGATGGAGTGGTCGACCACCTTCGGATCGAGGGGAGAACGCAGAATCACGAAGCCCCGCTCGCCCATCAGCTCTCGAACCCGGCGGAGTTGCGAGAAGACGCGGTGCCGCTCGCCCTCCTTTTCCATGATGGCGTAGGGAGGGTCCATGAACACCAGGTCGAGCGGGGCGGTGACCGACTCCAGGGCGTGCGCCGTGAGGGCGTCACCCTGGATGGCGATGGCCCGATCCGCACAGCCCAGCGTGGCGATGTTCCGCTCCTGAATGCGGAGGATGGCGCGGTCTCGTTCGACCATCCAGGCCCGCGAGGCCCCGCGGCTGATCGACTCCAGTCCCATGGTCCCGACACCGGCGAAGAGGTCGAGCACTCGGGCGCCCTCGAACCAGCCACGCAAGAGATTGCAGATCGCCTCCTTGGCCCGCGCGGACATCGGTCGGGTGGTTTCATCCCGCGGCGTTTCAAGGAGTCGCGAGCGATACTCGCCACCGACGATTCGAAGCATGCCGAGATGGTAGAGCGAACGCAGTTCGCCCACAGAGCACGCCGCCGCGCTCGGCGCCATCAGCGTGCTGGCAGACGCAGTGGGGGCGTTCGAAGCGGGCGATTCAAGGCGACGGAGGTCCCCGTACCCTCTGCCCGCACATGCCGCATCTTCGACCCTCGCGCGACTCGATTCCCTCGAGTCTGCGGATTCGCACTCGCTGGCAGTTGCTGGGGACGTCACAGATCCCGGCCCTGCTCGTTCACCCCGACTGGAGCAATGACACCGCGGAGCCCTCCGCGCCGCTGCGGTCGGCGCCGGTGATGATCTGGATCCACGGACGGACGGCGTCCAAGGAACTCGACCCGGGCCGATACCTCCGCTGGATGCGGGCGGGGATTGCCGTCTGTGCGGTCGATCTTCCCGGTCATGGCGAACGATTCGATCAGCGGTCACAGGAGGCGGAGTCGACGCTCGAGGTGGTCAGCCAGATGGTCGAGGAAGTCGACGAGGTCGTCGCGGCGCTCTCGGGGAACGAAGGGTTCGACGGCACTCGGATCGCCCTCGGCGGCATGTCGGCGGGCGGCATGGTGACACTTGCCCGGCTGTGCCGGCGCCATCCCTTCCGCTGCGCCTCGGTCGAGGCGACCACGGGGTCGTGGCGTTGGCAGAATCACCGGGCCATGTGGAATGCCGCAATCAGCAATCGGCTGAATCCGATTGCCCACCTCGATGCTCCGCCAGAAGCAACTCCGTCTCCGTCGGGACACTCGGCACACGCTGTCCAGACCGAAGGCTGGCGCGACATCCCGCTCCAGGCGATCCACGCCCGCGCGGATGAGTGGGTGTCGATCACGGGGCAGGAGGAGTTCATCGAAGCGCTGCGAGATCGAGCGTCGGATCCCGACCGGATCGAGTTCGTGATCTTCGATCGAACCGGCGCCCCTGCCGAGCACATCGGCTTCGGCACATTCGCCGCCGAAGCCAAGGACCGACAACTCGCGTTTCTTCAACGCTGGCTCTGAGCGGCCCGTTCACGGTCGTGACGCGGAGGGCACGGGGATCGCACCTGGGACCGAGCCTGGGACCGCCGAACTGGGCTCGACGGTCTCCAGGGGGGGGCCTCGATGCGCGAGCTGGGTTGGCTGCCTGGAACTCGCCGAGCTGGGGCTCGGCGAGACGCTGGTACTCGGCGAGACGCTGGTTGCCGCAACATCCGTGCACGTCGACCATGCTC
>CAYXKH010000029.1:0-10962 GCA_964465255.1 uncultured Isosphaeraceae bacterium
CCCCCATCCCCCACCCCCGTCGCGGAGCCGCGAGTGCCGAAGACCGATGTCCTGATCGTCGAAGACGAACCCGAGATTGCGGAGCTGATCCAGTTCCATATGCAGCGGGAAGGGATGACCGTGCGCCACGTGGTCTCCGGTCGGGTGGCGCTCGATCGCGTGCGTGAGGCCCCTCCCGATCTTCTGATTCTCGACCTCATGCTGCCGGATCTCGACGGCCTCGAGGTCTGTCGGCGCCTCAAGCAGCGACCCGAGACCAGCGACATCCCCATCGTGATGGTGACCGCCAAGGGTGAAGAGGCCGACATCGTCGCCGGCATCGAACTCGGCGCCGAGGATTACGTGACCAAGCCGTTCAGTCCGCGGGTGCTGGTTGCGAGGGTTCGGAACATCCTTCGTCGACGCGATCCGCGCGGGGCCGCCGAACCCGATCGCGACGGTCGGATCGCCCTCGCCGGCGGCATGCTGGTGATCGATCCCGCGCGGCACGTGGTGATCTGCAACGGCTCGCCGGCCGATCTCACCCTCACCGAGTTCGGGCTGCTCCATTTTCTTTCGCAGCGCCCCGGCTTCGTGCGCACCCGCGACCAGATCATCTCCGCGGTGCACGGAAAGTCGACGGTTCTCTCGAGTCGCACGGTCGACGTCCACGTCACGGCGCTGCGGCGGAAGCTCGGCCCTCTTGCCCAACTGATCGAAACGGTGCGCGGGGTGGGCTATCGCCTTTCGGAGAGCCTCGAGGCTGTGGAGTAGCGCGGGCTCCGAAGCCAGCGACGCCGCCCCGATCGGTCCCGACCGGCCCGCCTGCGGGCACAATGCAACTCGTGTCACGCCTGCCCCCTCGACCAGCCGCCGCGGCTCTCGGACTCCGCCTCGTTGCGGCCGAGCTGGTCGTCTTCGGCGTGCTCTTCCTGTGGGTGCCGTCGGGCGGTCTGGCAGTGGCTTTGTGCGGCGCGGTGCTCGTGGCCATCACCCTGCTGGTCACTCGCGGCGCCGCCCGCCGGGCCGCGGAGTCGAGCGGCCGATTGGTCGACGCGCTCGCGCCTCTGGGCGAGAACCGTTCAGCGGCCCGAGTGAGTCTGGGCGAACGCGCTGAATTCGAACCCATCGCCCGCGCAATCGACACCGCCCTCGACCACACTCGTTCGCGACTTGCCCGGCTCGAGAATCAGAACGAGGAGCAGCAGGCGATCTTCGAATCCATGAGCAACGGACTGCTGGCCATCGACTCCGACCATCGCCTGCTGCGCGTGAACCGCGCCGCCGCATCGATTCTCGGAGTGGACGCCGAGAAGGCCCGGGGACGTCTGGTCCAGGAGATCACTCGGCAGCCGGGGCTCAATCGATTCGTGCGCGAGGCGATGACCCGCGAGGAGCCCACCGAGGGCGAGTTCGAGGTCTATCGGGAGGGTTCCAGCCAACTGGTCGTCCAGGCCAGGAGCGAGCCGCTCCGCGATGCCGGCGATCGTCCCGCAGGTCTGCTGGTTCTTCTGAGCGACATCACCAAACTGCGCCGTCTGGAGTCGCTGCGCGCCGACTTTGCGGCAAACGTCTCCCACGAGCTGCGAACGCCGATCACCAACATCAAGGGGTACGTCGACACGCTGCTGGAGGTGGGTGTCGAGGATCGCGAACAGACCTCCCGCTTCCTCGAGATCATCCGACGAAACACCAGGCGGCTGGGATCGATCATCGAGGACCTGCTGGCCCTGTCGCGTCTCGAGCAGGCGGGTGATCGGGAAACGCTCGAGCCCGAGGACGCTCCGATCCTCCCAATCGTGGAGAGCGTCAAGGCGAACCTCGAGAGCGCCGCCGAGGCCAAGTCGATCAGCCTCCAGATTCTTGTCCCGCCGACGCTCGAAGCCCACGTCCTTCCCTCGCTCGTCGAGCAGGCGCTGGCGAATCTCGTTGCCAACGCGATCACCTACAGCCCGCCGTCGACCGTGGTCACGATCGCGGCGGCGGAGCGACCGAAGCGCGGTGAAGATGCCGACGCGATGATCGAAATCTCGGTCCAGGATCGCGGGCCGGGAATTCCCGCCCATCACCTTTCGCGGGTCTTCGAGCGCTTCTACCGGATCGACCGGGCCCGCAGTCGCGAGCAAGGCGGCACGGGGCTTGGGCTGGCCATCGTCAAGCACATCGCACTCGCCCACGGGGGTCGGGTCGAGGTCGACAGCCGGGTCGGGGCCGGGAGCACGTTTCGGCTGATCCTGCCGAGGGCGACGCAATCGACTCCAGCCCCTCCCTGACCGCTTCGCATGCAACCCCGGTGAAATCTTTACCAGTTCTTAACGATTTCCAGTCAAGCTACGCCCTTCCTTCAAGGAGATCACTCGCATGAACAGCACTCTCTCGCTCTTTGCCGCCTCGGTCATCGGGGTCGGCGCGGCGGCCTTCGCCTTCGCCGGCAATGTCGAAGTGGACCGCGCAATCCCCGGGTACACGACCGTCTCGGGCGTCTCGGGCAATCTCAACTCGATCGGCTCGGACACGCTCAACAACCTCATGGCGCTCTGGGCCGAGGGCTTCAAGAAGGCCTATCCCAACGTCAACATCCAGGTCGAGGGCAAGGGCTCGGCGACGGCGCCGCCGGCAATGATCGAAGGCACCGCCCAGCTCGGGCCGATGAGCCGCGAGATGAAGAAGAGCGAGATCGATCAGTTCGAGAAGAAGTTCGGATACAAGCCGACCGAGATCAAGGTGGCCATCGACGGGCTTGCGGTCTTCGCCCACAAGGACAACCCGATCAAGGGCCTCTCGATGCAGCAGGTCGACGCGATCTTCTCGAGCACCCGCAAGCTCGGCTCCGACAAGGACCTGACCACCTGGGGACAGGTCGGCCTCACCGGCGACTGGGCCAGCCGTCCGCTCAGCCTGTTCGGTCGCAACAGCGCCTCCGGCACCTACGGCTTCTTCAAGGAGGTCGCCCTTGGAAAGGGCGATTTCAAGATCAGCGTCAAGGAGCAGCCTGGCTCGTCGGCGGTGGTTCAAGGCGTCAGCGCCGAGCTCGGCGGCATCGGCTACTCCGGCATCGGGTACGCGACTGCCGGCGTGCGAACCGTGGCGCTCGACGGCTACGAACCCAGCTACGAGAACTGCCTCGAGGGCAAGTATCCGCTTGCTCGCTTCCTCTACATCTACGTCAACAAGAAGCCGGGGCAGCCCCTGGACACGCTCACCCTCGAGTTCCTCAGGTTCGTGCTCTCCCAGGAAGGTCAGCAGGTGGTGGTGAAGGATCACTACTTCCCGATGACCAAGGCGATGACGGCCGAGATGATGAAGGCCCTCAACTGATTCTCCAGTGAGCCCTCGAATGGACCGGGGTCCACTCCGATTCGCGCAGCGGCCTCGGGGACGGGAGACCCTCCCCGAGGCCTTTCGATTTCCGGGACCGCGCCATCTCAGATGTCCGACATCGCCACCACAACGTCAAGCGACGGTGACCGCACGCGGTTCGGGACCTCGCGCCGGGTGATCTTCATGGATCGCTTCATGGCGGTGGTCATCTGCTCCGGGGGCATGGGGATCATCGTGGCCGTCCTGGCCCTCTTCCTCTTCATCCTGTGGCAGATCATCCCGCTCTTCCGGCCCGCCCAGGTCTATCCGCTGGCGGTGCACGAACTGCCGCCTGGCGAGCCGCTGGCGCTGGTGGCCGACGAATGGTCCGAACGACCGGCTCTGATCACGAGCGATGGCAGGCTCGAGTTCTTCACGCTCGCGCGACCCGGTCAGGGACCCGCCCTGCCACCCTCGAGCACCGACCTGGGGGCGGAAGTCGGGGCTGCGATTGCCAGCATTCGAGTGCAGGCGGCGACCAACGTCGTGGCCTTCGGCACCGTCGACGGGCGAGTCGGCTTGGCCCATGTGACCTACGAGGCCGAGTATGAGGATGCCCCGGCCGGCTCGGCCGGCGCACGTGGGCGGACCCGGCGAATCGTCGAGAGTGTCGAGCTCGACGAAGCCATCCCGGTTGGCGACTCGAAGTCGCGGGTGATCGACGTCGACTACGGCGACTCGGGACGCGACAAGATCTTTGCGGCCCTGACGGAGCCGAACGCGCCCCCCACCGCTGGAGCCGCGCGCAACGCCAGTCGCCGCGAGGTGCACGCGGTCCGACTGACGCAGGAGCGCTCTCTGAGCGGTGCCGGCAAGGTGGTCCTCGAGGGCGACCTCGATCTCACCCCGCAGCTGGAAGGCGCCCATCCTCTGAGCGTGCTGGCGAGCTCGAAGGGTGACAGCGTGATCGTCATCACCGATGACGGCGGCGCCCACTACTTCGTTCGCGACGCCGACACGCTCACCCGGGTCCAACGCTTCGAGCCCTTCGCCGATCGCCCCGATCGAACAATCGCCAACGCCGACTACCTCTTCGGCGACGTCTCCATCATCTTCCTCAACGGCGCCGGCGAGAATCGCGTCTTCAGCCTCTTCTCGCCGCCGGAGGGAGGATTGCGAACCTGGAACCAGACCAAGCAGTTCCCGGCGCTCGAGGGTCCTTCATCCGTCTTTGCAATCAGCACCCGCAACAAGAGCTTCCTGCTGGCCCACGGCACTCACGCTTCGCTGCGCTACTCGACCACCGAGTCGATCCGCTGGGAGGACGATCTCGACTTCACGCCGACCTTGGCGACGATCAGCGGCAAGAACGACCGCATTCTCTTCGTGAGCGCGGACCGCAAGCTGCATGAGTTCCGGCTGAACGATCCCCACGCCGAAGCGGGGATCACCGCCTTCTTCGGACGGCTCTGGTACGAAGGCGCCCACGAACCCAAGTTCGAGTGGCAGTCGACCGGCGGAACCGACGATTTCGAGCCCAAGCTCTCGATGGTGCCGCTGCTCATCGGCACGCTCAAGGGCACCTTCTACGCCATGATCTTCGCGGTGCCCATCGCCCTGACCGCGGCGCTCTACACCTCGCAGTTCGCACACTGGAAGGTGCGGGCGATCGTCAAGCCGCTGATGGAGGTGATGGCTTCACTTCCCTCGGTCGTGCTCGGGTTTCTCGCGGCCCTGTGGCTCGCGCCGATTCTCGAGACCCGGGTCCCGTCGATACTGCTGATTGCACTCTTCGTGCCCACCGTCGCGTTCATCCTGGGGTGGGTGTGGCCGCGCCTCCCGCTGCGCTACCGCAATCGCGCCGGGCTCTTCGGCGAGATCGCCGTCCTGTTCATCGGGCTCGGTGTCGCGGGGGGTCTGGGGTGGATCCTCGGCCCGACCTTCGAGAAGCTCGTCTTCACGACCGTCGATCCCGCGACGCAGGTGACCGTCGCCGATTTCCGCGTCTGGTGGCGCACCTTCACCGGGGCCACCTTCGAGCAGCGCAACAGCCTGGTCGTCGGCTTCATGATGGGCTTCGCGGTCATCCCCATCATCTTCACCATCACCGAAGACTCGCTCTCGAACGTGCCGGCGAATCTCCGCTCCGGGTCGCTCGCACTCGGTGCCACCCGCTGGCAGACGGCCATCCGCGTGGTGCTCCCCACCGCCTCGGCCGGCATCTTCTCGGCGCTGATGGTCGGACTGGGACGAGCGGTCGGCGAAACCATGATCGTCCTGATGGCCACCGGCAACACCCCGGTCATGGACTTCAACATCTTCTCGGGCATGCGCACGCTCTCGGCGAACATCGCCGTCGAGCTGCCCGAAGCGCCGCACCACGGCACGCTCTATCGATCCCTGTTCCTCGGCGCGATGCTGCTCTTCCTGATGACCTTCACCGTCAACACCGCAGCCGAGATCCTCCGCCAGCACCTCCGCAACCGTTACAAGACCGCCTGAGAGAGAGATGTCGCCGTCAACTTCACAACTTCCTCCGACACCCGACGACGAGCCTTCCGCTCCGCCGGGGAGGGCCTCGCGCCTGGAACGCCACGTCGGAGGAGGCGAGCCCTTCGTCTGGCTCACGGGGATGGGACTGGTCGTCGGGCTGACCATGATCGGAGCCCTGCTTGCGATCATTCTCTTCAAGGGGCTCGAAGCGTTCTGGCCCAAGCGCATCGCCCAGATCGTGCTGACTGAAGAAGGCGCGGCCCGGTACGGCGGAAAGATCCTCCTTGGACACATGCTCGGCGTGCAGGACAAGCCAGGCTCGATTCGAATGGCCGATGGGTTGCGCCCGACCGAGTTCAAGCTCCAGACCGGCAACAAGGATGCCACCGGCTCGGGCTTCCGCTTCATCGACAGCTCCGCCGTCGCCGAAACCACCTTTCCCGACGGACTCGTCCGCATCGAGCGGATGGAGTACGGCCCCGCAATCGGTCGCATGGTGAGTCTGTCTCGCGATGGAACGCGTGTCGACGCCTCGAACCCGGGCTTCCGCTCCCAGCTCGCAGAGCTGATCAACGAGGTGGCGGCCCGGCGCCGCGCAATCGACGAGATCGAGCGCTCGCGAATCGGCGACATCAACGAGGACATGCAGCGGATCCGACGCAGCCAGCGCGAGCTCGATCTCCGCGGTCTCGCCGCGAGCTCGCCCGAACATGCCGAGCTCGAGGGTCGTCAGGCCCAGCTCCAGGGCGAGTACGAAGTTCTCGCGGCCGAATCGCGAGCCCTGCGGGCCCTCCAGGATCGCGACAGCGTGATCCTCCGACTTGCCGACGAACGCGAGCGGACCATTCTGGCCGGGAACGTCCTCGTCGTCGACGAGCCCAATGCCCTCGGGCTGTTCGGCAAGCTCCGCGTCTTCGGCCGGAACATGGTCGCCTTCGTGACCGAGTGGCCGCGCGAGGCGAACACCGAGGGCGGCATCTTCCCCGCCCTCTTCGGCACCTTCGCGATGACGGTGATTCTGAGTCTCGCGGTCACTCCCTTCGGCGTGCTGGCCGCGATCTACCTGCGGGAGTACGCCCGCAGCGGGCCGCTGGTCCGGGCCGTGCGCATCGCCATCAACAACCTGGCCGGTGTTCCCTCGATCGTCTTCGGCGTCTTCGGGCTCGGCTTCTTCGTCTACGGACTCGGCGGCAGCATCGACGCCCTCCTCTTCTTCGACCGCGAGGGCCCCGTCTTCGGCACCGGCGGCATCCTCTGGGCGTCGCTCACGCTGGCGCTGATGACCGTGCCGGTGGTGATCGTCTCGACCGAGGAAGCCCTCGCCGCAGTGAGCCGCGGCGTCCGGGAAGGATCGCTCGCCTGCGGCGCCAGCAAGTGGCAGACGATCCAGCGCGTGGTCCTCCCCGCTGCGGCCCCGGGCATCATCACCGGGATGATCCTGGCGATGGCCCGCGGTGCCGGCGAAGTCGCCCCGCTGATGATCACCGGGGTGGTCAAGCTGGCCCCGACGCTGCCAATCGACACCTCGTTTCCGTTCCTGCACCTCGATCGCAAGTTCATGCACCTGGGATTCCACATCTACGATCTCGGGTTCCAGAGCCCGGACTCCGAGGCGGCCCGCCCAATGGTCTTCGCCACCACACTCCTTCTGATCGTCCTCGTGGTCACGATGAATCTTGGAGCCATCGTGATCCGCGAGCGACTGCGCCGGAAGTACTCGACGGGAGCCTTTTGATGCCGAGCAAGGACGCCGATTCTCCGACGGTGCAGACGCCTCGCAGCGCCGGCGTCGAGGCGCCCCGCGCCATCGACGACAAGGTCCCTGCGGGAAGCGTGCTGCAGGCGCGAGCCACGCCCTTCGTCTCGGCAGATACGCGAAGAGACTCGGTCATCGCGGCGATCCAGGAAAACCGCCGGATCAGCACCGTGACCCACGAGGCGATCGAGCACGATCGGCCGCATCTCCTGCAGATCAACGATTTTTCGCTGCATTACGGAACGACCAAAGCCCTCCACCATGTCACCTTCGCCGTTCCCAGGCACAAGGTGGTGGCCCTCATCGGCCCCTCCGGATGCGGCAAGAGCACCCTGCTTCGAAGCGTGAACCGACTCAACGACCTGATTGACAATGTCAGTATCGAGGGCAACATGATCCTCAACGGACAGCCCATCTTCGGCAACGACATCGACGTGATCTCCCTCCGCAAGCGGATCGGGATGGTCTTTCAGAAGAGCAATCCCTTCCCCAAATCGATCTACGAGAACGTCGTCTATGGGCTGCGACTCACCGGTGAGAACCGCCGGAGCCACCTCAACGAAGTGTGCGAACGGTCGCTTCGCGAGGCCGCGCTGTGGGAGGAGGCCAAGGACCGACTCAACGAGAGTGCCCTGGCCCTCTCCGGTGGACAGCAGCAGCGCCTGTGCATCGCCCGAGCCATCGCCACCCGTCCGGAGGTGCTGCTGATGGACGAGCCCTGTTCGGCGCTTGATCCGATTGCCACCGCCAAGGTTGAAGACCTGATCCACGCCCTTCGCGGCCACTACACGGTGCTTATTGTCACCCACAACATGCAGCAGGCCGCCCGGGTCAGCGACTACACCGCGTTCATGTATCTGGGGCGACTCGTGGAATACGGACCGACGGAGACCATCTTCCAGAAGCCGCGCTGCCGCGACACACAGGACTATGTCACCGGCCGCTTCGGCTGATCGGCTCCCGAATGCCCTCGCGGCACGAGTGAACCTCGCGCCGATTCCCACGCGTCCCTCGCGGATCCCGCCCCCCCTGATTGCGTTACTCGGAGCAGCACTTTGGCCATTGATCTTCACAAGGAACTCCTCACCCTCCGCCGCGAGATCCTCAACATGGGAGCGCTGGTGGAGCAGCGGGTGCGGAGCGTCACCGAGGCGCTCGAGACCGGCGACGTGGATCTCGCCAGGCAGGTGAAGTCGGGGGACGCCGAGATCGACGAGCTCGAACTGCACATCGACTCCGAGTGCCTGCGGATACTCGCCCTCACCGGTCCTGTCGCAGGAGATCTCCGCTTCGTGCTGGCGGTGATGCGGATCAACGGCCAGCTCGAGCGGCTCGGCGATCTGGCACGGTCGATTGCCAAGCGGATCATCGGCATCAATCGGCTGCCGGCCATCGAGCATCCGCCTGCCCTGCTCGATCTCGCCCGCGCCGCCCGGGCGATGCTTTCGGATGCGCTGGCGGCGATGGGCAACGAGGATGCGGCCCTGTGCCGACAGGTTCGGATGGCCGACGAACGGGTCGACGATCTGCGCCGCGAAGTCTTCCACTGGGCCCGCGCCGAACTTCCCCACCATCCCGAGGCCAGCACCACGATCATCGAGATCCTCTCGGTGGCGCAGAAGTTCGAGCGAATCGGCGATGTGGCCAACGGAATCGCCGGCGACGTGATCTTCCTCGTCGAGGGAGAGAACGTCAGACACACCAAGGTGTGAGCGAGCGCAGGGAAGCCGTCCGCATCCCGCTTGGGTGGTGCCGCCCAGCGAGTGCCGCCGCGATCAGGGTTCGACCCGGTCGAGTGCTGCCGGGCCGAGGTTGTGTTTGACGGAGAAATGGTTCCATTCTCCGGAACCGCGCAGTTCGGCCTCTAGATTGCGACCCGCCGAGTTGGTTCGTGTGAGCGCGAACGCCCGGTGATCTCCTCGCAAAACTCCAATCTGGTGGGGCCACTCCGATGACAGTTCTTCAGCCGTACTCCCGCGCGGTCAGCCGCAAGTCCAAGTCGACGTCCACCGTGCCGACGACCAATCCGATTCCCGGCAGCCAATCGACCCCCCGGTCGATCCTGGCAACCCGGCCCGACTGCACCACCCCCGACTCCGCAATTGACGTGCACCCGCTGACCGACTTCAGCAGCGACCTCGACGACGTGACCGCCGCCATCGAGCGCGGACTGAGCTGCGGAGTCGCCGCGTCGTTCACTGAACCCACGGTCGACGAGATCGCCCAGGAGGCGTATCTCGTCTGGCTTCAGACCGGCGGCAACGAGGTCGTGAACTGGCTCGAGGCCGAGGCCCGTCTCCGCAGCCGAGTCGCGGATCCGTCGAGCCCGGTCCTCGCCTGACCTCGACCTACGGCGCCATCGCTGCGGCGCCGCTCCGAGCAACCCACGCTCGCTCGAGAATCGATGGACCTTCGAATTCGTGGGCGATTCACGCCACCCTCCGGGCGTGAGTCGCCCGCCTCTGTTTTTGACGGCTGCCCCGTCCCCCCCTGGCGACGGGTCGCGACGGTTGAGACGGGTTGAGACGGGCCGACCCAAGTCGAGTCGCGAGGACTGGAGACGCGCCCCGCGAGTCGCACTTCGGGCCGGGCTCAGTCCGACCCCCGCTTCCACGCCTCGAGCACTGCGAGGGTCGCGGCCGCCTCATCAAGCCTGCCGGTATCGATCTCGGCATCGGCAAGCCCGCGATAGATCGGAAGTCGAGCGGCGAGCACGGTTGCAACCTCGGACGCCGGAGTCGGCGAGAGGTCGCTCGCACGGTTCAAGTCGGCCGTTGCCTCACGACCCGCGCCGGTGAGCGCAGGGCGATCGCCGGGAGTGTGGTCCAGTCGCGCCGCGAGCTCTCCCGGTGTGGCCATCAGCAGAATGCAGCGGACGCGCCCCGCGTCTCGGGCCGCGTCGAGGAGCGCTCGCGCTGCCGGAATGATCGGCGTTCCCCCACCGAGCGCAATCACGCTCGGCGGCTCGCCCAGCGCCACGTCGAGGGCGGCCACCTCACCACGGCGCCACGCCGGCTCTCCATCGCTGGCCCAGATCTCGCGGACCGAGCGATTGCCGAAACGGGCTCGCACGCGGTCGTCGAGATCGATGAACGGACGATCGAGAATCGACGCAACCGACGCCCCAAGGCTCGACTTGCCAGAGGCCCGAGGTCCGAAGAGAACGAGATGTGACGAGGGCTTTCGCACGCGGTCGCCGTCGAATGTAACTGCTGACCCGACTCTCGGCGTCGAGTGCGAATGCCCCTGGGGACGGCCGCGTCCGTCGGTCAAACAACCAGCCGCCCGAGACTCGGGCGGCTGGGAAGTGACGGAGGCCTGAGTCGCCTTCCGGTCGCAGCTTGGGTGTGTTTCGCAGCAGGGCTCGGGCAGCGCGACGCGGCCTCGAGCGAACTCGGCACCGGGCCCTGCCCGGAGGACTCGGCGACTATGCA
>CAYXKH010000029.1:11062-13542 GCA_964465255.1 uncultured Isosphaeraceae bacterium
TGGTCGGAGCAGTGGTCGGACGGAGAGTCCGTCTCGGGAGTCACCCGGATTCAGCCAACCGGCCGGCCGCCGGCGCCGGACGCAGCCAGAGACCGGTCAGCGCACGCCGATCCAGCGACCAAGGCGACGCTTGCCGTTGATGATCTTGCGGCCCTTCCGAGTGCTCATTCGGGATCGGAATCCAACGGCCCGGATCTTCTTGATCCGACTGATCTTGTGTGGGTAATGCATGACGGTTGACTGGCCGGGGTTGGCTGAGCGTGCCGGTCGGCGCGCGGGGGCGGAGTATAACCACCACCCCCGCGGCTGTCGACGTTTCGGCGGGTCCCAACCGCCCTGCCCCGCCCCGGACCGTTGACGACCCGCCGCGCAGAACCGCCCGGAATCGGCCGGCGGCCTTGTCGCGGCAGTATTCTCGGGCCATACTTGACCGTCGGTCCGGTCGAACTGTGACTTCTGGTGGCTGGGGAGGACCCGCTCCTTTCCTTCACTCCCGAGGCCGTCGTCCGACAGGACCTCCCCCCGTGGGCGGGCCTTCGAGGCGTCGGCACTGGCCGACCCCTCGAGCGTTCACCCACGGGATCCGCTCCCCTGTTGAACCCCACGGGCCTCAGCCCGCGGGGCGAGGCGTCTATGGATCACGAGTTGGTGGCGCAGGCCGAGGAGATCCTCGGATACACGTTCAAGGATCGGCATCTCCTGAGTCGCGCGCTGATGCATGCGTCGCTGGCCGATAGTCGCGTCGAGAGCAACGAACGCCTGGAGTTCCTCGGCGACGCGGTGCTTGGGACGGTGGTCTGCGAGTCGCTCTATCGCCGATTCACCGAACTCCTCGAAGGGGAGCTGACCAAGATCAAGTCGGCGGTCGTCAGCCGACGGGTGTGCGCCGAGATCGCCCTGGAGATGGGCCTGCCCAACCTGCTTCGCCTCGGGAAGGGCATGAACGGTCGGTGGGACCTCCCTTCGTCGGTCGCCGCCGCGGTGTTCGAGGCGATCATCGGGGCCATCTATGTCGATGGCGGCCTGGCCCCCGCGGAGCGGTTCATCCTCCAGCACGTCGGGCCCAAGATCGACCAGTCGGTCCGCCTGGGCCACCAGTTCAACTTCAAGTCGGTCCTCCAGCAGACCTCTCAGCGGATGGGCCAGCACTCGCCGCAGTACGTGGTCCTCGACGAGAAGGGCCCGGATCACGCCAAGTGCTTCGAAGTGTGTGTCGAGATCGGCGCTCGCCGCTTCGAGCCGTGCTGGGGCCCGACCAAGAAGCAGGCCGAACAGCAGGCCGCCCTCGCCGCCCTTCTCGAACTCGGGGCCGCGGAGCTCGACGAAGAGGGCGAGGTCAGGCTCACTCAATTGGCGACCGACGCGGAGCGGACCGAGCGCTAGCAGCCTGGGGCGGGGTCCCCTTCTAGTTGAGAATTCGTTATCATCTGGCCATGCGTGTCTCACTCGTGGCATCACTCGCTGCAGCCGTGGCGCTGGTCGCCGCGTTCGGCATGGCGGAGTTCGCTCCGCGTGCGCTCGCGGCAGGTCCGTCGGGCCCGATGGAGCCTGCCCAGAAGCCTGACCAGACGCCTGCCCAGAAGCCTGACCAGAAGCCCTCCCAGAAGCCTGACCAGAAGCCCTCCCAGAAGCCTGACCAGATCCGGCCGCTCCCGGTTGCGGTGAGCATCGCTCCCCAGCGATTCCTGCTCGAGCGACTCGCCGGCGACGACGTGCGAGTGACCACCGTGGTCACCTCGGGGCAGAGCCACGAGACCTATCAACCCACCGACCAGCAGGCCAGCGAGGTGATGCGGGCGTCGCTCTACTTCGCCATGGGACTGCCGCTCGAGAACGGGCGCTGGTTCGAATCGATTCGCCGCGCCCAACGAGTACGGGTGATCGATTGCCGCGAAGGGATCACTCTGCGGGAGCTCGAGGGGCACGGGCATGACCCTGGGCAGGACCACGGGCACGACGAGGGCCACGGCACGCCGGGGCACGTCTGCTCGACCGATGGAAGCGATCCCCACGTCTGGACCACGCCAGCCCTCCTCAAGCAGCAGGCCCGAACCATGAGCAAGGCCCTCCGCGAGGCGGCGCCGTGGCTCGACGCCCGCCTGGCCACCTCGCTGCCGGCCCTCGAGAAGGAACTCGATGCCCTCGATCTCGAACTGCGCACCATCCTCGAACCGGCGAAGGGTCAGGCCTTCTTCATCTTCCATCCGGCCTGGGGCTACTTCGCCGATGCCTACGGCATTCGACAGATCGCCATCGAGCGCGAGGGCAAGGCTCCGAGCGACCACGAGTTGACGGAACTGCAGCGTCAGGCCCGCGCCGAAGGCGCTCGGGTGGTCTTCGTGCAACCGCAGATCAGCAGCAAGGCCGCCGAGGCCGTGGCTCGCGCGGTGGATGGTCGGGTCGAGGTGATCGATCCGCTCGAGGCCGACGTCCCCGCCAATCTGCGCCGTGTCGCTCGGGCCATCGCGGAGGCCATCGCG
>CAYXKH010000029.1:13642-20210 GCA_964465255.1 uncultured Isosphaeraceae bacterium
GCGAAGGGCCCCGCGAAGGGCCCCGCGAACAAACTGGACTCGGGGGCTGATCGTTGAACCAGCCTGCCGCAAGCGCCGTCATGCCTGCCGCGACTGCGGTCGTACGCGTCGAGGAGGTGAGCTTCTCCTTCGACGCCGTGCGCGCGCCGCGGGCGGTGCTCGACCGCGTCAGTCTCACCATCGAGCCGCGCGACTTCGTCGGGATCATCGGCCCCAACGGCGGCGGCAAGACCACGCTGCTGCGACTGATGCTGGGTCTGCTCGAACCCCAGGAAGGGCGCATCGTGATCTTCGGCGAGTCTGCGGCGCGGGCGCGACGATGGATCGGGTACGTCCCGCAGCGGGCGGCGCTCAATCTCTCGGCCCCGGCCAACGTGATGGATGTCGTTCTCATGGGACGACTCGCCCATCGACCATGGGGGTTTCGCTATCACCAGAGCGACCGCGACGCGGCCCGACAGTCGCTGCTCCAGACCGGCGTTGAAGATCTCGCCGCGCGTCCCATTGCGGCGCTTTCCGGCGGGCAGCGACAGCGTGTGCTGATCGCTCGCGCGCTGTGCGCCGAGGCCAGGCTCCTGCTGCTCGACGAGCCGACCTCGGGAGTCGATGCCCAGGCCGAGCGCGGACTCACCGCGCTCCTGCACCGCCTGAACGAATCGCTCGCGGTGGTGGTCGTGAGCCACGACATCGCCTTCGTCTCGACCCAGGTGAAGCGCGTGGCCTGTCTGAATCGCACCCTCTCGATCCACCGTCCGCAGGATGTCACCGGCGAGTCGCTCGCGGCGATGTATGGCGAGGCGGTGCGGCTCGTCGATCACCACGCCCACTGCCACGCCGTCGAGCACGATCACGGGGCGCACACCCACGGGGGACAGCGGGCCCGCTGACCTCTTCCATGCTCGACTTCTTCCGCGACATCCCCGACAACCCGTTCCTGCTCAGCGGGATCGTCGCCGGTCTTCTCGCCAGCATCGCCTGCGGCGTGATCGGGCCCTATGTGGTCGTCCGCCGGATCGTCTTCCTCGCCGGCGCAATCGCCCACATGGCCGTGGGTGGCGTCGGCGCCGCCATCTATCTGCGGGCGGTTCATCCCGATTCCTTCGGCTGGCTCCGTCCACTTCACGGCGCGGCCCTGGCGGCGCTGGTTGCGGCGATTCTGATTGGAATCATCCATCACCGCGCGGCCGAGCGGGTGGACACCTTGATCGGCGCCTTGTGGGCCATCGGCATGTCGCTCGGGGTCATGCTGATGAAGTTCACGCCGGGCTACCAGAGCGAGCTGATGAGCTACCTCTTCGGCAGCATCGTCTTCGTCGAGTGGTCCGATGTCTGGCTGATGGCCCTTCTCGACGGAGTGATCCTCGTCGCCGCCCTCCTCTTCCACAAGCGACTGCTGGCCCTGACCATCGACGAGGAGCAGTGTTCCCTCCAAGGGGTTTCGGTGCTGTGGATGAACCTGCTCCTGCTCTGTCTCGCGGCCCTCACGGTCATCTGTCTGGTGCAGGTGGTCGGGCTCATCCTCGTGCTGGCGCTGCTCACGCTGCCGGCCGCGACCGCCGGACATCACTTCGCCCGGCTCGCCGGAATCATGTGGGCGTCGATTCTGCTGTGCATGGTGCTGACCACGCTGCCGCGGGCCGCGGTGTACGGCACCGCGATCAGTCCCGAGTCGGCAATCGTCATCGCCGCAGCGACGACCTATCTCCTCTCGCTCGGCGTCCGTCGACTGACCCGCGGAAGGAGCACCGCGTGAAGCGGGCGAGGAATCGAACCTCCGCCAGGGCTCCCCGTTGCTGCGACGCCCATGACCCGCACGCCGCACCCGCGCCGCGGACCTCCCGCACCGCCGCCGAGCCGGCGCCGCGCCGCACCATGCAGCGGACGGCGATCGTCCGGGCCGTCGAGGTCGCTGCTCGGCCGCTCAGTCACGCCGAGATTCTCGAACTCGCCCGCGCCGAGGTTCCCTCGCTCGGCACCGCCACGGTGTATCGAACCATCGCCCAGCTTCTCGAACGCGGTGAGCTCGTCGCCGTGCAGCTTCCGGGACAGATCAACCGCTACGAATCGAGGAGCGCCGCCCAGGTGCATCACCACCACTTTCACTGCGATCGCTGCACGCGGGTCTTCGACATCGCCGGCGGCGGCACCTCCGCAGGCGGCTCGGGAGCAGGTGGATGCGCCAGCGGTGTCGACGCCCTCGCCCCCGAGGGGTTCGCCGTCGATCGCCACGACATCGTGCTGTACGGCATCTGCCGGGAGTGCGCAACGCCGCCGCGCCGCTCACGCGTCGCTCGGGGCTAGCACCGGGGCGCGCTGACTCACTCTCCGCTGCATGTCGAGCATCAGGAGCGCTCCGGTCACCGCGATGAGCCCGCCCACCCACTGGATGGGCGAGAGCGCCTGGCCGAAGAGAAACCCCGAGAAGACGGCCACGATGAAGGGCTGGAGCTGAAGCACGCCCGCCGCGACTGCAACGCCGAGATTGGCGATGGCGATGTAGTAGAAGACGTGGCCAAGGGCAATCCCGATGACCCCCGAGAGCAGGAGATAGAGAAACTGCTCCGCGGTCATGGTCAGTGCGGTCATGCCCCGAAGGCCGGCGAAGGCGCCATCGGCTGCCGCGTCGCCGAAGACGAACATCAGGAGCACCATCGCCAGCCCGGTGTACTGGCAGATTGCCGCGAAGGCCACGACCGGGTGGTATCCCTCCATGAAGCGCCGCACCGAGAGCCCGTAGCAGGCGAAGAGGAGACCACTGCCGACGGCCATGATCACGCCTTCGACGTAGGCCCGGGCGCCAAACCCTTCGCCGTACATCAGAACGGCGCTGGTCCCGCAGAGAAGCAGCACCAGTCCCGCGAGATAGCCGCGTGTTCGGATCACCGCCCGCTCGCGGGGAAAGAGAATCCACGCGCCGATGGCCACGAAGATCAACTGGCTGCGCAGCCCGAAGGTGACCAGTCCCGGATCGATCCGGTAGTGGGCCCAGGTGAAGGCCACCTGGCCCACCGCATTGAGAAGGCTGGGCACCAGGGCCGCAACCCACAGCCCTCGAGGCATCCGTCCGCGGACCAGAATCGCCAGCAGCAGCGGAAGCCAGAGCAGCGCGCTGAATCCGTACCGCCACCCGTTGCTGGTCCAGGGATCGATCTTCGAGGCGAAGTGAAAGAGAAAGAGTGGAATGCTCGACCAACCCAGCAGAGTCATCACCACCGTGATGCCACCCTTGACCATCGATTGGGAGGCGCGTTCGGCGGATGGGCCACTCCGTGAATTGCTCATGCAAGGTCCTGGCTCGATCGATCTCCTCGCGGCGCTCGAGTCGGGTGCCTCGGCCGCGGCAAGTCGGCAGCGTACGCAATCGCGAGGAGGGCGCCGCTACGATCGGCCCATGACCGCTGCGCTCGCCTTGGCCGCCCTTCTCTCGCTTCCGAGCCTCGCGGGGAAAGCGCCCGCCGCCGCGCTGCAGTTGCCCCCGGCGCCCCCGGCCGAACCGACCATCGTCGAGCCAGGTCGCCCTGCTGCGACCGATCCGACCGTCATCTGGCGGGCCATCGAGAGCCCGGCGATGCGGGTCACGCTGCTCGACCCCGGCACGCCCCCGCTGGTGACGGTGCGGCTCGCGCCCGAGCCGGAAGTCCTCGAGCGACTCACCTTCACCATCGAGCGCTTCGGCTACGCCGCCATGGATGGCGCGCACATCGGCGGCGAGATCCCGCTGCCGACCACCCTCACACTCGAGCTGCGGGCCCTCGCCCCCTCGCCCGACCGCGCCGCCAGCGGCGTCTCGATCCTCTGCCGCGGCACGATCCTCGGGGCATCGCTCAAGCCCAGCCGGAGCAATTCGCAGGAACAGGTCACCGCGGCCGAGGCGGCACTGGCTCCCCTTCGAGGTGCGGCACTCGAGTTCGATCTCGGCGATGACGGCGGACTCCGCACGCTTCGCCTGCCCGAGACGGTCTTTGCAACCGAAGGGGGCACGACGCTCGCCGACCGGGTCGCCCGCGGTCTGCGGGAGATCTTCCCGGCGCAGCCGATCGAGGCGGTCGGGGTGGGGGCGAGCTGGCGGGTCGAGTTCGACGACGAGATCGCCGGCATCGGCCAGCGGGCTCGGATGACCTCGACCCTCGAATCGATCGAGGAACGTCAAGTGGTCGTCAGCCGAAGCGTGAACATCGTGGCGGCGCGGGAGCGACAGAAGCTCCCGGACGGACGAATCAGCGAGGCGAAGAACGTCGAGCTGGAGTATGTCACCGGGCGCGGTGGCGGACAGGTCCGATTCGATCTCGGGTCGCTGCTCCCAATTGCCCTCCGTCAGGAAGTCTTCCTGGGCACCTTCATGGTCGGCAAGCTCGAAGGCCAGGAGCCACGTCGCCTTCACGAACAGCTCATGGACCGAACGGAAGTCGGATCGCGATCTCCGGTGCGGCTCGGCGGCAGCAGATCCCGTCCGCCGCAGGAGACTCCGGCGGAACCCGATGCCCCGCGTGCGCCTCGCCCGCGAGGCGGCGGCGAGTGACGTGTGGGATTGGCGGCGCACTCCACCCGCCGCTACCTTGCGTCTCGAGCCGCCTGTGACCCTGACCGTCGACCACGACAGAGCGCCGGATGATCCCCGAGGGCCGCTGCTTGCCGGGCTGCGCGGTCTGACGGTTTCGATCATCGGGTACGGCAATCAAGGTCGGGCCCATGCACAGAATCTGCGCGACTCCGGAGTCGAGGTCGTGGTCGGCGCCCGTGACCAGTCGCGCAGCGGCGGTCTGGCCCGCGCCGATGGCTTCATCGCCCGCGCCGTCCGCGACGCATCGGCCGCGGGCGACCTGGTGATCGTCGCCCTTCCCGACGAAGTGCACGGCGAAGTCTGCGCCCGGGACATCCTCCCTGCGCTGCAACCGACTGCCGTGATCGGCTTCCTTCATGGTCTGAGCGTCCACTTCGGGCACGTGCTGCCACCTGCGGAGGTCGGCGTGGTCATGGTGGCCCCGAAAGGTCCCGGGGCCACGCTTCGGCAGCGCTACCTCGAGGGCCGGGGAATCCCCTGTCTGCTCGCAGTTCATGGAGCTTCGGGTGCTGCGGCGACCGACGCGACGGAGACGCCCATGGCGCGAGCCCTCGAGCTCGGTCTCGCCTGGGCCTCCGGACTCGGCTGCGGCCGCG
Organism: uncultured Isosphaeraceae bacterium; assembly: GCA_964465255.1. Lineage (GTDB taxonomy): Bacteria > Planctomycetota > Phycisphaerae > Phycisphaerales > SM1A02 > CAYXKH01. The sequence continues at coordinate 18,800 of CAYXKH010000029.1, forward strand.
CCGGCATCGTGCACACCAGCTTCGCCCACGAAGCCGAGACCGATCTCTTCGGCGAGCAGGCGGTGCTCTGCGGCGGAGCCATGGCCCTGGCCCAGGCGGCCTTCGAAACACTTGTCGAACACGGTTATCCCGAGGAACTCGCCTATCTCGAGTGCGTGCACGAGCTCAAGCAGGTGGTCGACCTCCTCTTCGAGCGGGGCTTCGCCGGGATGCGCCGGGCCATCAGCAACACCGCGGAGTTCGGTGCCTATCGCGCCGGACCGATCCTGGTCGACGACGCCGTGCGCGGGCGACTCCGCGAGCTTCTCGAATCCATTCGACGGGGCGACTTCGCCCGCGCCTTCGCCGAGGACACTGCCCGCGGCATGCCCTGGTTCAACGAACAGCGGCGCATCGCCGCGAGCCATCCCATCGACCGCGCCGGGGCCGTCGTGCGCACCTGGATGCCGTGGATGCTCGGTTCGGGCAACACCGCCGGGTGGAGCCAGAACTCCAACGACCAGCACTCTGACGAGACGCGCTGATTCTCATGACTCCCTGGCAAGCCATCATCCTCGGTCTGGTCGAAGGCATCACCGAGTATCTGCCGGTCAGTTCGACGGGTCACCTGATCATCGCAGCGTGGCTGCTCGGGCTCGATCGTCCCCCCGAGGTGAAGGAGGCGGTCGATGCCTTCACGATCATCGTGCAGGGCGGCGCCATCCTCGCAGTCCTCGGGCTCTACTGGCCACGGGTGCTGTCGATGCTGCGCGGGCTGATCGGTCGTGATCCAATCGGCCGCCGGCTCTTCGTGAATCTGCTGGTTGCGTTTCTCCCGGCGGTGGTCCTCGGCCTGCTCCTCGACGATCTCATCGACGCTCATCTCTTCCGACCGATTCCAGTCATCATCGCCCTGGCCGTCGGTGGCGTCGTGCTCATCGGCATCCGCCCGTGGCAGCAGTCGCTTCATCGATCGCAGCGCGAGGGCGAATCCGAGAAGTTCATCACCATCGACCAGCTCTCCTGGAAGCAGTCGCTCCTGATCGGGGCGATGCAGTGCGTGGCGATGATCCCCGGGACCAGCAGGTCGATGATGTCGATCCTCGGCGGAATGGTCGTCGGCCTGCGCCCTCGCGAGGCTGCGGAGTTCAGTTTCCTGCTCGGCCTTCCCACCCTCGGCGGAGCGTGCGTCTACAAGCTCGCCAAGGAAGCCACCCGAGACGGCCCGAGCCTGGTCGAGCGCCTTGGCGGGTGGACTCCGGTGCTGCTGGGAATCGCGGTTGCCACGGTGAGCGCCGCCGTCGCGGTGAAGTGGCTGGTCGGATATCTCTCGCGCCACGACATGGCCATCTTCGGGTGGTATCGGATCGTGCTGGCGATCGTCCTCGCGTGGCTGGTGTTCGGCGTGGGGCTGGAGATGGTTTGAGCGCTC
>CAYXKH010000030.1:0-20108 GCA_964465255.1 uncultured Isosphaeraceae bacterium
ATTCGCCGCCCGCTTCGCAATGTGGCGATCATCGCGCACGTCGATCACGGCAAGACGACCTTGGTCGATGCCATGCTCCGCCAGTCCGGAACCTTTCGAAACGCCGAGGGACTTCAGGAGTGCGTGATGGACTCGAACCCGCTCGAGCGCGAGCGGGGGATCACCATCCTGGCGAAGAACTGCGCGGTCACCTATCAGGTCACCCGCGGCCCGCACAAGGGCGAGGCCATTCGCGTCAACATCATCGACACGCCGGGCCACGCCGACTTCGGCGGCGAGGTCGAGCGGGTGCTGCGCATGGCCGACGGCGCGCTCCTTCTCGTCGATGCCATGGATGGTCCGATGCCGCAGACGCGGTTCGTCCTCTCCAAGGCCCTCGAGCTCAAGCTCAAGCTGATTGTCGTGGTCAACAAGTGCGATCGCCCGGAGTCCCGCGCCCAGGCCGTCGTGAACGAGGTCTTCGATCTCCTGATCGATCTCGGCTCCGGCGAAGAGGCCCTCGACTTCCCGGTGATCTACGCCTCGGGCCGCGATGGCTGGGCGTCGCGGCTGCTTCCCGACTTCTCCGATCCCGCCGTGGCCAGACCGACCGACGTCGCCGACCTCTTCGAAGCGATCATCGACGTCGTGCCGCCGCCGGACAACGATCCGTCGCTGCCGCTTCAGATGCTGGTCAACAACCTCGACTACTCCGACTACACCGGACGCATCGCCATCGGTCGCGTCTTCTGCGGCGTGGTCACCAACGGCATGACCGTCGCGGTCTGCAAGGCCGACGGGTCGTTCAAGCGGGCCCGCGTGCAGCGCGTGCTTCGCTTCGAAGGACTCGGCCGGGTCGACGCCGGGCGCGTGGAGGCGGGGGACCTCTGCGCCCTCGAGGGAGTGGCCGACATCGACATCGGCGACACCATCGCCGACTACGAGAATCCGGTGGCCCTGCCGCGGGTCCACGTCGACGAGCCCACGCTGCACACCATCTTCCGCATCAACGACGGGCCGATGGTCGGCAAGGAAGGCCGCTTCGTCACCAGTCGGCAGATCTCCGATCGCCTGCAGCGCGAGCTCCAGGCGAACGTGGCCCTTCGGGTCGCCCCCGGCGACAGTGCCGAAGAGTTCCGCGTGAGCGGACGCGGACTTCTTCACCTGGGCGTGCTCCTCGAAAACATGCGTCGTGAGGGCTTCGAGCTCTGCGTGGGACGCCCCGAAGTCATCGAAAGGGTCATCGACGGTGTGAAGTGCGAGCCGATCGAGCGGCTGAGCCTCGACGTATCGACCACCGGCATGGGCCCGGCCCTCGAGCTGCTCGGCTCGCGCGGCGGCGAGATCCTGAAGATGGAGACTCGCGGCGGCCGCATGCACATCGAAGCCGAGATTCCCGCCCGTGGCCTGATCGGCATGCGCAACAAGATGCTCAACGCCACCGGCGGCGAGGCGGTGATGCATCACACCTTCGCCCACTACGCGCCGCTTCGTGGCGTCGAGCGCAAGCGCGGCAACGGGGTGATGGTCTCAATCGACGCGGGCACCGCGACGGCGTACTCCATCGAGGCCCTCTCCGATCGCGGCTACCTCTTCGTGCGTCCCGGCGACAAGGTCTACGAAGGGATGATCGTGGGCGAGAACAGCCGCGACAACGACCTCGGCGTGAACATCACCCGGGCCAAGCAGCTCTCGAACTTCCGCGAGACTTCGAAGGACCAGACCGTGGTCCTCAAGGCGGCGCGGATCCCCACCCTGGAGAGCGGCCTCGAATACATCGAAGTCGACGAGCTGGTCGAGATCACGCCGCAGTCGGTGCGCATCCGCAAGCGACTGCTCAAGGAGTCCGATCGCAAACGGGCCGATCGGCAGACCCGCGACCGCGAGGCCGCGGGGGTCTGATCGGTCTGCGCGGTGCGTGTCTCACGTCCACTCCCTTTCCCACAGCACTCCCCTCGTCCCATGGCTTCGACCTCCTCGACTCCACCGACGATTCCCATCACCGTCATGAAGTTCGGCGGAACCTCCGTCGCCGACTGCGATCGAATCCAGCGCTGCGCCGAGCGGGTGGCCAGGACCCGCCGTGCCGGCCACGGCGTGGTCGTCGTCGTCTCAGCCATGGGCCACGCCACCGATGAGCTGATCACTCTCGCCGAACGAATCACGCCCGCGCCGTCCAAGCGCGAGATGGACATGCTGATGTCGACCGGCGAGCAGGTCAGCGTCGCCCTGATGGCGATGGCCCTGCACACCCACGGCGTCGACGCGGTCAGCCTCACCGGCGGACAGATGGGCATTCGAACGACCGATTCGCATCGCAGCGCCCGGATCCGATCGATCGTCGCCGACCGCATCCGGCAGGAGATCGCCGCCGGCAGGGTGGTCGTCGCCGCCGGGTTCCAGGGCATTGCCGAGAACGGTGACATCACCACGCTCGGTCGCGGCGGATCGGACACCACCGCCGTTGCGCTCGCGGCGGCGCTCGATGTCCCGCGCACCGGCGGCGTCTGCGAGATCTACACCGACGTCGACGGGGTCTACACCGCAGACCCGCGACTGGTGCCGAATGCCCGCAAGGTTCCGCGCATCAGCTACGAGGAGATGCTCGAGCTGGCGGCCCAGGGCGCCGGGGTCATGCACACCCGCGCCGTCATGTTCGGCGAGAAGTACAACGTCCCGATTCACGTTCGACACAGTCTGCGCCCCGACGAGGGCACGATGATCCGCGAGGAGAGCACCGCAATGGAAGACGCACCAGTGGTTGGCGCCGCCCTCAAGGCGGATCTCGGACGAGTCAGCCTTCGTCGCATCCCCAACGAGATCGGCGTGCAGGGGACGATCTTCGAGGCCATCGCCCGCGCCAACATCATGGTCGACGACATCGTGCAGACCGAGTTCGGCGACCTCGCCAACATCTCCTTCACCGTCGAGCACAGCGATCTGGCCGACGTGAAGATCGTCGCCGGCAAGGTGCTCGAGCAGCTCGGCACCGGCGAGCTGGCGGTCGAGATCGGTCTTGCCAAGGTCAGCGCCGTCGGCGCCGGCATGAAGAGCCACACCGGCGTTGCGAGCACGATGTTCACGGCCCTCGGGGCGGCGCGGATTCCAATCCAGAACATCACCACCAGCGAGATCAAGATCTCCTGCATCGTCCCCAAGGAGCACGGCAATCGGGCCCTCCAGGTGGTGCATGACGCCTTCGGTCTGGGCACGGACGGCAATGGCGGAATCGGAACGGTCGGACGCAGCGAGGCGGGCGCCGTCGGGCGATGAGTGAATCGCCTCCTGAGGGGCGCCAGACCCCGCGCAGCCCGCAACCGCCCCACTGGCCTTTCAGGCCCTTCTAGGTCCTATAATACATGTTCTGTATAATTCACACCGGCGGCTCGGCGGGCCGTGGTCAGCCGCTGCTTCGGGCCGCCTCGGACCGACTCATCGCTCCTTCTCCAGGCTGACCCGCGTGGTCACACGGTGCAGATCATCGCCGCGTCAGCCAACGAGGCCCGTGGATCGCGCCGCGGCATGAACTCCTGACCGAGGTAACCAGTGAACCCGCTTTCGGCGATGGCCCGACAGATCGCCGGGTAGTGCAGCTCCTGCGATCCGTCGATCTCCGCGCGACCAGGAACGCCACCCGTGTGGTAGTGCCCGATGCGTGACGCATGGTCGGTGATGGTCCGGATCACGTCGCCCTCCATGATCTGCATGTGATAGATGTCGTAGAGCAGCTTGAACCGCGGCGAGCCGACTTCATCGACGAGGGCCGCGCCCCACGGCGTGCGGTCGCACATGTAGTCCTTGTGATCGACCTTGCTGTTGAGAAGCTCCATGATCACCGTGACGCCCAGCGACTCGGCCAGCGGCGTGATTCGCCGAAGCCCGGCGGCACAGTTCCGCAGCCCCTCGGCGTCGGACATCCCCGCCCGGTTGCCCGAGAAGACGATCATCTGGGGAATGCCGGCGGCCTTGACCAGTGGCAGCAGCCGCTCGCTCTCGCGCACGATCGCCTCGTGGTTCTCGAGTCGATTGAAGCCCTGCGGAATCGTCGTCGGACCGTTGGCCAGGGCACAGGTCAGTCCGAGTCGGGCGGGAACCGACCACTCCTTCTCGCCGAGGAGTTCCACGGAACTCAGTCCGATCCCCGCGGCGACTTCGCACAGCGCCTCGATGGACATGCCCCCGTAACACCAGCGGCAGACCGATTGGCGGATCCGTCCGCCGCGGACGTGGGCCGCGTCATGCGGAGTCGGCGCCGCGGCCGCTGGGGCTGTTGTGCCGGTGGCCTGCGAGTGTGCCGCCGCGATTCCGCCGGTCGTTCCCACAGCCAGACTTGCCGCCAGAAAGGAGCGTCGATGCATGGGTGCGAAGCTTAACACTACAGCCACCGGTACAGTCTGAAACCTTGCCGAGCCTCCCTTGTCACGATTGCAATCACGGCCTCGGCCGGACCGCGCACCAGACCGCGCACCAGACCGCGCAGACCACGCGCCGCGGCACCGCCGCGCTGCTGATCCTGCTGGCCGTCGTCGGCGGCGCGCGGGAAAGCGCCGCGACTGCGCTCTCGACGCCGCCGCTCGCGGTCGCGGCGCCCGCACCGCTCCCCGAGGGGCTCGACGGTGGCGTGGTGCTGGCCATTCCCGCGTCACTTCTCGATGCCGCGACCACCGGCGGCGAGGTGATCGATTTCGCGCTTGAGATCGAAGGCCGACCGATCCTCGTCAACATGCATCCGGCGACACTTCGCGGGCCGGGGTGCACGGCCGAGCTGGTGCGACCGGACGGCACTCGCGAAACCCTCCCGCTGCGTCAGTCGACGCTCTGGGTGGGCGCCGTCGCCGGGACGCCGGGCAGCCTCATCGCCGCGACCGTTCGACCCGAGGGCATGCGGGCGATGCTGCTTCTCGACGGACGGCTGCTGGCCATCGAACCGCTTCCGCGCCGCCCAGGTGAGGGAGCGCCCGCCCCCGCCGACGGATCGGTCCTGCACGTTCTGGCCCGGGCCGAGCAGCACGTGGCTCTCGAGCCCTTCATCTGCGGTACCAGCGAGGCGGAGATCGCGGTCGCCCGCGGTGGCGGCGACATTCCAATCGACCCGCGCTGCGCCCGACTCTGGACCCTTGCAATCGAGCTCGATCAGGCCTTCGTCCGCGCCTCGGCGCAACCGACCGAGCCCGGCGCAGTCGGGTGGGACCCTCATCAGGCCATCGAAAGCGCCGAGTGCATCCTCGGGCTTGCGGCGATCTGGGTGGAACAGGCTGTCAACATCCGCACTCGCGTGACCCGCTTCGTCGTTGCCGTTCCCGGCGACGCAGTCGAACTCGAGACCGCCCCGGCAGCGCCCTCGGCCCTCTACGCCGAGTTCTGGAATCGCTGGTCCACATCGATCCGGCGCGATGCCCACAGCGCTCTTCTCTTCACCGGACGACCGCTCGTGGATCGCACGGCGTCGCATGGCTGGGTCGGCGGTGTCGGCGGCGGTCCGGCCCAGTCGGGAATCGTGATCTCGACCGCGCTCTCCCCCCGCCTCGCCTTCCGCGCCACCACCGCATGGCACGCGCTGCTCCATGCCCTGGGGGCATTCCACTGCGACGGCGCGGAGTGCGGGCTCATGCAGCGAGCGGCGACTCGGCCCTCGGCAATCGGTCCGGATGCACCCGCCGTCCGCGACATCGTCTCCCTGGTCCACGCCCGCGACGCTCTCCCGCTTGTCCCGCTCCCGGGGCCGGCGGCAGTCCGCATCGAAGTTCTGGAATGTCGTGGCCTGCGAGTGAGTTGGCCGGAGGTCCCCGGCGCGACCCGGTATGAAGTGCTCCGACACGACCGCGACGATCCGCTCACGGCCTCGATCCTGGCGTCGGTTGCCGGAACCTTTCATGTGGTCAACGAAGCCCCCATCGGCACACCGCTGTATCACTGGGTGCGGGCGCTGAACGGCTGCACCGCGAGCGGAGTCGTCTCCGCGGGACGAATCTCGATCCCTCTTGGTCTGCCGCCGATCACGGGCGTGGCCGCTGCGGATGGCGCCGCGTGCAGCGAAGTTGCGCTGGTGTGGAACGGTCTCGACGACGCCGTCGAGTACGAGGTGCTTCGCAACAGCGTGAACAACGTGGGCACCGCGAAGCCGATCGCCCGCATTCCCGCGGCGGCGACTGGTGCAGACGCAGACGCGCCGCAGAGCCGCTTCTACTCCGACGCGCTCGCGCCGGCCGGGGCGGTCAACTGGTACTGGGTGCGGGCCATCGACTCGTGCGGACGACTCGGACCGGTGGGTCGGGGCGACAGTGGATTCACGGGGGGCCCCCCGCCCGCGCCCACGCTCGTCTCCGCGTCCGACGGCAGCGCCTGCGCGTCGGTCATCGTGACCTGGAGTCCCGTCGCGGGGGCCAGCGAGTATGCGATCTGGCGGGCCGCGAACGGCAACCTCGCGGAGGCGACCCAGATCGGGTCGTCCCCCACCAGTCCTTTCGAGGATGAAGCGGCCCCACTCGGCTCGGACCTGCACTACTGGGTCCGGGCGGTGAACTCCTGCGGCACCGGGTCGTTCGGTGGGCCCGATCGCGGCCGTGCGGTTGGCGCGGTGCCCGCGGTGGCGCCCATTGGCAGCGCAGTCATCGCCTGCGGTCAGTCCTACCAGACGACGGCCCCGTCGCTCCTCAACGCCGCATGCTCGCTCCCGGTCGAGTGGTCGCTGGCGCGCGGCCCGGCAGGTCTCCTCACCGGCGGCGATGGTGCCGTCACCTGGTCGGCGCCGACGGTGGGCGTGCATGAGGTGGTCGTGGCGGCCCGCAACACCGCGGGTATCGGCGAGCTGCGCTGGACCATCACCGTCACTCCCCTTGCACCCCTCGCCGGTCAGCCGACTGCCCTCGATGGGAAGTGCGGCGAGCCGCTCACGGGCGCCGCTCCGACACTCGCCAATGCCGCGTGTGCTGGCGCCATCACCTGGACCCTCGAGGGGGGACCGGCGGGCTTCGCGGTGACGCCCGCGGGACAACTGGTCTGGCCGACTCCGACACTCGGGACCCATCAGGTGGCACTCGTTGCCAGCAACGCGACCGGCGCCGCCCGGGTCGTCGCCGTGGTGCAGATTGCGCCCTCCGCGCCGGTGGTCGCTTCGATTCCTCCGCTGACGGGTCGAGCCGGAACGCCGCTCGAGTCGCCTCCGCTGGCGGTTGCGAATCTCGACTGCACCGGAGCGGTGCGCTGGTCGCTGGCGACAGCGCCCGAGGGAATGACCCTCGACGCCGAGGGACGCGTTCGCTGGCCCAACCCCGTTCCCGGCACCTACGCGCCGGTCGTGACCGCAACCAGCGAACACGGCAGCGGAAGCACGCCGATTGCAGTTCGGATCGAGGCCGCGCTCCCCAAGGAGGTCCCGGTGCTGGCCGAGATCGATGACGCTGAGTGCGCCTGCGGTGCCGCCTGGCAAGGCCCGCTTCCAACTGTCGTGAACCTCGAGAAGGCGGGGACAGTGCGCTTCTCGCTCGACGCCGCTCCCGCGGGCGCAACCATCGACGAGAGCGGCGTGGTTCGCTTGACAACCTCGACCGCGGGGACCTACGCCTTCACCATCGCCGTCCAGGGTGAAGGCGGACGCGACGACGAGTCCTGGGCTCTGCACGTGCGACCCGACGCCCCGATGGCGGTGGCCCAGCCGGACGTCTCGACACCCTGCGGGACCGCCGCCACACCACTCACGCTGCAGGTCGCCAACGCTTCCTGCGCCGGGGCGCTGGCCTGGCTCCTGACGCGGGGCCCGCCGGGCATGGCAATCGACCAGCGCGGAACGCTGACGTGGCGCACCCCGACTCTCGGACGCCATGCCGTGACGGCCACCGCCACCGGCGGCGCCGGCATTGCCTCCTGGCAGTTCACGCTGGAGTTAGAGGGACCCCTGCCGCCCGCCATCGACCCGATGGGCGACATCGAGATCGCCGTCGGCAGCGAGTACACCTCGGAGAAACCGGGCCTTGTGGATGCCGCCTGCGCCGGCACCGTGATCTGGTCGCTCTCGAGCGCGCCCGAAGGTGTGGTCATCGACGCAGAGGGCGTCGTCCGCTGGCCGACGCCGGTGGTCGGTGAACACACGCTCACGATCACCGCCGCCAACAGCGCCGGCGAGACCGCGGTGAGCTGGAAGGTTGTGGTCCGCGCCGCACCACCGCCGGCTTCATCCGATGGCAGAGTCGTCAATTCGATCGGGGACGGCTGAACGGGGACGGCTGAACGGGGACGGCGGAGCGGGGACGGCGGAGCGGGGCGCGTCCACGGGTTCGCGACCGCACGGCCGTCAGTACACTTGGGATCTCATGCAACCGCCACCTGCCCTCTCGTCCTCGCTTCCTTCGGAAGCGGCTCAGATGGCGCCACTCTGCGCCGTCTTTCGGCGGTTCCTGAAGACCCAGGGACTGAAGTACACGCCGGAACGGGCCGACGTCCTCAACGCAATCATCGAGCGCGACGGAGTCTTCGAGGCCGAGCAGCTTCTTGTGGACATGCGGCAGCGCGGCTACCGAGTCTCGAAGGCCACCATCTACCGCACCATCAAGCTGCTTCAGGACGGCGGAATCATCACCCAGGCGCTCTTCGATTCCAAGCAGTCGCACTACCAACTCATCTACGGCAAGGCCCCGCGTGACTACATGGTGTGCATGCGAAGCGGACGCACCATCGAGTTCACCAGTCCCGAACTCGTGTCGCTGCGGGATGCCATCTGCCGCGAGCGCGGATGGACGCCGATGGGCCATCGCTTCCAGATCTACGCCCTCAGCCCCGACGACGAATCGGCATCGCTCTGAGTCTCTGGTTCATGTGGCCTCTGGTTCATGTGGTGCCTGTGGTGCATGGGTGACGACCCGACTCCACGCGAGGACCAGCGCAGCCTCGCCGCGCAGTCGGATGCGTCGCGAGGTGGGGCCGGTGTGATGCAGTTGGACGTCGACTGTCGGCGGGGGAAAGGCCGAACCGAGTCGCTCCGGCCACTCGACCGCCATCACACGCGAGGGCTGGCGGAGCATCTCCTCGAAGCCAATCGATTCCAGATCCTCGGCCGAGCTGAGGCGATAGGCATCGAGGTGCGAAAGCCCGAGGCGGGTGCCGCGATGCTCGACCGCGATCACGAACGTCGGGCTCGCAATCTCCTCGGGATCGACACCCAGCCCGGCGGCCAGCCCGCGCACGAAGCAGGTCTTGCCGGCGCCGAGTTCACCGCGCAGAGCGATGATCTCGCCTCCCCTCAGCAACCGTCCCAGGGCTGTGGCCGCGTGTTCGGTCGCGGCCGCGCCTTCGCTGGTGAACTCATGGGTGGCGAACTGCCCGTCGCGGGGCGCCGTCATCGACCGTGCTCCCACCCCATCGAGGTGACGTCGATTGCCCCGCCTGCGGTCCCGAGCGAAACGAGAGCCTGCCCCCAATCGGCGGCGATCACCTCCCCCACTCGCGTAATCGCCAGGCCCTCGACTTCGGCGGGCACCGGTCCCTCCGCAGTGAAGCAGAGTTCGTAGTCCTCGCCGTCACCGAGTGCGTTGGTCCACGTGCAGCCGTCGTGAGTTGGAATGCTGGCCGCGTCGAGTCGAATGGCGACTCCGGAGCCGGACGCGAGATGACCGGCATCGCGCCCGAGACCATCGCTGAGATCGATCATGGCGTGGAGCCTCTCGCCAAGCATTCTTGCCAGCGCGATGCTCTCCTGGACTCGCGGCGTGAAGGTCAGATGACGCCCCAGTCCGTCGGGGCCGAAGCTGCCACCCAGCTTTCCGGTGACGAAGACTCCATCGCCGATTCTCGCTCCGCTGCGGGTGATCGCCCGCGGCACACCCGCGGGAAGCGTGGCCACGACGGTGACGCTGATCACGAGTGGTGCAGAGGCCGCGGAGGGTGCCGCGGCATCGCCGCTCGAACCGGTATCGCCGCCGACCAACGGACAGTCGAACAGCTCCGCGGTGGCGCGCACGGCTTCATACAGGGCCATGATTGCCTCGTGATCCAGCGAGGGCGGCAGCGCCACGGCAACGACGCACGCCAGCGGGCGTGCAGCCATCGCCGCGATGTCGCTCAGATTGCGGGCGACGGCCTTTCGCCCCACGAGCTCAATTGGCGTTCCGGAGCGGAAGTGCCGCCCCTCGATCATCTGGTCGACACCGATCAGGAGCTCGGGGCTGCGCAGATGAATCTGGGCCAGATCGTCGCCGGGAGGGATCACCACCCGCTCACGATGCCGCGACAGCAGGGCTGCGTTGGCCGAGTAGATTCCGCGCAGAAGCTGGAACTCGCTCACGAGCCCGCTCCGGTGGCCGCGACCGGATCGGGCGCGAGCCGTCGTGACCCAGGGGGAGCCGCTGGCGACAGAAGGTCGGTGAGCAGCAGGGCCGATCGCTCCGTCGCGCCTTGCCGCGAACGGATCACGGCTCTCCCCCGCTCGGCGAGTCGGGCCCGTGCGCCCGGATCATTCAGCAGCGTCGTCAACGCGTCGCGCAGGGCCGTCGCCGAGATCGGGCACTCCATCACGCCGTCGCCCTGGCGAAGCGCCGCCACGCTGTCGGCGAAATTTTCGACGTGGGGGCCGATGATGGTCGCTTTCCCAAGTCCGATCGGCTCGATCATGTCGGAGCCGCCGAGAGGAACAAAGGTCCGCCCGATGACCACCACGTCGGCGAGGATGTAGGCGGCGCGAAGTTCGCCGATGGTGTCGAGCAGAAAGCGACCGGTGGCGCTGCCGGTGTCGCCCCGCGAGCGCTGGGCGCATCCGACGAGAGTCGCGGCGGCGCCCTCGAACCACTCGGGTCGTCGCGGGGCGCAGAGGAGTTGCGCGCCAGGCGGCGTGGCCTCCACCAGCAGTCGATGCTCGTCCGGAGCGGTCGAGCCGGCGACGATCAATGGACGTGTCGCATCGATCCCCATCGCCTTGGCCAGTTCCGCCGCGCCTGGGACGGCGTCGACGATCTGCGCCGTGTCCCACTTCATGGTGCCGGTGACGGTCACTCGTTCCTCAGCGGCGCCGAGGTCTTGGAAGCGTTTCGCATAGGACTCCTCCTGCGCTCCCACCGCCGCCAGTCGCCCGAATGACGGCGCCACCAGCGGCCGGATGCGCCGGTACCGCCGGTGACTGCGCTCGCTCAGTCGCCCGTTGACGACCGCAACCGGGATTCTCCGAGCTGCGCACGCGGCGGAGAAGTTGGGCCAGACCTCGAGTTCGACCAGTCCCACGACATCCGGCTGGATGGCATCGAGGAATCGACCCACCGCGGCGGAGAGATCCAGCGGGTAGCGAACGACGGTGTGGCGTGCCCCGAAGAGCTCGCGGGCTCGGGCCGTGCCGGTGTCGGTCGTCGTGGCCACCACCACCTCGCAGCCCTCCGGCCCGTCGGCAAGACGATCGACCAGGAGCCGTATCGCGTTCACCTCGCCGACGGAAACCGCGTGCAGAAGCACGCGCCGTCCTCGCGACGATGGCAGGGCTTCCGCCCGTCCGAAGCGCCCCGCCCAATCGGTCCGCAGCTTTCCCGTTCTGGACATTCGCCAGATCCAGACGGGAGCGGTCGCAATTGCAGCGGCCAGATAGGCCAGATCGAGCAGCACGGGCATCGGAGGCGAGTGTACGGAAACTGCCCCATTCCGGCCGAAGGGAAAGCCCCCGGGTCCATGCTTGGTGATAGCCTGCCCGGCATGGAATGGCGGATGATGCCGGACTTCTCGATCGAACTCCCTGATCGTCCAGGGGAGCTTGCCCGCCTCGCCTCGCGCTTTCGTGAGGCCGATGTGAGTCTCCTTGGAATCTGGGGCTATGGCGGTGCCGGACGGGCGCGGTTCTTCTGCGTGCCCGAGAGGGCCGATCAGTTCCGCAACTTCGTCGACTCGACCGATCTCGAGGTGTGCGAGGGCACCACCTTCTTCATCTCGGGAGTCGATCACGGCGGCGCTCTTGTGGAACGGCTCGATCAGATCGCCGGGGCGGGAATCAACCTTCAGGCCATCGAAGCCGTGCGGCTTGGCGATCAGTTCGGCTGCTTCCTCTGGGCTCACGCCGACGACTGGGGTCGGATTGCGGAAGTCCTCGACGGCGCGATCCCGCGACCGCACGCCTGAGGCCCAATCGCAACTCCTCCGGTCCTTCGCCCGGGAAGTCGCTCGAGAGAGTTTCGCATGCCCATCCGCACGTTGCCTCCGCTGCTCGTCAATCAGATCGCCGCCGGTGAAGTCATCGAGCGCCCTGCCAATGTGGTCAAGGAACTCGTCGAGAACAGTCTCGACGCCGGCGCCACCCAGATCACGGTGAGGATCCGCGGCGGAGGGCGGGAACTGATTGAGGTGGTCGACGACGGAGTCGGAATCGCCGCGGCGGAGCTCCCCCTGGCGATCGCTCCGCATGCCACCAGCAAGATCGCCACCGTCGACGATCTCGGGGCCATCCGCACCATGGGCTTCCGCGGCGAGGCCATCGCCTCGATCGCCTCGGTGAGTCATCTGCGAATCTGCTCCCGCACCGCCGACGCGGCGAATGGTGCGGAGATCGAAGTCGAAGCCGATCAGGTCGGCGCGGTCCGTCCCGCGGCGACTGCGCTCGGGACCACCGTCTCGGTCCAGAGGCTCTTCTTCAATACTCCCGCTCGATTGAAGTTCCTGAAGACCGAGTCGACCGAGTCGGGTCGCGTCAACGAGATGCTGCAGTCGCTCGCTCTGGGCCATCCCGAGATCGGCTTCACGCTCGAGAGCGACGGGCGAGTCGCCCTCACGCTTGCGGCGCGGCAATCGAATCGCGAGCGGGCGGTGGCCATCTTCGGCAAGGAGCTTCGCGATCAACTGCTCGAGCTGCCGGAGGACTCCTCAGCCTCGTGGATCCGTGTCGGCGGTCTTGCCGGCACCCCCACCACGGCCCGGCCGACGGCCCGACAGCTTCGCCTCTACGTGAACGGTCGCGCAATCACCGATCGCAGCGTGACCCACGCGGTGCGCGATGCCTATCGAGGACTCATCGATCCGACGCGCTATCCGACGGCGGCGATCTTTCTCGAGATCGATCCGCGCGAAGTCGACGTGAACGTCCATCCGACCAAAGCGGAAGTGCGCTTCCGAAATGCCCAGACCGTGCACGGTGCCGTGCGACATGCCATCCGGGCGGCGCTGCGCGCCGCCAACCTGGTGCCGGAGCTCTCGTTGGAGAAAGCTGCCCCGGCAATCGACCCGCCTGCGTGGGGAGCCGTCGGGACACCCCCTGCATTTTGCGGGCCAGGGCTTCCGTGGTCGGGTCGTTTGGCGCCCGGGAGCGCCGCGACGGGTCCTTCGGCGCCAGCATGGAATCGCCCGCGCGGCTCGGGCATGGCTGGCTTTTCGATCACCGAAGCACGCGCCGCCATGGCCCAGCCGTCCGGCGTCCCCTCGGCGCGGAGCGATGATTCCCCTTCGTTCGCGGCGCCCTTCAGAACCGTGCCGTATCTCCAGGCGCATCGCAAGTACCTGGTGATCGAGGATGACGAGGGCATCACCGTCGTCGATCAGCACGCCCTCCACGAACGCGTGATGTACGAGACGCTCCAGTTCCGCCTCTGGTCCGGCGACGGCCAAGGCGCGCTGGAATCACAGCGGCTGCTCATGCCCGCGTCGCTGCTTGCGGATCGTTCGCGGCTCGAGGCCCTCGAAGCGATCGAGCCGCTTCTCAATCGCCTCGGGTTCGAAGCCGCTCCGAGCGGTCCCGCTTCGATTGGCGTCCACGCGGCGCCCACGCTGCTCTTCGAACGGGGAGTCGAGCCGCTCGAGTTTCTGGGCGATCTCCTCGACCGCGTTGCCGCCGGAAGCATGCCGGCGGATCACGACGCGGCGCTCTCGGAAGTGATCTCGATGATGGCGTGCAAGGCCGCGGTCAAGGCCGGTGATCGACTGACCGATGGCGAGATCGTCTCCCTGCTCGCCCAGCGCGACGCCATCGAGCGCTCCACGGCATGCCCGCACGGGCGTCCGACCAGTCTGCGCCTCACCCTTCGGGAACTCGACCGACAGTTCGGGCGCGGTTGAGTGCCGCACGGAATGAACGTCTCCTCGATCCTGCCCACCAAGCGCGGCGGTTGGGGTATCGTCCCGGTGAAATGACCACGGTTGCCGTCGGCGACGTCCACGGATGTGGCGTCGAGCTCAGGGGACTTCTTGCTGCCGTCGATCGGCGCTGTCCCGACGCGCATCTGGTGTTCGTCGGCGATCTTCTCACCAAGGGCGAGGAGCCGCACGAAATCATCCGCGAGATCTTCGATCGCCGCGAGGCCGGGCAGCGGATCGATCTGGTCTGCGGCAACCATGATCTGCGGCTGCTGGCGGCTCTGGTGCAGGTGCAGGCCGGGGTCAGTCCCAACCATCTGGCCAAGACCGAGCGAAGCTGCTGGCACCATCTCGCCAAGCACGGGATGCTGCGACTGGCGATGCGCTTGATGGTCGAGGCCAGCGAGAACACCGAGGTCCGCGATCCCGCCCGTCGCTGGACGGTGATGCACGGCGGAATCGACCCTCGACTCGGACTCGCCGGGACTCCCGACGACGTGAAGGTGCACATCAAGGCTCTCGACGGCGAGCCCCACTGGTGGGAGCGATACGACGGGAGCGACGGCCTGATCATCGTCGGCCACAAGCCCCTGCCCGAGCCGATGGTGCTGCGCCACCCGGACGGGCGGGCCTACGTGGTCAACTGCGACAGCGGCTGCGTCTACGGGGGCTACCTCTCGGGATACACACCGGACGAGGACCTGCTTTTCGTGGCTCCCTCGACCAGGCGCGGCAGTGCCACCTGGCAGGAGGTGCGCGACGCGGTCGTCATTCACGAGCGGCAAGGCGTGCGCGCCAGGTGACGACGGGGGCTAATCATGCGGCGGCCCTGGGCGATCCAACACCCGAATGCCCCTTTCCGCGAGGAGCTGCTGCAGCTCGTCGGCGTGACCGCGATCGCGCACCTCGACAGTGCACAGCACCAGCACCGTCGAGATGTCGGGGCCGCCGAAGGCCCGTTCGTGGGTGATCTGTCGCACGCTGGCCCCGCCGGCGCCGATGGTGGCGGCAAGTTCTGCAAGTCCGCCCGGACGATCTCGGATCACCGCCGTGAACTGGACCAGGCGGCCATCGACTGCAAGACCGTGTTCGATCACTCGACTGAGGATCATCGGGTCGATGTTGCCACCACAGAGGAGCAGCACGACGCGCTTGCCACGCAGGTGGGCAAGTTCGCCGGCGCCCTCGGCCAGGAGCGCCGCCAAGGAGGCCGCGCCCGCGCCTTCCACCACGCCCTTCTCGAGTTCGGCGAGCCGAAGGATCGCCAGCGAGATGTCCTCTTCGTTGACCGCGACGACCTGATCGACGTGTCGCCGGGCGATCTCGAAGGCTCGGGCCCCCACCTCGGGAACCGCAAGACCGTCCGCCAGCGTCGGCTGGGTGGCGATGCGGACGGGATGACCGGCGGCGAGGGCCGCGAGATAGCTGGCGGCGCGGCGCGGTTCGACCCCGATCACCTGGGTGCGCGGCCTGGCAGTCTTCACCGCGAGCGCAACTCCCGCAATCAGGCCCGCGCCTCCGACGGGAACGATGATCGCGTCGACGGTTGGAACCTCTTCCAGGATCTCGAGCCCGATGGTTCCCTGGCCGGCGATGATGGCCGCATCGTTGAAGCCGTGGATGTAGGTCAGGCCCTCGTCACGCACCAGCTCGTCGCCGCGGTCCTTGGCCTCGGCGATGTTCTCGCCGTAGAGAATCACCCGGGCCCCGAGCTGTCGACACCGAACCTGCTTGACCAGCGGCGCAAACTTCGGCATCACCACGGTGATCGACACGCCCAACTGTCTTCCGTGATGGGCCAGGGCCATCGCGTGATTGCCGGCGCTGGCCGCGACCACCCCTCGCGCCCGCTGCTCGGCAGTGAGCAGCAGGAGCGCATTCCGCGCCCCCCGCTCCTTGAATGAGCCGGTCCGCTGGAGGTACTCGAGCTTGCAGTGCACGCGGCAACCGAGCTGTTCGGAGAGCGTCTCCGACTCGGTGCAGGGCGACCGGTAGATCCCGCTGCGGATTCGCTCCCGCGCCTCGACGATGTCCGAGAAGGAGACGTCGGCGGCGCTGGTCGGGGCGGCTGATGACATGAGGTGCTTGGGGCCCGAAGGCATCGCGATGCGAGTGTGGACTCAGATTCGCGGGCCCGCCGCCCGCACGGCGTCGCTGAGCTTGAACTTGCCGTCGTTCTCACGGAACTTCCGGGCCAGATCCGCAGCCTTGGCGTCGTAGCCGGCCTTGTCGGCCCAGGTGTTGCGCGGATCGAGCACGTCCGCAGGAACTCCGGCCACGGCGGTTGGCATCTGCAGGCCGAAGACCGGATGCGTCGCAAAGGACGCGCCCCGCAGCGCACCGTTCAGAATCCCGGCGACAAAGGCCCGAGTCCACGCCAGCTTGAAGCGGTTGCCGACGCCGTAGGGACCACCAGTCCAGCCGGTGTTGAGAAGCCACACGTCGCACTTGTGCTCGGCGATCCGCCGGGCGAGGAGCCCCGCGTAGACCATCGGTTCGCGCGGCATGAAGGGTCCGCCGAAACAGACCGAGAAGTTGGGCTGGGGCTCGGTCACGCCCGCTTCCGTGCCGGCGAGCTTGCTGGTGTAGCCGTTGACGAAGTAGTACTGGGCCTGCTCGGGCGAGAGCTTCGCCACCGGCGGCAGCACGCCATAGGCGTCCGCGGTCAGGAAGATCACGTTCCTCGGGTGACCCGCGACCGAGGGGATGCGGGCGTTCTGGATGAAGGAGACCGGGTAGGTGACCCGGGTGTTCTCCGTCTTCGAGCCATCGTCGTAGTTGGGCGTGCGCGTCTCGGCGTCGAGCACCACGTTCTCGAGCACCGAACCGAACCGGATCGCGTTCCAGATCTCCGGCTCGCCCTCCTTCGAGAGCTTGATGCACTTGGCGTAGCAGCCACCTTCGATGTTGAAGACGCCCCGATCGGACCAGCCGTGCTCATCATCGCCGACGAGATCACGATTGGGATCCGCCGAGAGCGTGGTCTTGCCGGTGCCGGAGAGCCCGAAGAAGATCGCGACGTTCTTCGGATCCTTGCGATCGACGTTCGCGGAGCAGTGCATCGGAAAGACGCCGGCCTGCCCACCCATGTCGGGGAGGTCGTAGTTCATCGCGTAGAAGATCGACTTCTTGATCTCGCCCGCGTAGCGCGTGCCGATGATGACCACGGTGCGCTTCTCGAGCGACTGCACGATGACCAGGTTGTTCTTGACGCCGTACCTGGCCGGATCATCGAGCGTGAGGTTGCAGGCGTTGATGATGGTCCAGTCGGCTTCCCAGTTCGCACCGTTGTTGGCCAGTTCGTCGGCGGCGGCATTGATGAAGAGGGTCTTGGCGAAGAGCGAGTGCCAGGCCTCCTCGGTGATCACCGAGACCTTCATGCGGTACTCGGGATCGGCGCCGGCATACCCGTCGAAGCGGAAGAGTTCCTTCTTGTTCCGCAGATAGGCGAGGGCGAGGTCCCGCAGAGCGTCGAAGTTCGAGGGCGCAATCGGCTGATTGACCTTGCCCCAGGCGATCGAGTCGTGGATGCCGGGCGTGTCCTCGAGGTACTTGTCGTTGGGACTGCGACCGGTCCGCTCGCCGGTGTCGCACATCAGCGCCCCGTTGGTCGCCAGCACGCCCTCGCCTCGCTTGATGGCCTGCTCGATGAGCACCGCAACGGAGAGGTTTCGATGAATGACGGCGTTGCCGAGATTGAGCGGCTGGGCGGTGATGGTGGTCATGGCGAAGGCCTGGAGTTGCGTCTGGAAGCGGAAAAGCGGAGTGTAGCAACGGGGCCGCGGAGCAATCGGGCTCGCGGCCGCGATGACGCGACCGGTCCGGGGACTGCGGGCAGCTCGTCGACGCCACCGCATTCCGCCCCGCGGCGACGGTGACAATCCGCGTCGGGCTGCTAAAGTGCGACCTTCGTGGAGGCCGTAGCTCAGTTGGTAGAGCGCCTGATTGTGGTTCAGGACGTCGCGGGTTCAAATCCCGTCGGTCTCCCTTCCCTCCCCGCCTCGCTGGTGGATCCGAATCCGGCACCGTGAACGTCCTCCTCGTCCAGCACGACATCGTCTGGGAGGACAAGCCCGCGAATCACGCGGCGGTCGCGGCCCTGGTCGACCGTGCTGCTCCCCCACCGCGAACCCTGATTGTTCTCGCCGAACTCTTCGACACCGGCTTCACCATGAACGCCGCGTCGATTGCCGACGGCAGGACCGAGCGCTTCGCCAGCGACCTTGCCAGGCGCCATGACTGCTGGGTTCTTGCCGGTCACGCGGCGCATTCGAGGCGGAGCGGCATCGCCAACTGCGCAACCTTTTTCTCGCCGCAGGGCGAGGAGTCGGGCCGCTATGAGAAGGTGCAGCCGTTCGCCGCGGGGACGAATTCCGAAGCGAGTCACTACACGGCTGGAGACCGGCTGCTGCTCCGCACGATCGAAGGAGCGCAGGTTGCGCCATTCATCTGCTACGACCTCAGGTTTCCGGAATTGTGGAGACTGGCGACATTCGCCGGGTCGGAAGTCTTTCTCATCGGCGCAAGCTGGCCGCGCGGTCGTCAGGAGCACTGGCGGGCGCTGTGCATCGCTCGGGCCATCGAGAACCAGGCTTTCGTCGTCGCCGTCAATCGCATCGGTCGTGACCCCGGAAGCGCCTATGCGGGCGGGTCGTTCGTCGTCGGACCGCGTGGAGAGATCGTCGCGGACGCGGAAGAGCGGAGCGAGGCCCTCTTCGTTGCCCTCGACATCGCGCGGGTCCGCGAGTGGCGATCGGCCTTTCCGGTGCTCCGCGACGCGCAGCCTTCGCTGCGAGGATCAATCGAGATCGATCGGTCGTGAACTGACGGTGGACCGCGCACGCCCGCCAGCCGGGTCGTTTCCGGACGATTTTTCCTGGGCAGTGTTCGGTGCGACCGTTCGAGACGGCTGTTCGAGAAGACTGGGGAGGCGATCACCCCATCTGCCCGGTTCCTCGGAACGTGCACGAGAGAGTTCGACGAGTCGTTGACGGCACCATGCCTCACCGTACACTGCGCGCGATTTGGTTCCGTGATCGTCGCGTCGAGTGTCTCGAAAGACACCTGTCGTTCGGTCGCGAGTGAACCAGCGCGGTGTGGGGCTCCTCCATGAAGTCGACAACTCGACGCGTCAGCAGGCGAGGTCATCGTCGCAGTGATCCGGACGTGGCCCCCTCGGCTGCGTGCCCCTCCGAAGGGGTGGTCAGAAGCGATCTCGCCCAGGTGGTGCGCCGCGAGTTCTTCGGTCGAGCCGGTCAGATCGCGGCCCGCTACGGCGTTTCGCCTGAACCCGTGATCGATCACTGCGAGTCGCGCCGACCCAACTCGCCGCTCCACGTGGCCAGGATGATCGCCTACCTCGAGGACATCACCCACGTCGTCGGGTGCGTGCAGGGCTCGACGATTGCGTGGGCCGATCTGTTCGAGATGCACGAGCCGTCCCTCATCCGGGTATGTCGCGACTGTCTCTCCGAGCCGGACTCGATCGTGCACGTCCGTCGCTGGTTGCGGCTGCTGCGCCGCGAGACCGTCAGGATCGGGAACGACGTCTCCACCCGCAGCGACTTCACCACGCCGTCGCTCCGCGAATACAACGGGCTGCGGCCGCTTCGCCACTGGCTCGGCGAGAGGCTGGTTGCCGAACTGCTGCTCGGGCCGGGCCCGCATGCCAGCTCGTGTGGGAGCACCGCCAACCCCGGACGGCTGGCCCCCAAACTCCGCTTGACACGCGACGCGTTCTCTCTAGGCTTTGCGTCCCCGTTGCGGGAGCGATCGGGCACGGTCCGCGGCGAGAAGACGTCGCCCGGGGCCTGCGCCGGAACGTGATCCAGATGAGCCGAACTGGGATGAGCCGAACTGGGATGAGCCGAACTGGGATGAGCCGAACTGGGATGAGACGGAATGGTCAGCGGTTGGAGATGGCGTTTGGGGTTGTGCACGTGTCGGCGAGGTAGCTCAGTTGGTAGAGCACCGCATTGAAAATGCGGGTGTCGGCGGTTCAAGTCCGCCTCTCGCCATTTGTTGGAGCGCTCCGTTCGACCCTCCGGGTCGACACTCGCTCTTGAGGGGGCCGGGCGTGGGGAGCGCGGGTATTTGGAGCGCTC
>CAYXKH010000031.1:0-1392 GCA_964465255.1 uncultured Isosphaeraceae bacterium
CTGCGTAAGTGATCGCTGCGTTGGGCCCTCCGGGCCGACACTCGCTCTTGAGGGTTCGACGCGAGGAGCGCTCCGTCTTGCTGGGTGACGTTCCCCGACACCCACGCTCACTCTGAAGTCGTCGACAACGCCGCCCCACCCCAGGGTCGGCGTTGTCGTTTGGTCGAGGTCGATGCCTGACGGAATTCAGATCGGATGCGGATCGCGTCGGTTGCCGGCAGCGTGCTGCGACCGTGATGCGGATACCACTGATTCCGGAGGAGCCCGGGCGCGAGTTCGTCTACGCCATCGAGGCCAGCTTCGTCGAACGAGCCTCGGTTGGCTCGCTTGTGTCGTTCGGGCTGCCAACGAGCACGTCCGCCACAGGCTGGCAAGGCGCGCAACCGCCGACTCTCCCCCGTCGCTTTCGGGATTGCCCTTCTCCCCAGTGGGAACGAAACACCCCCCGGTCGATGCATACATCCAGGAGGCCCAGCGATTCGCGCGGCCGATCCTGAAGCCTCCGCGAGTCGTTCGGCACTCGGCCGGGGGAGCGCGGGGGGAATAGCTGCGGTGTGATCGGCGTTTGGGGTGATGCGCCTTGGGTTTCGGGTGGATCCGTTTACACTGGCTCCGACCCACTCCGGGCTCCCCGCTCAATGCCGCACCCGCTCGTCAAGTTCATCGCCATCCTCCTGCTGCTGGCGCAGGGCGTGGTCGGTGCTGCGCCGGGGCGGGTGGTCTGCTTCAGCCTCGGAGACTGTGAAGGCCGTCACGCACCTTGCCATGACGACTCGCACGGGTGTGGAGTCGCTTCGGCCTGCGGCTCCGATCACTCGGACCCAGCGCCGTGCCCCTCCTCTGGCTGCTGCGAGGCGGTGGGGACCGACGAGTCCGGATGCGTTCCCGCGGATGAGTCCGACGGCACCTGTCCGCCGAGCTGCAACGACTCGAGTGACAGCCTGATCGCGGTCGCCCTTCATTTCGCCACCGACTGCGGGAGTGAATGCTGCTGCCGCCTTCACGTGCCGCTGCGAGGTGAGCCGCAGATTCCGGCACGGGCCGTGACCACGCGGGCGAGTGCCGACGCCAGTCCGGCGCCGCAGCCGCCGAGCGTCACGCTCGGCTGCACCGCTCGCTCGCCCGAGACGATGCGTGCTGCCATTCGCCGAGCACCCGACTTCGCCGTCAGCGCCCAGGTCCTGGCGCTCGAGGCGACCCGGCTCCTGATCTAGCCCAACTCCTGCGCAGTTCCACCCGAGGCACGTCCACGTGCCGAGGGAGGTGACGCTGCGCGCCGCGCAGGGCTTCCCTTGAAGTTCTGCTGCCGCGTTTCCGATGCGGGGCCGTCGCGCACGCTGCGGGGCGTCCGCTCGGGCTCCGCCCGATCGAGTTGGCCATTCCAATCGCCAT
>CAYXKH010000031.1:1492-13037 GCA_964465255.1 uncultured Isosphaeraceae bacterium
GCCATTCCAATCGCCATCCCAATCATCGTCTCCGCGCCGCAGGTCCAGCCCTCGCCCTTCCCCGTGCAAACCCAGTTGCGCTCCCGAACGCTTCCAGCCTCCCTCATGACCGGCTCCCACCTCCACTCGACACGACGGCGACCTGGCATGCCCGCCGCAGCCGGCAGCGCATGCTCCGTCGTCTCGACGGTCCTTCTCGGCGCCCTCCCGGCCATCCTCCTGTCCGGCTGCCAGACCTACGAACCGAAGTCGCTCGACCTCGCCAGCCACCGCGAGGCATTTCTCGCCCGCACGCCCGACTCCCCCGACGTCGCGGCGTATGCGCAGCAACTGCGTGAATCGAGCCCGAGTGCGCCGACCACCTTCGACCTCGCTGATGGCATCTCCTCCGCCGAGGGCGAGGCGATCGCCCTCGTCTTCAACGCCGAGCTTCGGGTCGCTCGACTTCGCGCCGGCGTCACCCAGGCCACCGCCGCGAACGCCGGACTGTGGGAAGACCCCACCATCGGCGTCGATGTGACTCGGATCATCCAGAGCACGCCGGAGCCATGGAAGGTCTTCAGTTCGATCGGCTTCACGCTGCCGATCTCCGGGCGCCTCGAGGTCGAGAAGGCCCGCGCCGGTCTCGAACATGCCGCCGCACTTGCCCGCGTCGCCCAGGACGAATGGCGCATCCGCATGGAGCTGCGGCGCACCTGGACGCGATGGTCGTCGCTCGAGGCCCAGGTCGGCGCGGTGGGCGAGCTCGTCGCCGGCGTCGATCGCGTGCTCGCCGTCGTCGACAAGATGGAAGCAGCCGGCGAAATCTCGCGCACCGAGGCTCGGCTCTTTCGCATCGACCGGGCCACGCAACTCGCCGAGCTGGCGCAGATCGAGTCGGCGCGCGAGGAGACGACCCTTCGGATGCGCCAGCTCATGGGGCTGGCGCCGCACGCGTCGGTTCGCTTCACGCCCTCGGGATTCGAGACCAGAGCACTCGTCGCCGCCGACCGCGAATCCCTCGAAGCCCGCAGTCCGAGACTGCTGGTGAGCACCGCCGAGTACGAGGTCGCCGAGAAGGCCCTCCTCCTCGAGATTCGAAAGCAGTATCCCGATCTTCACATCGGCCCTGGATACGGCCGCGAGGACGGACAGGACCAGGTCCTGCTCGGGCTCAGTGCCCCACTTCCGATCTTCAATGCCAACCGTCAGGCCATCGCCGAGGCCCTCGCCCGTCGCGATCTCGCCCGCGCCACCGCCGAGACCACGCTCGAGGCGCTGCTCGCGGAGCTCCGGTTGGCGGAGGTCCGTCTCGAGGCCGCGAGTCGCCAGCGCCGAACTCTTGAAGTCGAGATCGTGCCGCTGGTCGACGCCCAGTACGCCGACGCCCGGCAGGTGGCCCAGCTCGGCGAAGTGAACACCCTCATTCTGCTCGACAGCCTGACCCGTCAGCAGGCGGCCAAGGTTCGGCTCATCGAAGCACGGCGCAACGAAGCCCTGGCGTCGATCGATCTCGACGACCTCCTCGGACCCGAGCCCGCCGCGGCGCCGGAGACCTCGATCATCATCGATCCCACGCTTCCCCCCACCTCCGAGACCGCGCCGTCCTGACCGGAGGCGCTCCCCATGACACACCATCACGTGAAACAACTTCTTCTGGGGATCTCGCTCCTTGGAGGATCGATGACCCTCGTCGGGTGCGATCGCTCCCCCGCAGCGGCGCCGCAGATGACCGTCGACGAAGGCGCGGCGAACGCGCCGACCAATCGCGTCGACATTCCCGCTGCGGTGCGGCAGAACCTCGGGATCACCTTCGCCAAGGTCGAGTCGCGGGCCGTCGCTCAGACCCTTCGCGTTCCCGGCCGCTTCGAACTGCTGCCCACCGCGCGGCGCGAGTATCGATCGCCGCTGCCTGGGCGGATCGAGCTGCTGGTTGCCCAGTACCAGCGCGTCGACACGGGCACACCGCTGTATCGGGTCGATTCGTCGACGTGGCGCGATCTCCACGAACAGATCGCCGCGATGCAGGCCAAGGTCGACTCCATGGGACCGCTGCGCGAGGCCCACCGCGTGCATGAGCGGAGTCTCTCCGACAAGGTGAAGCTCTGGGAAGAGCGGCTCACGCAGCTCGAGGAGCTCCGGGCCGCAGGCGGAGGCAACGCGGCCCAGTTCACGGAGAGTCGGGCCACGCTGAATGCCACCCAGGCCGATCTCGCCGACGTGATGGAGAAGGACGCCGAGCTTCAAGCCCAGCAGAAGCAGGCCGAGGCGGAACTGCGCTCGTTGCAGTCGCGGCATGACATGCTGGTCCGCACCGCCAACTGCGGCGATCGTCACGAAGGCTTCGACGCAGGTTCAGGCTACGTGGTCTGCGCAATCGCCCCCGGTGTGGTCGAGTCGCTCGGGGTCACTCCCGGCGGACTTCTCCAGGAGAACGGTGAAGTGCTCGCGGTCGTGCAGCCCGAAGAGATCCGATTCCGGGCGCGGGCCCTGCAATCCGATCTCGGGCGACTTCGCGACGGGCTCGCCGCGACGATCGTTCCTCCACACGGCGGCGCCATCGCCCTCGACGATGTCATGGTTGGCACGCTTCAGATCGGGCTCTCCGCCGATGCCAACGAGCGGACGGTCGACCTGATCATGCAGCCGAGCGCGCTCACCGCCTGGGCCAGATCGGGCGTCTCGGCCCACCTCGAGGTCACCCTCGCCGGCGGCTCGGAGGAACTGGCAATCCCGACGTCGGCGGTCATCCGCGACGGCGCCACCCCGATCATCTTCCGCCGCGACCCCGCGAATCCCGACCAGGTCATCCGGATGGAGGCCGATCTCGGCCTCTCCGACGGCCGCTGGATCGTGATGGCCAGCGGCGTGCGGGAGGGCGACGAGATCGTCGTCGGCGGCAACTACCAACTCATGCTGGCCACCAGCGGCAACGCCCCGAAGGGCGGGCACTTCCACTCCGACGGCACATTCCACGAGGAGGATCACGAGTGATGCTCGCTCGCCTGATCGCCTTCTCAATCAGACAGTCGTCGCTGGTCATCGTGGCCGCGGCGCTGGTTCTGGTCCTCGCCGGACTGAAGCTTCGGGAGATGCCCGTCGATGTGTTCCCCGAGCTCAACGCGCCGACGGTCGTGGTCATGACCGAGGCCGGCGGGCTCGCCGCCGACGAGGTCGAGCTCAACGTGACGTTCCCAATCGAAACGGCGGTCAACGGTCTGCCCGGTACGCGCCGCGTGCGGAGCGCCAGCGCCACCAGCCTCTCGATCGTCTGGGTCGAGTTCGACTGGGGCACCGACATCTACCGGGCGCGGCAGCTCGTCGCCGAGCGACTTTCGGCCGTCCGCGATGTCCTGCCCCCCGACGCTCACGCCGAGATCACTCCGGTCACCAGCATCACCGGCGAAATCATGCTGTTGGCCCTCTCCTCGCCGGATGGCCGTGTGAGTCCGCTCGAGCTGCGCTCCTTCGCCGAGTTCGACCTGCGCAACTCGATCCTCGCCGTGCCGGGCGTGGCCCAGGTCGTCGCCATCGGCGGCGAGCTTCCGCAGTACCAGGTCAACGTCAGGCAGGAAGAGCTGGCCATCTATGGACTGACCATCGCCGACGTGGTCGAGGCGGCCCGCGGCGCCCACAGCACCGCAAGCGCCGGGTACATCCCAAACGTCGACAGCCTCGAGCTTCCGATCCGGCAGATGGCCCGCATCACCGGCGTCGAAGACATCAGGCAGACGCTGGTGCGTTACCACGAAGGCGCGGCCATCACCATCGGCCAGGTCGCCGACGTGCAGCTTGGAGCATCTCCCAAGCGCGGCACGGCGGCCGACGCCGGACACACCGCCGTCGTCGTCAGCGTGCAGAAGAGCCCGGCCACCAACACCCTGGAGTTGACGAGGCAGATCGACGGCGTCCTCGATCAGCTCGAGAAGGCGATGCCCGAAGGCATGGTCCTCAATCGCGATCCCTTCCGGGCCGCCCGCTTCATCGACCGCTCGGTCAACAACGTCGTCAAAGTGCTGCTCGAGGCGAGCGTCATCGTCGCGGTGATCCTCATGCTCTTTTTGCTCAACGTGCGGGCCACCATCGTCACGCTCACCGCGCTGCCCCTCTCGCTTGCCGTCGCGGTCCTCCTCCTCTGGGCGTGGGGACTCTCGATCAACGTGATGACCCTCGGCGGCCTGGCGGTTGCAATCGGCGAGCTGGTCGACGATGCCATCATCGACGTCGAGAACGTGCTGCGCCGGCTTCGCGAGAACGCCGTCCTTCCGGCGGAAGTGCAACAGCCCTTTGCCGAAGTGATCTACACCGCAAGCAACGAGATCCGCTCGTCGGTCGTCTTCGCGACCGTGATCATCTGCATGGTCTTTGTGCCGCTTCTCTTTCTTCAGGGCCTCGAAGGCCGCTTCTTCCAACCGCTGGGCATCGCCTACATCACCTCGATCTTCGCCTCGCTGCTGGTGGCCCTCACGGTGACACCGGCGCTGTGCAAGATTCTGTTCCGGCGTTCATTCGGCGACGGTGCGACGCTCGGTGCTGCCGGCGTCGCGCCGACGCACCCAGCGCCGGCCACCATCCACGCTGCGCACGACGGCTTCCTCGTTCGTCGGCTGAAGGCGTGGTACGAACCGGCGCTGCGCCGCAGCGTCCGGCACCGCGGTGTGGTGCTGACCGCGGCCGGCGTCCTCACCGTCCTTTCCCTGGTCCTCCTCTCGACCTTCGGGACCTCGTTCCTGCCGGCGTTCAAGGAAGGAACGTTCACGGTCTTCCTGATGGCTCCGCCGGGTACATCGCTTCAGGAGAGCAACCGCCTGGCCGTCGGCGTCGAGACCCGGCTGGGCGCAATCGAGGGTGTCTCCAGCGTGACTCGTCGCACCGGTCGGGCGGAGCGCGACGAGCACGCCGAACCGGTCAGCAGTTCGGAGATCGAGGTCACGATGCGTGCGGGGGCCGATCAGGACATGGTCCGTCGCGAGATCGACACCATCATCAGCAACATCCCCGGCATCACCACGATGGTGGGTCAACCCATCGAGCACCGGCTCTCGCATGTGCTCTCGGGAACACCTGCGGCAATTGCAATCAACGTCTACGGCGACGATCTCAACGTGCTCCGGCAGCTCGCGAAGGCGATCGAGGGCGAGCTCAGGACGCTTCCGGGAACGCGCGATGTCGCCGCCAACCGCGAGGTGATGATCACCTCGCTTCCAATCCGCTATCGGCCGCAGGATCTGGCCGCGGCCGGTCTCTCGCCGGCCTCCGCAGCACAGCAGGTGCAGCAGGCGCTCTACGGCGAGTCGGTGGCCGAGGTGAATCAGGGTGTGCGCCGCTACGAGATGGTCGTCCGCCTCGCCGAGAGCGAGCGGGAGCGGATCGATCAGATCATGGACCTCCAGCTCCGCGGCGCCGGCGGCGCCCGGGTGCGGCTGCGCGAGGTCGCCGACATCGGCCCGGAGCGAACCAGCAATCTCATCACCCGCGAGAGCGCCCAGCGCAAGGCGGTCATCTCGACCAACATCGCCGACGGCTACAACCTCGGCCAACTCGTGGCGGAGGTGCAGGCTCGCGTCGATCCGATCGTGCATCGCGCCGGATACACCGTGCACTACGGCGGCCAGTTCGAGGCCCAGCAGTCGGCCAGCCGCACGATCTACGTGATGGGCGCGGGAGTCGCGGTCGTCATGTTCCTGCTGCTCCAGCTCTCGACCGGGCGATCGCGGGTGGCATTGCTGGTGATGCTCAATCTTCCCCTGGCGCTCATCGGGGGCATCACCGCGATCTACCTCACCGAGTCGCCGTCGCTCGTCACCAACAGCCTGGCGCTCTTCGGAATCGGGAGCACTCGCTACATCGCCCCGGTCGTCTCGATTGCGAGCATGGTCGGATTCGTGACGCTGTTCGGCATTGCGGTGCGGAACGGAATCCTCCTCGTCAATCACTACGACCACCTCCAGACCCGCGAGGGACGGTCGATTGCCGACTCGATCATCCAAGGCTCGATCGAGCGGCTGGTCCCGATTCTGATGACGGCACTGACTGCCGCACTCGGACTCGTCCCGCTGGCCCTGGCCAAAGGCCGCCCCGGAAGCGAACTGCTCGCCCCGCTCGCCATCGTGGTGCTCGGCGGACTGATCTCCTCGACGTTTCTCAACCTCTTCGTGATTCCCGCCGGCTACGCGGTCGCGTTCAGACTCAAGTCGTCGACTGACGCGGCACCGCATCGCTGAGTCCCCAATCCTTTTCTCCACTCCACTCAGAACGAAGGCACTCCCCCATGACCCCCACTCGCAGCATCGTCCTTTCCACCGGCATCGCCCTCTCGCTCGCGACCTTCCCCCTCGTCGGGTGCGGCAAGCAGTCCGAGACCTCCTCCGCGACGGGAACGTCGTCGCCCGCGGCCACCCCGAAGGGAGCTCACGACGATCATGATCATGATCACGACCACGGGGCTCCCAAGGATGGGATGGGATCCGACGACCACGATCACGATGCCGACCAGGCCGACGATGACCACCACGGTCCAACCGTGCAACTTGGCGAACAGACCTCCAACGGCTTCACCATCAAGGCTTCGCGCGACGGAGAGATCACCGCAGGTGGTGACGCCGCCATCGACGTCTGGGTCACCGGCGCGGCCTCCAAGGTCGCGGCCGTCCGCTTCTGGATCGGCACGCAGGATGCCAAGGGCTCGATGAAGGCCAAGGCCGAGCTCGAGAAGGACAACTGGCACACCCATGCCGACGTTCCCTCGCCGCTCCCCGCGGGGAGCAGGCTGTGGATTGAAATCGAAACCGAGAAGCCCGAGAAGTTCACCGTCGGGTTCGATCTGAAGAACTGATCGGTCACGCACGGGTCGAGGCACTCCATGAGTCACTCCGCCGATCTCCACACGCTCTCGCAGTCGGGCGACCACGGTCGCTCAATCGCCTCCGGCCGAGCAGGCCAGACGGCGGTCGTGCCGCGTCCATCGTCGCGATGGCGCACGCGCGTTCTGATTCCGAGCGTCGTGATCGTCGCGACCCTCGGGGTGCTGGGCTATGCGGCCCGGAGCTCGTTCCAGCCCTCGATCGATGTGGTCGTCGCGTCGGTGGTTCCGAAATCGATGCAGGGCGACGACCCGGTCGCGGACGGTGCGCTCGAGAGCGCTCGAAACGACGCTCCGGCCGGCGCCGGTGACACCGACGCCGTGCTCGCCCAGGCTCCGGGTTGGATCGAGCCGGCGCCGTTTGCCGTTGGCGTTCCGGCGCTGGCCGACGGTGTCGTTCGCGAGGTCCTCGCCCTCGAGGGAGAGTCGGTCGACGCGGGCGAGGTCGTGGTCAGGCTCGACGGCGATGATGCCAAGCTTGCGCTTCGGGCCAGCGATGCCGAGGTGGCCCAGCGCGAGGCCGATGCGGCGCGGGCCCGGGCGGCGGTGGCCACGGCCGAGTCACAGGTCCGCATCGAGCGCTCGAAGGTGGCCGAGCTCCGCGATGAAGTCTCGCGCAAGCGGGAACTGGCCGACGTGGGTGGCATCAGCGCCGGAGAGTTCCGCCGGATGGAGATCCGACTCGAAGGAGTGGAGGCCGGGCTCGCCTCGGCCGAGCGACTCTTCGACGAAGCTCGGGTCGCAATCACCCAGGCTGAAGCGGGAGTGGCGACAGCGGCGGTCGCCCGCGACCAGGCCCGTCTCCTCCTCGAGCGCATGGATGTGCGTTCGCCCGTCGCCGGTGTGGTGCTTTCGAGGCTCGTGGAACCGGGAGCACGACTGACCATGGCGGCGTCGTCGAGTCAGGGCGCGGGGATGTCGGGCGTCGTCCTCCGCGTGTACGACCCTTCCCAACTCCAGGTGCGAGTCGACGTCACCCTGGCCGATGCCGCCAAGATCACCGTCGGAACTCGGGCGACGATCACCACCGAGGCGCTTCCCGACAGCTCCTTCAGCGGCAGCGTCACGCGGGTGGTGCACGAAGCCAACATCCAGCGCAACACCGTGCAGTTCAAGGTCACGCTCGAGAACCCCTCGCCGATTCTGAAGCCCGAAATGCTCACCCGCGTCCGGTTCCACGCCGCGAGCCGCGGGAACGCGACGACCGCCGGGCCGTCGGGTGGCCTCTCGCTCCTGATTCCCGTCACTGCCCTCATCGATGCCCGAGAGAACGCGGCATCGGTGTGGATCGTCGACACGACCACCGGGGTTCCCCTGGCACGTCGACAGGCCATCACCACCGCATCCTCTCACGATGAAGGCTTCGTCATCGCCACCAGCGGAGTGCGGATCACCGATCGAGTCGTCATCGATCCGTCTGAAGCACTGCGCAATGGCATCCGGCTGCGAATCCCGGAGTGATCGCGCAATCGTCTCCACCATGTCAGCATCCACGCACCATCTCTCGCCTGGGCCCCCGTCATCGCTGATCTCGTGTCAGCGCCTGACGAAGTCCTATCGCAAGGGGGACAACCTGATCACGCCGCTCGCGGAGCTTGACCTCGAAGTTCCCTCGGGCGATTTCCTCGCCCTCATGGGTCCATCGGGCAGCGGGAAGACGACGCTTCTCAATCTGATTGCCGGGATCGATCGTCCGACCGGAGGGCGGCTGCTGATCGGCGGGACCGACATCTCGTCACTCTCCCGCGGTGCCCTGGCCGACTGGCGCAGCCGTCACATCGGATACGTCTTTCAGCTCTACAACCTCGTCCCGGTGCTGACGGCCTACGAGAACGTCGAGCTGCCCCTGCTGCTGCACAGCCTCTCCTCGCGGGCGCGGCACGAGAAGGTGGCCAGCGCCCTTGAGCTGGTCGGCATCGCCGATCGGCACGATCACTTCCCGCGCCAACTCTCCGGCGGTCAGGAGCAGCGGGTCGCAATCGCCCGAGCCATCGTCACCGATCCCACGATTCTCGTCGGCGACGAACCCACCGGTGATCTCGACGAGGAGTCGGCCCGTTCGATCATGGTGCTGCTCACCCGACTCTGCGAGGATCTCGGCAAGACCCTCATCATCGTGACCCACGATGCCAAGTGTGCCGCGTACGCCAGGCGCACGCTCCATCTCGAGAAGGGACGCCTGCTCGAGGACTCGGCGCTGACCTCTCGCCGGGCTGGTTCCGGCAGTCACGGCGGTGCCGGGTGATCGCCCCGCGGTTCATCCCGGTGGTCGTCAAGCAGCTCGTGCGACATCAGGCCCGCACGCTGCTCACCCTTGCAGGCGTGGCGGTGGCGATGTTTCTCTTCGTCGCCGTGCAGGCGCTCCAGCAGGGCGTGCGCCGGGCCACCGAAGCTGCAGCGGGCGACACCACGCTGGTGGTCTATCGACAGAACCGCTTCTGCCCGGCGACCAGCCGCTTGCCGGAGTTCTATCTCGACCGCATCCGCAAGGTGCCCGGAGTTGCTTCCGCGGTTCCCATGAAGATCGTGGTGAACAACTGTCGGGCGTCACTCGACGTGATCACCTTCCGCGGCGTGCCGCGGGAGAGCCTCGCAGAGGCCTCCGCCCTGACCTCGAAGTGGACGCTGCTCTCGGGCTCGATCGACGAGTGGCAGCGGCGCTCCGACAGCGCTCTCGTCGGCGAGACGCTGGCGGCGCGCCGTGGCTTCGTGGTCGGCCAGTCCTTCGACTCCTCGGGCGTGACGGTCACCGTCGCAGGGATCGTGCGCTCCGAAGAACCGCAGGATCAGAACGTCGCCTACGTCCATCTCGAGTTTCTCCAGCAGGCCGCAGAAACGGGTGGCGGACTTGGGAGCGTGACCCAGTTCACGGTGCACGTGACCGACCCGTCGCGCATGGAGGCCGTGGCGGCCGCAATCGACGAGCAGTTCCGCGCTGAAGGCGAGCCGACGACCACTCGCCCCGAGAAGGCCTTCGTCGCCCAGGCTGGCGCCGACATCGTCGAGATCGTTCGGTTCACGCGCTGGCTGGGCTGGGGATGCCTGGCGGCGGTGCTCGCCCTGGTGGCCAACGCCATCGTGTTGAGCGTGCAGGACCGCATCAGGGAACACGCGGTGCTTCAGACGCTCGGATTCCGCGCTGGTCTCATTGCCCGACTCATCGTCAGCGAGGGCATGTTGCTCGGGCTGCTCGGTGGCGCACTCGGGACCGCGCTGGCCCTCGCCGTCGTCCACTTCGGACACTTCAGCCTCTCTCAGGAAGGTCTCTCAATCACCGTCGCCGCGAGCTGGCAGGTGCTGGCCACGGGGCTGGCGCTCTCCGCCGGCGTGGGCATTGCCGCGGGTCTGGTCCCTGCATGGCGCGCCGGGCGACGCGACATCGCCTCCTGTTTCCGAGCAGTCTGACGCAGGCACACCTCACCTCAGCACATCTCTCATGCGATTCCTGCCTTTCGACTACGCCGTCCGCAACCTGAGTCGCGCTCCAACGCGACTGGTGTTGTCAGTCCTGGGCTCGGCGCTGGTCGTCCTTCTGATGCTCGTGGCCGGAGGCTTCGTGCAAGGCATGAGTCGAGCGCTGCGTGCAACTGGAGGCGAGCACAACGTCATCCTGCTCGGCGCCGGCAGCGAGGAGAGCGTCGAGCGCAGCGAGATCGCGGCGGCCACGCCGGGCGTCGTCGCGGCGAGCATCGAGGGCATACGGACTCGCGCGGGCGTCACCTTCGTCTCACCCGAGGTCCATGTGATGCTCCCGGTCGGGATCGACGGCGGTGCAGTCCCCGACCCCGCCACCGCCCCCGCCACCGCCACCGACAGCCTGCGGCGCCAGGTCATGCTCCGCGGAGTCACGGAAGCAGCGGCGTTGGTGCACGATTCTGTGGCACTCGTCGAGGGACGATGGCCGCGTGGCGGCCGCGACGAGCTCATGGTCGGTCGCATGGTCGGAACGGTCCTGGGAGTCGCCGACGACGACGTCGCCGTCGGGAAGCGCCTGACACTGGACGGACGACCATGGACGATCGTCGGGCGCTTCAGCGCCCCCGGCACGGTGGTCGAGGCCGAACTGTGGGCGCCACTCGTCGATCTCATGACCGCAACGCGGCGCGAGACGATCTCCTGCGTCATCCTCACGCTCGACCCCTACGACGAGGAGAGCGGCGAGGGCGCGGAGTTCGCCGATGTCGCTGCGTTCACCAAGACTCGCCCCGACCTGGAGCTGGTGGCGATGACCGAGCGGGAGTACTACGGCACGCTCGCCGCGTTCTTCACGCCAATCAAGATCGTCGCGTGGGTCACCGCGGCGTTGATTGCACTCGGCGGTCTCCTCGGCGGGCTGAACACCATGTACGCGGCCTTCGCCTCGCGCATCCGCGAGCTGGGCACCCTTCAGTCGCTCGGCTTCCGCCGCACGGCAATCGTCTGGTCGATGATCGAGGAATCGACGCTGGCGACCGCCGCCGGAGGTCTGCTTGCGTGTGCGCTCGGGGTCTTCCTGCTGGACGGGCTGGCCGTGCGCTTCTCGATGGGTGCCTTCGGGCTCGCCGTCGACGCGCGGGTTGTCGGACTGGGGCTCGCCTGCGGACTGGCGCTGGGTGTCATCGGGGCGCTTCCGCCCGCGCTTCGATGCCTTCGCCCGACGATTCCCGAGGCGCTCAAGTCGGTGTGAGTGGACGCAGGAGAACATGAAGCACATGGAGAACATGA
>CAYXKH010000031.1:13137-19763 GCA_964465255.1 uncultured Isosphaeraceae bacterium
ACCAACATGACCAACATGACCAACATGACCAACATGACCAACATGACCAACATGACCAACATGAAAACAATGCCGAACAAGACGAACCGGCCCGTTCAAGGACTGATGGCTTCTCGCTCGCTGCGCTTCGGGGCGGCCCTCGCGGCCCTCGCCGGGGCGTGCGTCCTGGCCGCGCCCTCGACCACCGAGGCCCAGTCGGGGTCGGCAATTGCCTCGGTCGGCGATCTCAAGAGCCTGTTCACGCCGTCGCTTCCTGCGGGTGCCCGGGAGATCTCGACGGCGCTGGAGTCGGCGAAGGTCGGAGAGACCATCACGATCCACGGTCATGTCGCTGCTTCGGACAGTGCCTTCTCCGCCCAGATCGCAGAGTTTGCCCTGGTCGAGCCTGCCGCTCAGCAGACGACGGCGCCGGCACCCGACGGCGAACCCGGTGGACGACGCGCCACGATTCGCGTGATCACATCCTCCGGCGACGCCCTCAAAGGAAGCCTCAGCGGCAAGTACGGACTCAAGCCCGGGGCCGAGGTCTTCGTGACCGGCACGGTCGTCGCCGTCGACCCGTCCGCCACGAGCGCCGAAGGCCAACCCGCGCTTGTGCTGAATGCTCGCTCCATGCATGTGCCGCGCGGACCGCTGCCCCCGGGCTTCGTCACCGCCTCCCCGGCCGACAACGCTCGAGACATCTCCGAGGCTCGCACCGCCGGCACGATGAAGAAGGGAGACCAGGTTGTCCTGCGCGGTCGCGTCGGTGGCAGCGGCGAGCCGTTCGTCACGGGTCGCGCGGTCTTCACGCTGGTCGGCCGCGGCCTCACGCCCTGCAACGAGCGGCTCGATGACAAGTGCTTGAAGCCTTGGGACTACTGCTGCGACCCCCAGAGCGAGATCCTCGCCAACTCCGTCACGGTGCAGATCGTCGACGCCAAGGGGCAACCGCTGCGCACCGACATGAAGGGCCGTCGCGGACTCAAGGAGCTCTCCGATGTCGTCGTGGTCGGGGAGGTTGCCGTGTCCGACGGCAAGGCGGTGGTGATCAATGCGAAGAGCATGGCGATCCTGCAATAGCCGGAGCAGCCGCGCTCATCCCTCAATCGACGGTGGGGGACACCGCGCGAATCGCCGCGAGCCATAACCTCCTGCCATGTCGAACCCCGATCAGGCTGCCGTCACCGTCATCGCCGGCATTCCCGCGCACAACAACACGCTCTATCACGCCATCCGCTTCGCAGTCGGCGACCCGGCGGCGCTGGTGATCGGCCTCGACACTGCCCGGCAGGAACGACTCCTGATCATCCGCGACATCGAGATGGAGCGAGCGAAGCGGAAGGCCCGGGTCGACACTGTGAAGTGCCCGGCCGACTTCACCCCCTCCGGCGGTCTGAGCAGCGATCGCGAGACCGCCACGGCCCAGTCGCTGGTCGAGTGTCTGCGCCGCGCAGGCGTGACTCGCGTGCGCTGCGATCGCACGCTCACGCTCGATTACGTCGAGGAACTGCGACGCGGATCGATTGCAGTCGACTACGACCCGACCCTCGGCGTCGCCGAGAGACGGGCCAAGGACGCCAGCGAAGTGGCCTCGCTTCAGGAGGCCCAGAGCGCCACTGAAGAGGCGATGCGGATGGCCTGCGGCATGGTGGCCAAGGCCGCGGCCTCGAAGGACGGCACGCTGGCGCTCGACGGCGAACCGCTCACGAGCGAGCGGGTGATGTCGGCGATCGATCTCCTTCTGCTGGCCCGCGGCTGCTCCACCCCGGGTTCGATCGTGGCCGGTGGCACGCTCGGTTCGGATTGCCACGATCACGGTCACGGCGTGCTCCGCACCGAAGAGCCGGTGATCATCGACATCTTTCCGCGCAGCAAGACCACCCGCTACAACGGCGACTGCACCCGAACCGTCGTCAACGGACGGGTCCCCACCGAACTGGCCCGCATGCACGCCACCGTGGTCGAGGCGAAGGCTGCTGCAATCGGAGCCACGCGCGCCGGAACGACCGGCGATGCCGTGCACGCCGCGACTTCGGCGGTGATCACCGCGCGGGGTTACCACATGGGTCT
Organism: uncultured Isosphaeraceae bacterium; assembly: GCA_964465255.1. Classification (GTDB taxonomy): domain Bacteria; phylum Planctomycetota; class Phycisphaerae; order Phycisphaerales; family SM1A02; genus CAYXKH01. The sequence continues at coordinate 15,190 of CAYXKH010000031.1, forward strand.
TCCCCCCGCCGGTGCGCCCGCCGAGTGGTGCGGCATGGTGCACGGCACCGGCCACGGCATCGGACTCGAGGTCCACGAGCCGCCGCTTCTCGTGGTCGGCGGACCGCAACTGGTGGTCGGCGACGCGCTGACCATCGAGCCAGGGCTCTATTGCAGGGCAATCGGCGGGGTGCGAGTCGAAGACATGGTGATCGTCACCGCCAAGGGCTGCGACAATCTCAACCGACTTCCCGAAGGTCTTGACTGCTGGAGGTGACTTCGATGGCGGCACCGTTCCTCTCTCGTCTGCTGCTCGCCGCAGCGTGCGTTGCAGCGCCGCTTGCTGCCGGCTGCGCTTCCGGCCCCGAACCGCTCGTTCTGAGCGAGGAGGAGCGGCGCTCGGCGCCAACCCTCCGGATCGGCGACCCTGCACCGCCACTGGTCATCAGCGAGTGGCTTCAGGGCGAGCCAATTGGAGAACTCGGCGGAGGTCGCGCGGTCCTCGTCGACTTCTGGGCAAGCTGGTGCGCTCCCTGCGTGGCAAGCTTCGAGCGAACCTCGCGGCTCGCCGACCGCCACCCGGGATCGCTTCAGGTGGTCATGATCACGAGCCTCGACATGGAGAACTCGCTCGGCGCCATCCGCCGGACGATGGGCGAGGAAGCCCAGCACCTTCGCGCGGTCGTGGCAGTCGACGACGGATATCGAACTGCAGACGCCTATCGACGCGCCTCTCGCGAGTCGGCGCTGCCTCGCTCCTTCCTGATCGACCAGCAGGGTCGAATCGCCTGGATCGGTCACCCCGCGTTCGCAGAGGGCCCGGTCGAGGCGGTGATCAACGGCACATGGGATCTCGCCGCGGCGCGGCAGGCCGACGGGGAGCTTCGTCAGTACCGCCAGCACGCCGACCAGCTCCGCCAGGCGATCGACGACGCCCGTGCACGAGGCGACGACGACGCGATGCTCGCGGCCATGCGGGAACGTGCGGCGCTCGATCACGAGAAGCTCGACGTCGACCTCCCGTATGCGCCCGTGCGGCTCTACGCCAACGCCCTTCAGGCGGCGGGGCGCTGCGACGACGGAATCGCGGTGGCCCGCGAGACCGCGATTTCGGGGCGATTCGACAGCGATCCCGATGCTCTTGTGTGGCTGTCCGGTGAGCTGGTGGGTGCCGATCGGGCCTTGGCGATCACGCTGCTTGACCGCGGGCTCGGTCAACTGACCGCCGACGAAGAGGCGCTCACCCGTCCGGGAGACGATCCATGGGTGAACTACATGCTGGCGACCACGATCCGTCGGCGCGGCGAAACCTACGAACGGGCTGCTCGAATCTGCGATTCCCTCGCTCGACACGCTGACGCGGTGCACTGGCAGCGCTACGCGGTCGCCCGCAGTGACGCGTGGTGGGACAAGGAGCACCTCGCCCGGCGCACGGGGATGCTTCGGGTGTATGAGGAGAGGGCGGAGGCTGAGGTGGTCGGCTTCGCCGACTGAGTTCGTCGGCTGCGCCGACTCTTGAGGTGTGCCGCGCACGCGGCACTCCTCACAAGCGGAGGCGCAGCCGACAACCCCGTCGGCGCAGCCGACGCCTCAGCTCCACGCTGCCAGCAACACTCCCAAGTCGCCGCCATCCACGACTCCGTCGCCGTCCAGATCGGCAGCGCAGCCCGGGCACGGCCCCCACTGCGACAGGAGCGTTCCCAGGTCCGCGCCGTCGACGTCGCCGTCGCAATCGAGGTCGCCGGGAATGCAGACCAGCCTCTCGCACTCGTCGGGAAGGCCGTTGCGGTTCAGGTCGGCGCTCGCTCCTGCGGCGATGTCGCAGGCGTCGAGGCGACCGTTCAGGTTGCAGTCCTCGGGCGACGGTGGAAGCTCGACGAACGCGCCGGCGAGCGGGATGTCCGCCGAGAGCACGTAGTAGGAGCGCAGGAACTGACCGGTCGCACGCGAGTAGCTGTGCACCGCGGCCGAGCCGTTTCGCGAACTGGCGAGCACCCGCATGCCATCGGCGGCAAGCCGCAGGGCCCACGGCTGGCGCAGCCCCCAGAAGCCGTTGGTCACACCGCCGAAGTCCCATCGCCCAAGGGCGGCGCCGGTCGATGCGTCGTACCGCAGCAGGGCGTTGCTCCCGTTGCTGGCAACCAGCAGCGATCCGTCGGGAAGGAGGAGAAGCCCCCGCGGATTGGCGAGCCCCTGCGATCCCGCGGAGACCAGCGTGCCCAGCGAGGCGCCGGTGGCGTAGTCGAACCTGCGAATGGTGTTGTCGGCGCTGGTGATGAGGAGCACACCCGCATTCGTCAGGGCAAGACCGAAGGGAGCGACTGCGCTTCCGGCGCTCAGTATTCGAATGGAGGCGCCGGTCGCGGCATTGACCTCGACCACGCGACTGTTTCCAGCGCTGGTAATCAGGAGCGTCCCCGTCGGCGTGAGGAGGAGCCCGGTCGGAGAAGCGAGGCCGCTGGTCGCGAACGTACCGAGCGTGGCGCCCGTGGCCGCGTCGAGCGTGACCACCGAGTTCGACGCAGGCATCGACGCCACCAGTCGACCGTCCGGGAGTCGGAGAACGTCGTTGATCTCGCCGGCCAGGACAACGGCCGGGCCAGTCGGAGCGCCGCTGCGGGCGTGGAACTCGCGCAGCGCACCCCCTGCGCCGGAAACCCAGATGTTGAGTCCGTGCTCGAGCTGGGCGAGATCGGGCGTCGAGTCGCCGTCGCAATCCTGGCAGGCGTCGATCTCGGTGTTGCGATCGACATCGAGGGTCATGTCCAGATTGATCTCGACTCGATCGGAGATTCCGTTTCGATTGCAGTCGACCTCGCATTCGTCGGGCACGCCGTCGCCATAGAGATCCGCCGAGCTCTCGAGAGCGATGTCCAGCGAATCGGGAATGCCGTTGCCGTTGCAGTCGGGCTGACAGCCGTCGGGAACGCCATCGGAGTCGACGTCCGCAACCTGGCCCATGCCGATGGCCAGCGGATCGAGCACGCCGTCGTCGTCGCAGTCCTGGCAGAGATCGGGAATGCCGTCTTCGTTGCTGTCGAGGAGCGTGCCCTGGAGGATGTCGGTGGCGTCGTCGATGCCGTTGCCGTCACAGTCGATGGCGACACACTCGGAGGCGCCGATGAAGTCCTTCACGATATTGCGAAGGAGTGTCTCGAAGCGCATGTCCACATTGGACACGCCGCCCGAGACGGTGTGGCAGTAGCTCATGATCCCGGCCCGACGGACCTCGCCGCTTGCGCACTGGTCAAGGTCGTAGTCGTGGGTGTGCAGAGTGCCGCAGTTGTGGCCGATCTCGTGGGCCACGACGATCAGATCCCAGTTGCCGCGATCGGGACCTTCGGCCGAGGTGAAGCTGCCGTTCAGGTATCCGTTGACGCTGTAGCCGAAGTCGCCGCAGGCGGCCGAGAGATAGGCGACTCCGCCGTAGGGCAGATTGCGCCGTCCCGTCAGAAGGGCTGCGAGATCCCGCGGCACGTCGACCATGAACTCGTTCCAGTGGGCGACGAAGGGGCCGAGCGGGTTGTTCTCGTTGAAGAGATCGTCGGCGGTGTCCCACAGCCTGACGAAGGTGAGAGTCACGGCGATGTCGAACTCGCGCTCGTAGATGGTGGAGACCGCACCGAAGAGAGCGACGATGTAATCGCCGGCGTCGTCGGCGTTCCCGAAGAGCGTGAAGAACTCGTGGTCGGTGTCGACGGCCACTTCGAGAAGCCTCCGCTGGGCGGCACTGAACCCCGCGATTGCGCCTTGCGGGCGCTCCGCAGCGTGCCCGATCAGCCCGCACGGCTCGACCAGCGGAGGTGCGCCGAAGCCACCGAGTTCGGTGATGGCCAGATCGCCGCTGACAAGACCGCGACGCCCGGGGTCGGCGGAGCCGAGTGCGAACTGGGTGGCGCCTTCGGTTCCCACACCGAGATCGAACTGACCGATCACACCACCGGGTCCGCTGGCGACAAACGCGGTCGCCCCGGGATACCCGACGATCGTGCCGCGATACAGGGCAACCCGCGCCGGATCGAGCTCGGTGAGGCGCTGTCCGCGCCGCGAGCCGAGTGCCCGCTGCGCCCCGGGCGCGATCACCTCGAAGCGGGTGAGTTCGCACTCGACGACGAGATCACTCCGCAGCGGCACGCCCTCGATCGTGACTCGCTCGGGCCGCAGCGCGAGGGCCGTTCGCCCCGCATCATCGAGACGGAGCACACTTCGCCCATCGTCGGTAACCGCTGGTCTGAGAAGCGCAACTCGCGTCGCCGGGTTGTCTGCGTGGGCCTGTGTCCCTCCCGCCGGGTGCCGCGCAATCGACGGCGGCGGCGATGGAGGCGATCCCGGAGCCAGCGACGCGAGCGAGGCAGCAAGAGCGGTAACCAGTACGACGGGCAGTGAGGCAATTGGCATAGAGGAATGTGACTCCGCGACGATCGTACAGAACAGAGACGACCGACCGAAGCGAGAAGTGGGGAGAGGAGGTGGGTCGCCTGCGCTGACGGGTCGCCCCGGGGGACCCTCTGGCCCCAGTTCGACGCACGGCGGCGGGTGCCACCCAACGCCGTGAACGAATCGCGCCCGCAGCGCCGCCGAGCCCGGTACCGCCG
>CAYXKH010000032.1:0-19673 GCA_964465255.1 uncultured Isosphaeraceae bacterium
TTCGCGCCAACGCGCCCGGGACGACCATCAGCGCCGTCGGCGGCGCTCCGATTGGTCCTTTGACTCTCATCGATCTTTACGAGTTCAGCGGCAACGAGCCCGGCGACCTCGACGACGACGGCATCGTCGACGGGTTCGACCTGGGGGCGCTTCTTGCCAACTGGGGCCCGTGCGTGCCGCCCAACCTCGAGTGTCTCGGAGACCTCAACTGCGACCTCCAGGTCGACGGCGCGGATCTCGGAATCCTGCTGAGCAACTGGAGCTGAGCGTGATTGGGTGAGCGGGCGTGAACGAAACAGGCCCCGCCAGTCGTCTGGCGGGGCCCGTCGTGTTCTGCCGCAGTTCAGCGTGCGATTCGGTTCGGCGACGAGTCACTCACGCGCCGAGCTTCGGAATCGACTTGAGCGCCGAGCTGAGTGCCGAGCCCTAGGTGGGCTGGTTGGCGAGACGAGCGATCTGCTCGTCGACCTTGACCATCGCCGGATCGAGCTGCGTGCCGTACTGCTTCATCAGCGAGTCGACCTGTCCCGCCGGGAGGGCGTTGAGCTGCTCCGCATACGAGCCGAGGCCGGTGACGAGGTCCTTGGCCTTGGGCAGGGCGGTGGCGGCGCCCTGCGAATCCTTCACGCCCGAGAGCAGGCCCCCAAGGTCGCCGAGCTTCGAGGTGTAGCCCGACATGAGCTCGGAGGGATTCAGGTTGGCAAGCGACCCGACGCTGGAGGTCGATTCGCAGCCGACCATCGTGAGCGGGAGTGCAATCGATGTCGTCAACAGGGCGGCGGTGAGGATGAGGACGCGCATGAAAGTGCGTTCCAGAAGGTGGTGAGAGTGAGCCGACGGCGTGAGCAACGGAGCTCCGGCAGTGTGGCGGAATGGGTTCAGATCTTGACCGGCAGAGCGTAACACCACAGCGAGATCATGCCATCAGGGCGAGTCGTCTTCCCGGGGTTCGGCCAGTCGATAGCTCGTGCTCCGCCCGCGGGAGTCGTTGCGAATGAGAACGCGGCGGGCGAGCAATTCGGTGATGTCACGGAGGGCTGCGTCGGTGCTGCATTTGGCGAGGGCGGCGTACTTCGACGTGGTCAGGAAACCTTCGAATGGTCCCAGCAGTCGGGTGCGCACGATGCGCTGTCGAGCATTGATCGGCTGGCGGTTGATCTGCTCCCAGATACGGGAACGCCGGAACACCTCGGCGAGCGAACGCTCCGCAGCATCGAGCGAGCGGTCGAGACAGTCGAGAAACCACACCAGCCACGGGGTCACATCGAGGCTGCCGCGCTGCGCCGATTCCAGGCGAAGGTAGTACTCCTTGCGGTCTGCTGCGATCTGCGACGACATGCTGTAGCAGCGATCCGCCCTGCCGTCGGCTCGAGTCATGGCGATATCGGCGAGCGCCCGGGCGATGCGACCGTTGCCGTCCTCGAAGGGATGGACGGTGACGAACCAGAAGTGGGCCACGCCGGCCTTCATGACCGGATCGATCGACGCCGGCCGGTTGAACCAGTCGAGAAACGTCGCGATCTCGGAGTCGAGTCGGTGAGCATCCGGCGCCTCGAAGTGCTCCTTCTCGCGGCCGATCGGGCCCCAGACCACTCGCATCGGACCCGCCTTCGGCGGACGCCACGCGGCGACGGCGATGTGTCGCAGTCCGCTGCGACCATTCGGGAAGAGCGCGGCATGCCAGCCGAAGAGCCGTTCCGCCGTGAGGGGTGCTTCGAAGTTCAGGGTGGCGTCGAGCAATACCTCGACCATTCCGTCCGCGTCGCGAGTCGACGGCGCGATGCCTGCGACCTCGAGGCCGAGTTGTCGGGCGATCGACGAACGAGCGTCGTCGGGATTGATGATCTCCCCCCCGATCGCCGAAGTCGTGACGACGTCCTCCGCCAGGACCGCCAGGCTGGCCTCTCGCGTTGGCTCGAACCCCGGCGATTCCATTCTGCCGAGCAGTCTTCCCTGACGGTGTCGGACCGCCGCGAGAGCCCGCGCGAGCGAACCCTCGTCCCACGAGAGCCTGGGCCAGCCTGGGAGTTCGTGGACATACGCCATACTCACCGTGCTTTGAGCGGTGATTATGGCGACCATTCGCCGCACATATTCCTTGGAATTAGGGGCAACGAGGCCCGCCAGCACTCCAAGCCACCCCGACAGGCATGGTCCCCAGTTCGACAGCAGGTAGCCGAGATCCGCGCCGTCCACGACGCCGTCAAGCGTGATGTCGGCGAGGCAGCCCCCGCACACGCCCCACTCGCAACGCAGGATGCCCAGGTCGGCGCCGTCCACCTTGCCGTCGCCGTCGAAGTCGGCCGGGCAGGAGACGATGTCCGCGACCTTGATGACGACGCCATTCGCGGGGTACCCGACGCTCCACACGTACGCCTTGCCCGGCACGAAGCTCACCGGCTGATTTCCGAAGGCGCCGATGGGCGACCAGTTGACCGGCGTGTTCCAGAAGCCGTCGCCGACGTTCCAGCTCTTGATGTCTGCGACGGCGGAGGGAACAGCGATGAGCGGCAGACTTGCAGCCAGAACCATGGCCGGAGTGCGGCAGGCGCGAGGTGTCGTCATTCGACTCCTGAGAAGCGTGAATGCGCGAAGAGCGTCCCGGCCCCTGAGTCCGACAGTCCAGAGGCCCCTCCGGTATAGCCCTCCTTCAGAGCGGTGGCAGCCCGGCGGGCGCATGACCAAATCGGCGGAAGCGCATCGCCCTGCGTGCCCTGAGTCGTCCGAAGTGGACGCGCGACCCCACCGCCCTGCGGGGTACGGGAAGGTGATCGACTCAGGGCCTGGCCGCGGCGGGCGCCGTCCGGACGAATCGCTCGGCGATCCACGCCCGCATGGCCTCGAGCACTGCGGGATCGACCGTCGTCTCGATCTGGGCGTACTCGATCACACCGCCCGAGACCGAAGGTTGGAAGAGATGGTTGAGCCCCTCGAATCGTCGCACGGAGAAGTCGGGGTGACCGCTCTCCTTCAGCACTGCTTCGATTGCCGGCAGATTCTGTTCGGCAACAACCTGCACGTCGCGGGTGCCGTTGAGAGCGAGAATCGGCACTCGCACCGCGCGGAGCGGGCCACTCGGATCGTGTGAGAGGAAGAGTCGCATCCACGGCACCGAGAGCTGTCGCAGGGCATCCGCCACCTCCCTGGTGATCACGGTGGGGTTTCCCTCGGCATCGGGTGGCGGCGGGGGCGTGCCGCGCTGCACCGCAATCAGCGCGGCGAGCTTGGTGGCGACGTGGTCGGGGAGCGGTTCGTCGAGTGGGGCGGCCGCCACCGCTTCATACAGCTCGAGCGAGGTCGCCTCGAGCCGCATGGCGACCTCGGGAGGCGTCTGGCCCGATTCGGCGAGCGCCCTCTGCTGGGCGGCGAGGAGCTTGCTTCCGGGCACACCGGGTCCTGCAAGGAGGACGATGAACGCGACATCGGCGTTCCGCGCCGCCACGAGCGGAGCGATCAGTCCACCCTCGCTGTGGCCGATGATGCCGATTGGCCCGATCTCGGGACGCGCCTTCAGGACGGAGATCCATGCTTCGCTATCGACGGCGAAGTCGACGCTGGTGGCGGTTTGAAGCGGCCCGGTCGACGCGCCCACGCCGCGGTCGTCGTAGCGCAGCACGGCGATGCCGGCGCGGGTGAGATGGTCGGCGATCACCAGGAAGGGTCGATGATCGAAGAGCTCCTCGTCACGGTTCTGCTGGCCGCTTCCGCTGACGAGGATGGCGCAGGGGAACGGTCCTGCGCCTGCGGGAACCGTGAGTGTGCCCGAGAGCGAGACGGCGCCATCGCCTTCGCCGTGGGCCGCGGTGAGTTCGACTTCGGTGTAGGGAAAGGGCGGCGCGGGATCCTGCGGGCGCACCCTCTTCGCCAGCGCTCCGCGCTTGAGCGAGAAGGGCAGTCGATACGCACTCTGCTCGAACTGTCCTTCGATTGTCTCGCCGCCGTCCGTCCCGGCCGCAGCGTCGCGGCGGGCGCCGCGAAACGTGGGATTGCCGGGCAGGCCCTTGATGACCATTCGAACGCGATCCGGCTCGGGCGCGGTCCCAAGCTCGAGCACCACCTCGAGCGGCGCTCCGCGCAGGGACTGCGACGGAATGTCGATCGTGCCGCGCAGACGCGGTTCGGCGTCGGGGCCGGGTGCTGCTGCGTCGAGCGCAATCGACACCGCAAGCCCCTGTCCCGGCATGCGTATCTCGCCGCTCCAGGTGCCGACGAACCAGTTGGCCCGAGCGCCGCGTTCCGCAGGATCGCGCGGAGGGGCCGGGACCTGAACCTCGGCACCCCGTGCAGGTGGAGCCGCGTGGAGAGGCGCCGCCTGCGAGCCGAGTGCGAAGAGGGCCGCCGCAGCCCCGAGCAGGGCGGCAGAGATGAACCGAGTCGAATGCATGAAGCGCACGAGATCCTCCGTGGGAACGGAGGGTATCAGCTCCCCCCAATGGAAAGGACGCATCCGAAGCTCGGATGCGTCCTGAACGAAGGTGCGGTCATCAACTGACGCTGCGAAGGCGACCGTCGGTGCGGATGCGACTTCCTCATCCACGCCAGCGCACGAATCCCTCGATCGCTTCGTACTCGGCGAGTCCGAGGGCGTCGTAGAGGCGAGCGGTGGCGCGGTTGCGATCCTCGGCCCGCTGCCAGAACTCGCGGGCGTCGCTGGGACCCGGGAAGAGCGCCGTGTCCTTCTGACTCTCGTGCTTGAAGATTGCGGAGCGCTTGCGGGCCACTTCGTCCGGCGAGAGCGGCACGGCCATCTCGATCTCCTCGGGGCCCCACTCCTGCCACGCTCCGCGATAGAGCCAGAGCGTGCACTGCCGGATCCACTCCTGCGTCGGCTCGCGCCGCAGTTCGGCAACCGCCTCGAAGATCGCCCGCAGGCAGACTCGGTGCGTGCCGTGCGGATCGGAGAGATCGCCGGCGGCGTAGATCTGCTGCGGCCGAACCTGCTCGAGCAGGCTGCGGATGATGCGGACGTCGGCGAGACCGATTGGCTTCTTGCGCACCCGGCCGGTCTCGTAGAAGGGCAGGTCGAGGAAGTGGATGCGCCCGAGGTCGACGCCCGAGTAGCGGGCCGCGGCCCGGGCTTCGGTGCGGCGGATGAGCGTCTTCACCCGTTGCAGCTCGACGCTGTCGACCTGTCCCGGCGACTTCTCGGCCACGAAATGCTCGATCGTGTCCTCGAGATGCTGCGCGAACTCGCTCCCGAGCTCTGGGAATGCGTCGGCGAACTCCTGCACGAAGTCGACGTGGCGCAGGGCGGTCTCGTCCCACACCGCGATGTTGCCGCTGGTCTGGTAGGCGACGTGCACCTCGTGGCCGTGTTCACAGAGTCGGATCAGCGTGCCGCCCATCGAGATCACATCGTCGTCGGGGTGCGGGCTGAAGACGACGATGCGCTTGGGAAACGGGTCGCCCGGCGCGGGCGCGGCGTTGCGATCGCGATTGCTGTCCGGGGCCGCGGCGGGGGCACGGCCGCCCGGCCATCCGGTGATCGTGCGCTGCAGGGCGCGGAAGACCTCGAGATTGATCTCGTACGACCCGCCGCGACCGGCGACGAGTTCCTGAAGGTGATGCTCGTTGTAATCCTCGTCGGTGAGCTTGAGGATCGGCTTCCTGACGGTCGTGGCCAGCCAGATCACTGCTCGACGCGTGGTGAACTCGTTCCACTCCAGGCCGAACTGATGGATCGATCCGAGAAGCCACGGGGTCTTGAAGCGAGTGAGCTCCGCCGCCGAGGCCGGATCGAGAAGGAACTTCGCCGCGGGATGCTTCTGGAGGAAGCTCGCCGCCACAAGCGCGGTCACTTCTCCCTCGACCGCCCGTCTCACCACCGCGGCCTTGTGCTCGCCGAAGGCCAGCAGCAGGATCTGCCGAGCTTCGAGGATGGTGCCCACACCCATGGTGATCGCCTGTCGCGGCACATGGCGTTCGCCGAAGAAGTCGCTGGCCGCGTCCATGCGAGTGACCCGGTCGAGGGTGATGAGTCGGGTGCGGCTCTCCCGCGATGATCCGGGTTCGTTGAACCCGACGTGGCCGGTGCGGCCGATGCCGAGGAGCTGGATGTCGATGCCGCCGGCACGGGCAATCGCTGCGTCGTAGGCCGCCACCGATGCCGCGACGGACTCGCGCGGCATCGCTCCATCGGGCACATGGGTCTCGGCCGGATCGATGTCGACCAGATCGAAGAGATGCTCCTGCATGAAGCGGCGGTAGCTCTGGAGGGCATCCGGCCGCATCGGCCAGTACTCGTCGAGATTGAACGTGGTCACGTTTCGAAACGAGAGCCCTTGGTCACGGTGCAGCCGGATCAGCGCCTCGTAGACACCCTGCGGCGTCGAGCCGGTGGCCAGCCCGAGCACGGCGCGGCGCCCTTGAAAGGCGCGCTCGCGGATGAGTCGGGCGATCTCCTGAGCCGCGGCGGCGCTGGCGGCGGCGCTGTCGGCGTAGACGGCCACCGGGAGCCGTTCGGGGAGATGCGGTTCGGGCGTGACCGTGATCGGCCCATTGGCCGATGACGTGTCGGAGGACGATGCGGAGGTCATGCCCGGCAGGATACTGGCGCGGATTCACGCACTGGGCGCGTGGGGCGCGCAAAACAACCGCGCGGGGCCCGAAAGCCCCGCGCAGTTGCGGTCAGACGTCATCCCACGTGGAGGGCGCGACGCATGGCGATTCAGGCCGGCTCAGTCGCAGGGTCCCCAGTTGCTGAGGAGGAACCCGAGATCGGCACCGTCGACGATGTTGTTGTTGTCGAAGTCGGCGCTGCCGTCACCTCCCCACTGGGTGAGAAGGTCGCCGAGGTCGGCGCCATCCACGGCGCCGTCGCCGTTGAGGTTTCCGGGGCAGGGCAGCGAGCACTGCACGAGCAGCGTGCCGTGACCCGAGAAGTTGCTGTAGCCACCCACGCGGATCCGATAGGTCTTGCCCGCAGTCACCGACACCTCCAGATGCGAGGTGCTGTCGCTGCAGGACGGGCTGTCGTCATTGCATCCGGCGAGATACCCGCCGAACGGACCGGCGCTTGGGCAGGTCGATCCGGTGATGAAGTTGGCTCCGTAGACGGCGATCTTGGTGTCGTAGTCGGCGTCGTTGCAGGTGCTGACTGTCAGCGCGCCGCTGCAGGTCGCCTTATAGACGAACCAGATGTCGCGATTGATCGTCGAACTGCCGGCCCCGTCGCAGTTGATCACATTGAGGCCCTCGCTGGCGGCGCCGACCGTCGAGAAGTTGGTCAGACCGTCGAAGATCTCCATCGCCGTGCTGCAGGTGTCGTTGGGAATGCCGCAGGTCACCAGGATCGTGCCCTCGCCGTCGGCGGTGTTGTAGCCGCCGAGACGGATGCGGTACTTCGTGCCGGAGTAGACTGCGACCGAGAGCTCGGTGCTGTTGCCGTCGCAGTCGTCGGTGTCGTCGGCACAACCGAGAAGCTGTGCCGAGAAGAGGGTGGGGCCCGGGCAGAGCGAGCCCAGAATGCCCGGTCCATAGATCGCGATCTTGCTGTCGAAGTCGACCGTGCCGCAGGTGCTCACGGTCATCCAGCCATTGCAGGTCGCGGTCCATTCGAACCAGATGTCGTTGTTGATCGAGTCGTTGCCGAAGTACTGGCAGTCGTCATGATCGGGACCGCTGCTGGTGGCGTTGACCGTCGAGAAGAAGAAGGGCACGCCGGTGGACAGGGTGAGGGCGTTGGTGCAGGTGTCGTTCTCGGGAACGCACATGTCCCAGGCGCGGCTGACGCACAGGCCGTCCCACTGGTTGTTGCAGCAGTAGCTGTCGACCTCGCAGACGTCGGCGCAGCAGGTGAGATCGTCGCACGAGGCGTTGCCGGTCGAGAAGCAGCTTCCCGCGGAGGCCTCGCCGCACGTGGTGCAGAGGGCGATGGCATCGTTCACGCAGATGCCGTCCCACTGGGTGTTGCAGCAGTAGGCGTCCTGGGCGCAGATTGTGAAGCAGCACTCCTCGTTCGAGCAGCCGCCGGTGGCGTGGGCGTCGTAGCAGTTGCCGGCCGCCCCACACTCGTCGCCGAAGGAGATTTCAAGCACCGCCTGATCGGCGCGGGGGATGCCCCAGCCGTAGGTCGTGTCGTAGCCGGCGGCGCCGAGGTTCTTGGCGTAGTCCTTCAGATGTGCGAGGACCTGGGCGGGAGTCTGCGAGGTGCTTGCCGACCAGATCAGTCCCGCGACGCCCGCGGCAATGGGCGACGCCCCGGAGGTCCCGCCGAAGTAGGTGTAGCTGCCGCTGGAGTAGCCGTCGTCGCCGGTCCGATCGGTGGTGTAGAGCCCCGTGCCGGGCGCGGCGAAGTCGAGGCCTGCACCCCAGTTGCTGAAGCTCGTGAGGGTTCCGTCCTGATCGAGCGCGGCGACCGCCTGGACGCTCGAGAGACTCGAGGGATAGTCGAGCGAGGGGTCGCCGATACTGTCGCCGCCGCCGTTGCCGGCCGCGCCGAAATGGAGCAGCACCAGGGAGGTGGCGTTGTACGCGTTGGTGAGCGTCGCGGAGCTTCCGATGATGAAGCTCGAGTTGGTGATGTCGGCGTTGCGACTGATCGCTTCGTAGAGGCCGTCGGCAACCCAGCTTCCCTGAGTGGTCCAGCCCCACGCCGCGTCGGTGTCGTAGGCGATCTTGATCGAGATGGATCGGCAGCTTGGGCAGACGCCGACCGAGCCGAGACCGTTGTTCATGATCGCTGAGACGAGTCCGGCGACGGGTGTGCCATGGTTGTCGTATTCGAAGATCGGGCCGCCGGTCCAGCCGAACCCGCCGAAGGTGGTCATGTCTTCACCCGGCGTGACCTGATTGATGTCGGGGTGGTCCTGCTCCACGCCGTTGTCGAGGATCGCGACGATGATCGACGACGCCCCGGTCTCGACGTCCCACGCCTCGGGGCTGTTCACGTCGATGTCCGCGACCCACCAGCCGGCGCCGTCGTTGAAGTGGTACCAGCAGTCGTCGAAGCCGGGATCGTTGGGATCGAATTCGCCGTAGGCGCGGAGAATCTCGTCGCACTCGGCGAAGCGAACCAGCGGGTGCGCAGAGAGAGCGCTCGCAGCCTCGATCGCCGAGACGCCGTCGCGGGCCTTCGGGGTCACGAGGTGGATGTTGCCGGGCTGACGGTCGACGACGGTGATCTCACCGACTCCGAGCTGGGCGACGATGGCCTGGGCCTGTTGGAGGGAGACGCCCTCTTCGAAGCCGACGAAGATCTCGGGCAGCGGGATGATCGCTCCGCCGTGCTGATCCAGCATCACCGGCGTGACGAATGCCAGCCGCGGATCACCGCGGAAGATATCGAGGGCGGTGGCCACACCGTCGGCGGTGCGGAACCCCGCGGGCAGCGCGACGAAGTGCACGTCGCCGTGGGTGAAGGGGGTGACCGAGTCCGCCCCGAGACCCATCTCGGCGCGCCGCTCGTCGAGGGCCCGCAGGCCGTTCTCGCCGCGGGCGATGACCGCCACACGAGTGAAATCGACCGGACGGGTATCGAGTTCCTTGAAGTAGCGCCGGGTGAGCGTGCCGTGCTCGAGGAGCGCGGCGGCGTCCATGCCTGCGCGAGCGTGACCGGCGGGGCGAGCCTGGCCGGCGACCTGACTGAGGGCCGTGCCGCTCACAAGCAGAGGAGCCGATGCGGCAAGACAGGCCGCCGCGATGAATCGAAGGTGTCCGTATGGAGACTGCATGAGTGAATCCTCCCGAAGCCTGGGCGCCGCCGGCGCGCCCTGAGGCCCAAGATGTAGGGACCCGTTGTCGAGGTCCAGAGCGTGTCGCGGGTACGCACCACGCTGCACAGCGTGTACCCGTCCATGCACGAAGCGTGAACCGCCCAGCCTGCGCCCGGTGAAATCCCTCGCCGCCTCCGGGTGCCCGCCGGCTCGCGGCGGCGTTACGCTCCCGAGATATGGCTTCACACGGCTCTCCTCTCGGTGTCGGGGTCCTCGGATTGGGCTTCATGGGGCGGCTCCACATCGCCGCACTCCGCGCCGCCGAGGGCGCCGGACTCCCCTGCCGGCTCGCGGCGGTCTGCGACGGAGATCCGCAGCGCCTGCGGGGAGGCGGTCCGAAGGCCGGCACCATCCCAGGTTCGGACGAGCCGCTCTTTGATCCGGCGCTGGTTCGCGGCCACCGCACCCCTGCGGAGCTCTTCGCCGACAGCGACGTCGACCTCGTCCACATCTGCACCTGGACCGACACCCACGTCGATCTGGCAATCGCCGCACTTGCCGCCGGCAAGCACGTCGTCGTCGAGAAGCCGGTGGCCGTGCGGAGCCTGGATGTCGAGCGTCTGCTGAAGGCGGCGCGGGCCAGCGATCGACTGTGCATGCCGGCGATGTGCATGCGCTTCTGGCCGGGGTGGACCTGGCTCAAGACCCGAATCGAAACCGGCGAATTCGGGCCGGTGCGAAGCGCATCGTTCCGACGGCTGGGCTCCGCGCCGTCATGGACGGGGTTCTACGCCGACGAGAGCCGAAGCGGCGGCGCCCTCTTCGATCTCCACATCCACGACGTGGACTTCATCACCTGGTGCTTCGGCGCGCCCGACAGCGTGCACACCACCGGGACCTCGACGCATCTGACCACGCTCTATCGGTATCGCAACGGCCCCGCCCATGTCAGTGCGGAGGGAGGTTGGAGCCTCTCGCCAAGCGCCGGATTCCGAATGCAGTACCTGGTCTGCTTCGAGGGCGCAACCGCGGAGTTCGACCTCTCGCGCACGCCGACGACCACACTTCACCGCGGTGATCGCAGCGAACCGGTCGAGATCCCGGCACTCGGTGGATACGACGCCGAGGTGGCGGCGGCGGTCCGCGCGGTCGCCTCGGGCAATCGCGCCGGGCTTCCCACGCTCGAAGAGGCCCTGACCGTCACCCGGCTCCTCGAGGCGGAGCGGGCCAGCCTGATGGGATGAGGGCCGCACCTCCGCGGCGGGAGCGGCGGACTTCCGAGCAGTGGTGGAATCCGACACGCGGGGTCGGTCGAACTTCGTCGCCATGCTTGACCTCACTGGCGCATCACCGCTCGCGGCGCCCCCGACGGCGAGTGAAGCGAGGGCAGCGAGTGAAGCCGACGCTCGCATGCGCGGCGCGTCGCTCTTCGAGTCCACCCAGCGATTTCGCGGGACCCCCGAAGAAATCTTCCCCTTCTTCGCCGATGCCCGCAATCTCGAAGCGATCACGCCGCCGTGGCTTCGGTTCACGGTCTTGACTCCGCGACCAATTGCCATGGGTGTCGGGGCCCTCATCGACTATCGACTGCGCTGGCGGGTCGTTCCCATCCGCTGGCGCACCCGGATCGCCGCGTGGGAACCCTCGCGTCGATTCGTCGACGAGCAGATCCGTGGCCCCTATCGGCTCTGGCATCACGAGCACACCTTCGAGAGTGACGGGGCCTTCACGCTCATGCGCGATCGCGTGCACTATCGAGCGCCGTTCGCGGCAATTGCCCATCCGCTGATCGTGCGCCGCGATGTCGAGAGGATCTTCGCCTATCGACGCGACGCCCTGGAGCGGCTGCTCGGCCCCGGATGAGTGTTCGTCAATCGCTCGCCCGCCTCCACAAGCCGCCCAGACGGGGCACATCGCGCCGCTGGGTGACGGCGATGTAGCCGATCCCGCTCACGATCATCAGGAGGCTCAGCAGCATGGGCAGCGTGAGCACTCCGATCCAAAGCACACCCTCGTCCGGTTCGCGGAACTGCTCGGTGGCGAGGCGCAGCCCGCCGTAGGTGATGAGAAACGCGCTGCCGATTGCTCCCGGCTTGCGCGGCTTCCACCACACCAGCGACAGCACCAGCATCAGGATCACGCCGTCGGTCGCCGCCTGCATGAGCTGCGATGGATAGTGCGGCGTCAGCAGCGGCGTGAGCTTGGCGATGACATCCTCGCGACCGATCGCAACCGCGGACCAGGTCGCCTCGGCGAGCGGGCGGGTGGGATCGACAAGCGGTGCAATAGAGCCGAGCCTGGCGGGATCGAACGAGTCGAGGAGCACCTCCTCGGGGTACTTGATGCTCCACCACGGCGGCGCGGCCCGCATCGATTCGGGAAGCGCCCGGCCCCACAGTTCGCCGTTGATGAAGTTGGCGACGCGCCCCAAGCCGAGCCCGATCGGGCAGGCGAGGGCGACCAGGTCGAGGAGATGGACGGCATCGAGCCGATGGCGCCGTCCGAACCAGATGGCCGCGACCACCACCCCGAGAATTCCGCCGTGACTCGACATGCCTCCGTGGTGCAGCGCCAGCAGTTCCCACCAGGGCGGGGAGGAGGTGAATGTGTAGAGGAGATGGGGCTCGTAGAAGACGACATGCCCCACCCGTCCGCCCAGCAGCACGCCGAGGATCATCGCCGTGAGGTAGCTCTCGAGCTGCGACGTCGAAAGCGCCGCCCGGCCCGTCTGGCACATCCAGCGCAGGATCAGCCACCCCACCAGAAAGCCGGTCAGATAGGCGAGGCCGTACCAGCGGATGCCGAAGTCCTGGGTGAAGCGCAGGACGAAGGGATCGAGGCGATGGACGTAGCTCTCGGCAATCAGCAGCACGGGTCGAGGATAGAGCAGGCGGTGGGCGGATGCCGCGCGCGGGAGGGTCGGCCCCGCCCATGGGCGAGTCCCCCGATGCGCGCAGGCATCAGCCTTCGTCTGGCGGGCGAACTCCGAATCGGGCGGCTCGCGCCTTCGAGCGGCGGATGAACTCCAGCCGGTCGTCGTTGTCCTTGACCGTTTCGGGCACCGCCATGACTGGGTTGGAGTCGAGGTACTCGACGACGACCTCGGCGCCCGCCAGCGAGTTGAGAGTCACCGTGGCAGTGTTTCGCTCGGTTGTGGCGTGCAGCGTGCTGCCGGTCAGCGGCGCCGCGAGGTAAACGCGGCTGATCGGCTGCCCCGAGCTGTTCTGGGCAGCCTCGACGACGAAGTGCGTCCCGTCAACGCCGATCTGGACCGGACCGCGGACCACGATGGGATACCACCACGGGGCGGCCGCCGCGGGGCCAGAGCGGACGTGATGCCTCCGACGTCGACCGGTGGGTCGCTCTCGAAGCGCGACGCCACGTAGACCGACCCCGCGAGCAGCTCGATGGTGCGATCGGCCCGCACCGTGAACTCGGCGTCTGCCGAGAACGTGGCGCTGTAGACGTACCGAGCCCAATGCTGCCCGTCCGGGGCGACCTTCCAGACCGAGTCGATTGCCCGGATGGCAAGCTCCGAGCCGGTCCGGTACGTCACTCTCGGTCGAAGCAGGATCGAGCCCTCGGCGCGGGGCGCGTCATGCGCGGCCTCCCGAAGTTCGTGCGGGTCCGATGGCGACAGGATCGGAGCCATCGCCGACCCCGTCACGAGAATCAAGGTCGCGAGGCCAACACGTCCAGCGTGAATCAACATGACAGTTCCCCCTTCAGAAGACTTCAGTTGCCGTCGTCGTATCGCATTGACCAGTACTTCGCACGGCCCATGGTCTGGACCGCGAAGCTCTTCCTCGCCTCGACGTCGCGGAAGTTGCCGGGACTGGGCACCGGCTGCGGATCGTTGGTGGCGAACTCCGCGTAACGCTCGCCGTTCTTCAGCTTGGCCAGCATTTGGTTTCCAGCGGACACATGCACCTTGCTGTTCCCCACGGGCCGGGTCAGGTACACGCGGGTGACGGCCGCACCGGCCGCGTCGGAGACCCCCGCCTCAACGATCAGGTGGGTGCCGTCGGAGCCGACCTGGATCGGTCCATGGACGACAATCGGATACCACCAGATGCTCATGATCGTCGGCTCGGGAATGCCCGGCTCCGCTCCGGCGCCGACCTGGGCGCCGGTGAGCGGGTCGTCGCGCTCGAACTTCGAGGTCACATAGACGCTGCCCGAGTGGAGTGTGATCGTGCCGTCGGCGTTGAGGGCGGCGGATGCTCCCCCGCGAAAGAGGGCGCTGTAGACGTAGCGATACATGTAACCGTTGACGGGGCTCGTCTTCCAGTCGGTCTTGACGTTGCGCAGCACAAACTCGTTCGGGAAGTTGAAGACCACCTCCGTCGGAATCTGAGCCGAGGCGTTGATCTCATAGAGAGCAGGTTTGTTTCCCACGGCCTCGACGCGCCCGAGCGGCTGCTGCTGGCAGCCGGTGGACGCGGTGAGGGCCAGGGCAAGACACGCGAGTCGGATCACGATGGTTCGATCAGGCACTTGCGACCTCCCGGAAGTTTGAGCGACGGAGACGTTCCCATTCGATGGCAATGCATGGCCCCAGCCATGACCCGGTGACACCCAAGGCCGCCCCGAAAAGTGCGGCAAGCACGATCTGGGTGGGCACAAACGATGGGTGAATGTGAAGAATCTTCGCGGCGAGCCAGATCGTCAACAGGATCGCCGCCACCACGGCCCAGGCGATGATCGCAGCGAGCCCGCGACGAGGGGCCGTCCCTCCGCTCGCGGGCGCCCGTCTCCGGGGCTTGAGCAGCCCGATCTCGAGGCCGATCCAGACCGCCCCGCATCCGAGAAACGCGGCCGCGAGCATTCGTGCGAAGAGATTCCACGAGGTATCCCTCGGCGGATTGCCCTCGAGCATCGCCTCGATCACCGCAGCGTGGACCCAGGCGCCGGGACCGCCAGAGTGGCCTGGGAAGTGCTCGGCCCGCAGGAGGTCGCCGCTGTCGAAGTTGTTCGAGATCACGATCAGCCGACCATCAAGCCTGTTCTGGCGCTCATGGGGCGGCATGGCGAGCAGTTCGAGCAGCGGCAGGGTTGCCCGGAGCAGCGTCTCGGGTGGAGGCAGCGCAAAGCGCAGAATTCCAACCAGATCTGCATGGCTTCCGGGCGGTGCGGGTGTCGTCAACGGCGCCGCGTCCCATGCGTCGGGCGTCCCATCCGAGGGCGCGTCGGCGTCGTGGACCATACTCTGGGGGCCCACACGCGAGAGTGGAACCTCGAGCTGTCCACGGGAATGAAAGCGAAGCACAGAGGCCTCCTCGTCGATCTCCAGATCCACCTCCCGCCGACCCCCCAGCCAAGCCTCGACGCCGGCGGTTGGCAGCGATCGAACCAGGCCGCGCTCGGGCGACAGTCGAGCGACATAGATCATCCCCGCGTAGGTCGGGGTCCCCTCGGGATTCATGTACAAGTGGCCGGACTCGACCACTCCCGCCAGCTCAGAATCGATCTGGTCGGGCCCCGGCCTCGACGACCACATGTCTTTGTTGCCCACGGCCACCGGACAACCACCCTTCGTCGCCGCGATGATCGCCTCGCACATTGCGCGCGTGGCCTCGCGGTAGGCGGGATTCTCGGGGAAGCTCACGTCGAAGACGATCGCCTTGGCCCCGCCGTCGACGAGCAGTGGAATCAGCTTGGCATACAGCCAGCGCAAGCTCGGCGGATCCTTCGCATCCACTTCCGGCGCCCCCAGCGCCATGGCCGCGGCGCCGATCTGCTCTGCCGTGTCCTCCGGCCTGATCTGCAGGACGACGACGTGATCGAACGTCGCCGGCGGCATGACCGGCAGATACATCGCCGCGGCTCCGCCCGCGCGCACGCTGCCGTAGCCCGCGGCCATGGCCAGCCCCGTTGCCAGAAGGGCGGCGCAGACCACGGCCGCAAGGCGCCAGACCGGGAGCGGCACCGCATTGGCGCCGCGGTAGGCGAGGTCGAAGAGCTTGGTCCGCCGGGGCACCAGCCACTCGCGAAGGCCGCGGCCGAGATCGCTGGCGCTCTCGTACGCGTGAGCCCGCTCTCTGGGATTGGGATCGGTGGCCCGGGCGATGATGTGGTAGAGGTCGGGATCGATGTCGGGAACGAAGTTCCGGACCCGCTCCGCCCGCCAGTCGAGGGCCGCCTTGATCTGCTCCTCGCGCGATCCGGTGTTGGGCAGGGCAATCGCGGCCTGACCGGCGACCAGCGCCGCCAGCAGCTTGCCCAGCGAGTACACGTCGCTGGCCTGGGTCAGGGTCTCGGGCGAACGGGTGGTGAGCTGTTCCGGGCTGGCGTAGCGGATCGAGAAGAGAGGATCGCGCCGATCGCGGTGCAGGCGCACCTTGGCGGCACCGAGATCCATGACCCGCGGTCGACCGGGGCGACCGGCCACATCGTCGACCAGGATGTTCGAGGGCTTGAGGTCGAGGTGCACCACGCCGTGCAGGTGGAGATGGGCGACGCCACGGCAGGCCTCCGCGAGAAGCGCCACTCGGGAGCGCTGGTCGAGCTGGCGACGCTCGGCATATTCGAGAATGGTGCGGGCGTTCTCGATGTACTCCATCTCCAGGGCCGGCACCCGGGCGGCGCCGGCAGCCTCCGCGGTCCGACGCTCGGCGGGTGTCTCGCTGAAGAGATCGTTCCTCGGTCGAGCCATCGGCGCGTCGCCGGCGGCGCCCAGTGGATCGATCGCGGCTGCAGGCGCCGAGTCCAACCGAGCCGTTGCCGCATGCGAGGTGGCGGCGTCGTCGAGTGCCAGGAGCGTCTTGCTCCTGACCGCAGTCGAATGCCCTTCGGTGGCCACCGAACAGCGCATGACCTTCACCACGTTGTCGTGGCGCGGAAGTCGCAGAAGCAGATCGCACTCGTCCTCGAATCGAGCCAGCGCATCACTGGAGCGGAAACCGGCCCGCGGGACCTTCGCCGCGACCAGTTCATTGGTCGAGAGATTTCGAGCCAGCCAGACCGTGCCACAGCCGCCCTCACCGAGTCGGCCAAGGGTCTGAAGGTGTTCGAAGATGGGGAACACTTCAGTCATGTCGGTCATGTCGGTCATGCTCGGTCATGTCGGTCATGTCGGTCATGTCGGTCACCGCACGCCATCTCCGGTGGCTGGGCGAGCGCCCCTGGCGCAACCGCGCCCCCTCCGAAGGGGCTCGCAGCGGCGGAGGTCACACCCACGCTCTCGGCTGACGGTCGACACGGTCCCCCAGAAGAGCAACAGCCCCCGGGCTGCGCATCGCATTGTGGACGGCGCAGGGAGATTTCACAACCCACTCAGGAACCGCACCGCGGCCCCTCCCGACGTTGAGTTCGGCGGCGGAGGAGACCTGCTCAGTTCGACTCATCGCATCTCGCCACGAAGGAACGCCCCGTGCGTGATCGTCCCGTCGCGGTCGATCTCCACCCAAAGGGCTCCGTCGCGGGCGGTGATCAGCCGAGTTCGTCCGGCCAGACGGCTCCGCCACCGGTCCCCGAGCAGCCGCGCCGGACCGGTCGACTGGAGGATTAGCTCGGGCTCGAGCGCTTCGACCAGATCCGCCGCGGCCTCGCGCCAGCTTCCGTGATGCGGCAGTTCGAGGATGTCGCAGGGCGGGAGCGGTCGGCTGGAGAGCGCCGCGATGGCCTCCTCCTCGATGTCACCGCACAGCAGAATCGAGCGCGCTCCAAGCGCAATCCGAACGACCTGCGAGGTGCTGTTGACTCGTCGAGCGAGAAACCCGGGCGCGGGGTGGATCCAGGTCCAGGTCGCTTCGCCGAAGCGCCGCGTGAGGCCCGTCTGTCCAAGGGTCACAGGAATGCCGGCCTGATGCAGCGCCGCCCGCGTCGCCGCCACGGGCGTCTCGGCCGTGTGCGGCAGAAGCGAAGGGCCGCGCAGTGGACCTGCGGCGACGAGAAACGACTCCCCGAGAATCACCTCGCCCACCTCGAACTCCTGGATCAGCTCGACAATCGCCGCATAGTGATCGAGGTTCGGATGGCTGACCACGATGGCGTCGATCGCCCGCACGCCAAGGGCCCGAAGCGCCGGGATGATCGTTCGCTCCCCGCGGGAGAGCGAGGTGCTTCCGGCGTCGAAGAGCACCGCGTGCGCTCCGCTCTGGATTGCAATTGCGGTGCCGTCACCGACCGCGAGCATGTCGAGTCGAAGCGCGGGGACGTCTCGACCAAGCCACACCGGACGAATCGGCCAGACCAGAGCCACCGCGGCGCACCCGGCGGCGGCAAGGCCCATCCGACGCGTGCGCCGCGAGCGTCCGAGCACCGCGGCGATCAGGGCCGCGACCGTGAGTGCGCACCAGATCGGACCTGGGGCCGGCACATGCACAACCGCGCCGGGGAGCCCGTCCGCTGCTCGAACCAGGGCCGCAAAGAGAGCGGCGAGCACCGCGACCGGAGCCCCGGTTGCCGCGGCCAGAACCGGCGACAGCGGTGTGAGCGCCATCTTGAGGTAGCCCACCAGAAGGAGCACCGTCGCCAGTGGCATCAGCAGCAGCGAGAGCGGCGCCGCCAGCGGCGAGATGAGTCCGAAGTGACACGCCGTGATCGGTGTCGAGGCAATCCACGCGGCTCCGGCGGCAGCGACGGCGTCGCGGCTCCGCTCGCGGAAGAAGGCCGCAAAGGTCGAGGCGTGCAGGTTGCGCGGGCCGAAGCAGCGGGTTCGAATGGCCGGGGTCAGAAAGGCCAGCGCCGCCACCACCGCAAAGGAGAGCTGGAACCCCGCATTGAAGAGTTGCGCCGGATCGATCACCAGAAGGAGAAGCGCCGAAGTGGCAATCACGCCCTGCCGGCTCCATCCTCGTCCGAGCGCCTGGGCCGCGGCCGCGACCAGAATCATCACCCCGGCGCGAAGCACCGCGGGGGCCGCGTCGACGATTGCGAGGTAGCAGAGAATCACAATCACCACTGCGAGGGCGTGACTGCGCCTGGCGGCGCCGAGCCGCGAGAGGAGCCAGATCGCGCCTGCGGCAAGGACGGCCATGTTGAAGCCGGAGATCGCGACCAGGTGCATGGTCCCGGTGCGGCGGAAGGCTGACTCGAGTTCGGCAAGCTCGGCATCGCGGCGACCGAGGAACATCGCTCGAAGGAGGGCCCGGATGTCCGGGTCGATGCGCCGCGGCAGACCGCGTTCCAAGGCCTGGTCGCCGAACTCCCGCGAGGCCGCACGAAGCGCCGCGTGCCGACTCGAAAGCCACGATCCGATTGCGGCCATGGCGCTTGCGGAGGGTGCGTCATCGCGCCTCGGGACCCGCTCGACAAGCGCCGGATCCTCCACCCACAGTGCCCCGGCCAGACCTTTTGCGCGGGCCCAGCCGCGAGCGTCGAACTCTCCGGGATTGTCCGGGCCGCCAAACGGTTCGACGCGCCCCGCAATCAGCACGGTGTCGCCGGCGCGGAGCGGGGCTGCGAGGGCGGTCGGTTCATCGCCGAAGGCTCGAGTTGCCAGGCCGCGCACCGCCCAGCGGCCGACCATCTCTTCCCCGGCCACCTCCGCACTGGCATCCGTCACGCTGGTCCAGAGGACGCCTCGCGCCGGACGCATCGCCCCGAGTTCCGCGCCTCCGCCCGAAGCCGCTGGGGCGATGGCCGTCACCGCCAGTCGGAATCGCCAGCGCGGAGGTCGCGGATCGAATCGCGCCAGCGGCGAGCGACGCGGAGCCAGCGCCGGCGCGTCGAGAACCAGCCCGCGGACCATTCGAAGTGGAGCCCGCGGCTGGGGCAGCGCCGCCGCATCGTCGGTTGCGACAGTCGGCGCGGCGACGAGCTCGCGGCGAAGGTCGTCGTCATGCACGCGGTCGCAGCGGACGCCAAGCCATGCGTAACCGAGCGCCGTCGCGGCCAGCATCGCGCACCCGAGACCGAGTCGCGACGAGCCCGTGCCCAAGCCCAAGCCCGTGCCCAAGCCCAAGCCCGTGCCCGTGCCCGTGCCCAAGCCCGAGCCCGTGGCACTGCGGCCCGCACGTCGAGCACGGGCTGCGCGGAGGCCCCTGAGCGTGGACACGACCAGCGCGGCCACCGATG